>JAUPKJ010000254.1 GCA_030837505.1 Actinomycetota bacterium
CGCCGGCAGGGGCCGACAGGGTGAGGGCCACGCCGTCGGAGTCGGTGCTCAGGCGTGTGATGCGCACGTCGGCGTCCGGCGCCGTGCCGTACCCCAGGACGGTGATCCGCCCGGCCGAACGATCGGCAGCGCGCCGGGCCACCCGACGCGCGCCGGGGTCGTCGAAACAGGCGACGAGCGTGCCGCCGGGCTCGACGCGGTCGCAGAAGGCGTCGAAGGCCGCCTCTACGGCCTCGGGGGTTCCGTAGTGGTCGAGGTGGTCGGGCTCCACGTTGGTGATCACAGCGACGGCGGGCCGGTACAGCAGGAAGGAGCCGTCGGACTCGTCGGCCTCCGCCACGAAGATCTCCCCGCCGCCGTGATGCGCGTTGGGGGAGCCGTCGGTCAGGTCCCCGCCGACGGCCCACGAGGGGTCGGCCCCGCAGTGGCGGGCCGCGACCGTGAGCATCGAGGTCGTCGTGGTCTTGCCGTGGGTCCCCGCCACGGCGACCGCGCGGTGCTCGCGCATCAGGGCCGCGAGGGCCTGTGAGCGGTGCAGGACGAGCAGGCCCTGCTCACGGGCCCGGACCAGTTCCGGGTTGTCCTCGCGCACGGCGGAGGAGACCACGAGGGTGTCCGCGCCCGCGACGTGCCCGGCCTCGTGGCCGACGTGGATCGTGGCGCCCAGGGCCCGCAGCGCCTGCAGGACCTCGGAGTCGGCGCGGTCGCTGCCCGAGACGCTCAGGCCGCGGGCCAGCAGGATCCTGGCGATCCCCGACATTCCCGCGCCGCCGATCCCGATCAGGTGGACCCGGCCGAGCAGGCGGGCCGTCGGGATCTCGAGGGCGAGGTCCGGTCTCACCGGGGGACACCTCCTCGGCCGACGGCCTGCTGGACGAGGTCGGCCAGGCGCTCGTCGCCGTCGCGGATCCCGAAGGCCGCGGCCGCCGCCCCCATGGCTTGCAGTTCCGGCGTGCGCGACAGGAGCGGTATCAGCCGTTCGCTGACCCATTCGGGGGTGCAGGCCGCGTCGTCGATGAGCAGTCCTCCCCCGGCCTCGACGACGGGCTGGGCGTTGAAGCGCTGCTCGCCGTTGCCGATGGGCAGGGGCACGTAGACGGCGGGCAGGCCGACCGCTGTGACCTCGCACACGGTGCCGGCCCCGGCCCGACAGACCACGACGTCGGCCGCGGCGTAGGCGAGGTCCATCTGGTCGATGTACTCCACCACCTGGTAGGGGGGCGCGCCGTCGTAGCGGCCGGCGAGGTCGACGGTCTTGCCGCCCCCGGCCGAGTGGAGGACCTGGATCCCGGCGAGTCCCAGCTGCCCGGCCACGGATCCGAAGGTCCGGTTCAGACGCTGGGCGCCCAGGGACCCCCCGTAGATCAGCAGAGTCGTCAGGTCCGGGTGCAATCCGAAGTTCATGCGGGCGTGGGCCCGCAGGGTGGCGCGGTTCAGCATGGTCACCTGACGGCGCATGGGCAGCCCCAGGACCTGCGCGCCCCGCAGCGGCGTGCCGGGGAAGGTCACGGCGACGTACGTGGCGAACCGGGCGCCGAGCCGGTTCGCCAGGCCGGGACGGGCGTTGGCCTCGTGGACGACGATGGGCAGCCCCAGACGCCGGGCCGCCAGGTAGGCGGGGGTCGCGACGTACCCGCCGAAGCCGACGACGACCTGCGCACCGCTGTCGCGGATCGCCGTGGTCGCCGAGGCGACGGCCGCCCGCAGCCGGCCGGGCAGACGGCCGAGGTCCGCCGTTGGTTTGCGGGGCAGCGGGACGCGGGGCACGAGGGCCAGTCGGTAGCCGGCCTCCGGCACGAGGCGGGATTCCAGGCCCTCGGCGGTGCCCAGGGCCGTGATGACGGTTCCGGGGTCCCGGCGGCGCAGGCAATCGGCCAGGGACAGGAGCGGACCCACGTGGCCGGCGGTCCCGCCTCCGGCGAGCAGTACGGACAGACTCATCGAACACCTCCGTCTCGTCGGCCGGGAAGTACGGCCAGCGATCGTTTGACGACGCTTGGCCGAGAGGCCAGCGCTTCCGAGGCGCCCGGCAGTTGCCGGGCGAACCCCAGGACCATCCCGAGAGCGACAAGCGTCATCATGAGGGCCGAGCCGCCGTAGGAGACCAGCGGCAGAGGAACCCCGATGACGGGCAGCACCCCGAGCACCGCCCCGATGTTGACCAGCGCCTGCCCGAGGATCCAGGCGAGCACCCCCCCGGTCGCCACCTTGACGAAGAAGTCGTCGGTGGACAGAACCAGTTTGAGCATCCCGATACCCAGCAGGGCGAACAGTGTCAGCACGGCCAGGGTGCCCACAAGCCCCAGTTCCTCACCGATGATCGCAAAGATGAAGTCGTTGTGGGCCGCGGGCAGCCAGGACCACTTCTCGCGGCTCGACCCCAGTCCGACCCCCCACCAGCCGCCCGAGGCCAGGGCCCATTTGCCGTGGATCGCCTGCCAGCAGGAGCCGTAGTAGTCGTTGCACCCGCTGCCGCTCAGCCAGTCGCCGACCCGTCCCATCCTGTTGGGACTGGTCCACACGAGCAGGAGGCTCGCGGCGCCGGCCAGTCCGCCCGCGAGGGCGAACAGGCGCAGCGGGACACCCGCGAAGAACAGCAGCGCCCCGACGAGCGCCATCATGACCAGGGCCGTGCCCAGGTCGTGCCCCAGCAGGACCAGGCCGAGCATGAGGCAGGCCGCGGGCAGGACCGGGACCAGGGCGTGCGCAGGCACGTGCAGGAGAGGTCTCTTGCACGTCAGCACCGTCGAGATCCAGATCACCAGGGCAAGTTTCGCAGCCTCCGAGGGCTGAATGGCGACGGGGCCGACAGGCAGCCAGTTGCGGTTGCCCTGGACGGTGTCGCCCAGGGGGGAGAGCACCAGCAGCAGGCCGAGGAATCCGACGCCCATGGCCGGCCAGGCCAGCCTGGTCCACAGACGCAGGGGCGCGCGCGAAGCCGCCCAGGCCAGGGGCAGGCCCAGGACCGCGAACAAGGCTTGTTTGGCGAACACCGAGAACGAGGAGCCGGTGTCCCGGACAGCTTCGACGCTGGAGCTGGACAGGACCATCACCAGGCCGAGGGCCGTCAGGGCGACCGAAGAGCCCAGCACCAGATAGTAAGCGGCCAACGGCGATTCGAGCCGGGACAGCCATTCGACACCGGTGCTGTCGGCGCCGGGAACGGTGCCGTCGGCCCGCAGCGGAGCGCCGCCGCGGGTGGTCCTCCGGGTTCGGCCTCCCACCCCCGCAGTGGTGGCCATCGTCTCATCCCTTCGTGGCGCGACCACCACCGCGACCGACATCGCGGATCCCGTCGCCCCCGAGCAGTCGACGCACCGCCGCGGCGAAGGCGTCCCCGCGATGGGCGTACGAATCGAACATGTCCATGGAAGCGCAGGCGGGGGCCAGCAGCACGGTGTCCCCTGGCCGGGCCAGGTCGCCCGCCACGCGCACGACCCGGTCCATGACCGCCGTCGGGCCAGTCTCCGTGAGGTCGAGGTCGACCACGGGGATGTCGCTCGCGTGTCGCGCGAGGCTTTCGGCGAGTGACCGACGGTCACGCCCGATGAGCACCACGGCGCGCAGGCGCCCGGCGTGCGCGGCCACGAGGTCGTCGAACCGGGCGCCCTTGGCCAGGCCGCCCGCGATCCACACGACCGAGTCGAAAGCGCCCAAAGAGGCGTCGGCCGCATGGGGGTTGGTGGCCTTGGAGTCGTCGACCCAGCGCACGCCGTCCGCCTCGGCCACGGTGGCGATCCTGTGGCCGCCGGGCACGAACCCGCGCAGGCCGTCCCGGACGGCCGTGCAGGGCACACCGTAGGCGCGCGCGAGGGCGGCAGCGGCCAGGGCGTTGGCGATGTTGTGGCGCGCGAGGGTCCCGCCGCCCGCGAGGCGCACGTCGCGCAGGGTGGCCAGTTCCGCGGCGCTCGTGTCGCGCTGTTCGACGAAGGCCCGGTCGCACAGCACGTCGTCGACGACGCCGAGCATGGACACCGCGGGAGTCCCCAGGGTGATTCCCACGGCGCGGCAGCCCTCCACGACGTCGGCCCGCCGCACGAGGTCCTCGGTCGCCGGGTCCTGGACGTTGTGAACGCAGGCGACCTGCGCCCGTTCGTAGACGCGGCCCTTGTCGGCAGCGTAGGCGGCGGCAGAGCCGTGCCAGTCGGTGTGGTCGTCCGCGATGTTCAGGCACGCCGCGGCCAGCGGGGAGAGCGAGGACGCCCAGTGCAGCTGGAAACTGGACAGCTCCACCGCGATGACGTCGTAGGGGTCCTCGGCCAGGACGGCGTCCAGCAGCGGGGTGCCGATGTTGCCCGCGGCGACGGCCCGTCTCCCGGCGGCCGTCAGCATGGCCTCGAGCATCCCCACGGTCGTGGTCTTGCCGTTGGTGCCCGTGAGGGTGAGCCAGGGGGCCGCGCCCGTGGCGGGCCGCAGCCGCCAGGCGAGTTCGACCTCGCCCCACACCGGGGTCCCCACGGCGGCCGCGGCGACGAGCAGCGGGTTGTCCGGCCGCCACCCCGGCGAGGTCACGACGAGGTCGGGGGCCGGGCCCTCCGGCAGCTCCCCGGCGGCCGTCGGGCCGCACAGGATCCGGGCCCCCGGCAGGCTCCCGGCGCGTTCGCGCTGCGCCGGGGTGTCCGCGCCGTCGACGACGGTGACGGTCGCGCCCCGGTCCAGCAGGGCCCCGGCCGCCGCGAGGCCGGAGATCCCCAGGCCCGCGACGAGGGCCCGGACGCCGGTCAGGTCGATCCCACCGTGGGTGAGGGTGCTCGGGTCGAACCGGGCGTCGGCCCCGCTCACGTGCCCACCACCCACTCGGCGTAGAACACGCCCAGCCCCATCCCCGCGAACAGCCCCGCGATGATCCAGAACCGGATGACGATGGTGACCTCGCCCCAGCCGGCCAGTTCGAAGTGGTGTTGCAGGGGGGCCATGCGGAAGACCCGTTTCCCGGTCATCTTGAAGGACCCGACCTGGATCATGACCGACAGGGTGATCATGACGAACAGTCCGCCGAGCACGACGATGAGCAGTTCTGTGCGGGTCGTGATGGCCAGCCCGGCCAGCGCGCCACCGAGGGCGAGCGAGCCGGTGTCCCCCATGAAGATCTTCGCGGGGGAGGCGTTCCACCACAGGAAGCCGAAACAGGAACCCATCATGCAGGCCGCGACGACCGCCAGGTCCCGGGGATCGCGGACCTCGTAGCACTGCGGGCCCGGCCGGGACTGGCAGGAGTTGTTGGACTGCCAGATCCCGATGAGCACGTAGGCCGCGAAGACCATCACGCTCGCGCCCGTGGCCAGCCCGTCCAGGCCGTCGGTGAGGTTGACGCCGTTGCTCATGCCGGCGATCGCGATGTACGACCAGACGACGAACAGGATCAGGCCGATCGCGGTCCCGGCGAAGGCCAGGTCGATCCCGGTGTCACGGATCACGGAGACGCGGGTCGAGGCCGGGGACTGGAACGCCCGGTCGGGGAACTGCAGCGCCAGGACCCCGAAGGTGATCGAGACGACGGACTGCCCCGCGAGCTTGGCCCCGGCCCGCAGCCCCAGGCTGCGCTGCTTGGAGATCTTTATGAAGTCGTCGAGGAAGCCGACCAGGCCCAGCCCCGCCATGAGGAACAGCACGAGCACCGCCGACATGGACGGAACGCGGAAGTCGATGAACGGCGGGCGGAAGATCACCGTGTGCGCCACGGCGTACCCGGCGAGCGCCGCTCCGATGATCACGGCCCCGCCCATGGTGGGGGTGCCCCGTTTGGTGTGGTGCGATGTCGGGCCGTCGTCCCGGATGAACTGTCCGTATTTACGACGGACGAGGAACCGGATGAACAATGGTGTCCCGAACAGGGACAGCAGCAACGACACCGTCGCCGCCAGCACGACAGTGATCACGCCTGGTTCTCCTCCTGTACGGCGGACTCACGGCAACCTTTCAGCACAACCCCCGACAGCAACCCGCGGGCCACGGACTCCAGACCGACGTCCCGGGAGGCTTTGACCAGGACGACGTCTCCCGGTCCCAGTTCCTCGCGCAGCAGGTCCGACGCGGCGTGCGCGTCGGGGACCCACAGGGCTTCGGTTCCGCAGCGGGTGGCTGCCCCGACGCAGTCGCGGGCCAGCGGTCCGACTCCCACGACCCGGGACACCCCGAGTCGGGCAGCCAGTTCCCCGGCGGCCGTGTGCTCGGCCGCGCTGTTCCCGCCGAGTTCCAGCATCTCACCCAGCACGGCCCAGGAACGCCGGGGGGCATCCGTGCCGTCCCCGGCCGCGATGACGGTCAGGGCCCGCAGGGCCGCCGCCACCGAATCGGGGTTGGCGTTGTAGGCGTCGTTGACGACCACGACGCCGTCGGCGCGCTCTGTGACCTCCATCCTCCACCGGCTGCCGGCCCCGCACCGGGACAGTCCCTGCGCGACCGCGGCCAGGCCCGCACCGGCGTGCAGCGCGACGGCCGCTGCGGCCAGGGCGTTGGCGACGTGGTGCTCGCCGTGCAGGGCCAGGCGCACGCCGGCGCGCTCCTCGCCGTGCACGAGCAGGAAGGAAGGGCGGGCCACGCCGTCGAGGACGACGTCCTGGGCCCGGACGTCCGCGGCCCGGTCACGGCCGACGAGGACGACCGGGCAGGGGGCCCGGTCCGCCATCTGCCGCACCAGGGGGTCGTCGGCGTTCAGGACGGCCAGCCCGTCGGGGGGCAGGGCGCTGACGAGCTCGCCCTTGGTTCTCGCCGTCGTGGCGCGGTCGCCGAAGACCCCGGCGTGGGCGGCCCCGATGTTGAGCACGACGCCGATGCGCGGCGCGACGATCCCGCACAGGTAGTCGATGTCCCCCGGGGCCCTGGCGCCCATCTCCGCGACGAGGAAGCGGGTCGTGGGGTCGGCCCGCAGCACCGTCAGGGGAAGGCCCAGTTCGTTGTTGAACGATCCCTCGGGCGCCACGGTCGGGCCCAGGTCGCCCAGGAGGCCCGCGAGCATGTCCTTGGTGCCGGTCTTGCCGCTCGACCCGGTGATCCCCACGACGGTCGGGGCACCGTCGCCGTCGGCGAGCCGTTCGAGGACGGCCCGGGCCAGACGGCCCACGGCGATGAGGGGGTCGTCGACCAGCACGGCAGGCACGGCCGTGCTGCGGGCGGCGAGCACGGCGACGGCGCCGCGCTCCACCGCGGAGGGCGCGTGGTCGTGCCCGTCGCACCGCTCACCGGGCAGGGCCACGAACAGGGCCCCCGGAACCGCCTCGCGCGAGTCGGCGACGACCGGGCCGACGACGACGGCCCGGGGGTCCGTGCCGGCGTCGAGTCGGCCGTCGGTGGCCCGGGCGACCTCGGCGAGGGTCAGGGGGATCACGGTGCTGTCTCCTCGGGGAAGGACCGGGCCGGCGTGACGGAGGCCGGCGTGACGGAGGTGGGCGTGACGGAGGTGGGGGCGCTCGTGGCCGGCAGGGGCGCCGGTCCCGGGACGGCGCCCAGCATGAGGTCGCGCAGGACCTCCCTGTCGTCGAAGGGGTGCCGGACACCGGCGATCTCCTGCCCCTGCTCGTGTCCCCGGCCCGCGACCAGGAGGGTCCCGCAGCGGGCCCGGAGCAGGCCCTCGGCGATCGCCTCCGCGCGTCCGGGCACCTCCAGGACCCTCGCCCCGCTGGTTCGGGCCTGGTCCCTCGCGCCGGCGAGGACCGCGGCCCGGATGGCCGCCGGGTCCTCCGAGCGGGGGTTGTCGTCGGTGACCACGACCACGTCGGCGGTCTCGGCCGCGGCCCGGCCCATGAGTTCGCGCTTGTCGCGGTCCCGGTCCCCCCCGGCGCCGAGCACGACCACGAGGGGGCGCGGTCCGGCACTCAGGGTGCGCAGGGCCGCGCTGACGGCGTCGGGGCTGTGGGCGTAGTCCACGACGGCGAAGGGCTCCTGCGGCAGGTCGGCACCGACGACCCGCTCCATCCGCCCGGGCACGGGTCCGGCCAGGGCCAGGGCGTCGGCGGCGGTCTGCGCACCGAGGCCCGTACCGACGAGCATCCCGAGGGCCAGCAGGGCGTTGGCGAGGTTGTACTCCCCGGGCAGGGGGCAGGCGAGTTCGAGCAACTCGCCGCGCGGTCCGCTGATCTGCGCGACGGGCAGTCCCCGGACGGTCCTGACCCGTTCGGTCTGCCAGTCGGCCCCCGCGTGCGGACGCGTGGCCACGGTCGTCACGGGGATCTGCACGCTGCCGGCCAGGCGGCGGCCCCACTCGTCGTCGATGCAGATCACGGCCCGGCGGGCTTGCTCAGGGGAGAACATCCTCGCCTTGACCTGGAAGTACTCCTCCATGGTGTGGTGATAGTCCAGATGGTCCTGCGAGAGATTGCTGAAGCCGGCGACGTCCAGGACCAGGCCGTCGACCCGGTGCTGGTCCAGGGCGTGACTGGAGATCTCCAGGGAACAGGTGTCCACTCCGTCCTGGCCCATGACGGCCAGCAGCGCGTGCAGGTCGGGGGCCTCTGGGGTCGTGCCGGTGCTGTGCACCCGGCGCTCGCCCGATCGGATCTCGACGGTCCCCACGAGGCCCGTGCGCCGTCCGGTGGCCCGCAGGGCCGAGTCCAGCAGGAACGTCGTGGTGGTCTTGCCGTTGGTGCCCGTGACCCCGAGGGTCGTGATCCGGTCCGCGGGGGACCCGTAGATCCACGCGGCGAGCCGGCCGAGGCTGCTGCGGGGCCGGGGTACGACCAGCAACGGCAGTCCGCATCCCGAGGCCAGCTGCGCGCCGGCGGGGTCGGTCAGCACCGCGGCGGCACCGCGTTCGACGGCCTCGGCCACGAAGCTCGCCCCGTGCACGCGGCTGCCGGGCAGGGCTGCGTAGAGGTCCCGGGGACGTACCGCCCCCGAGGACAGGCTGACGCCCCCGACGGCGGCGTCGCCGGCGTTGTCGGGGACGTGTGCGCCCACTCGCTCGGCAACATCGGCGAGGGGCTTCACTGGGACATCGATCGGGCGTGGCCCACCGGGCATCGACACGGCTGGGAGGCTACCCGTCATCACCACCGCAGGGGCATCACGGGGGGTTGTGTCCCGGTCGGGGGCGTCGCGGTCCGGGCGAGCGCGTTGGTCATGACCTGCTGGAACACGGGGGCGGCCACTTGTCCGCCGTAGTGTCCCTCCTGGGGACGCTGGAGGATCACGGCCACGACGAGCTGCGGGTCGTCGGCGGGGGCCAGCCCGATGAAGCTGGCGGTGTAGCCGCGATAGCATCCGCAGGAGGGGTCCGGGGCCTCCGCCGTGCCCGTCTTGCCCGCCACCCGGTAGCCGGGGATCGTGGCCTTGATCGCCGTGCCGCGCTCGCCCACCACGTTCTCCAGCATGAGCCGCAGGGAACGGGCCGTGTCGGTGCTGACGGCGCGCGTGCCCGGGGACGTCGGGGCCGCGCGGTAGGTGCCGTCTGGGGCCGTGAAACCCTCGACGATGCGCGGGGTCACCCGAACCCCGTCGTTGGCGAGGGTCGCGAACACCACGGCCGCCTGGAGGGCCGTCACCGACAGGCCCTGTCCGAACAGGACCGTGTAGCGTTGCGAGCCGGACCAGTCGTCGGAATCGGCCAGGAGTCCGGCGGACTCCGGCAGGCCCACCCCGGTTCTCTGCCCCAGCCCGAAGAGCTTCAGGTAGTGGTGCATACGCTCGGGGGCCAGTTGCTCGGCCAGTTTGATCGTGCCGATGTTGCTGGAGGTCGCCAGGATCCCCGCCGTGGTCAGTCTCTCCTCGCCGTGTTCCTCGGAGTCCCGGAAGGTCTTGTCGGCGCGCACGAGCTGTCCCGGCACGACGACCGGGGTCCGGGGGGTGGCCACCTTCTCCTCGAGAGCTGCCGCGATGGAGATCACCTTGGAGACCGAGCCGGGTTCGAAGACGTCGAGCAGGGCGCGGTTGCCCCGGTCGGCCTCGGGGGCCTTGCCCGGGTGGTTGGGGTCGAAGGTCGGTTCCGTGGCGAGGGCCAGGATGCGTCCCGTACGCGGGTTCATGACCACGATCGACCCGGATTCGGCCTTCGTCTTGCGGATCTGCTCACGCAGCGCGGACTGGACCTGCCACTGCAGGTCCCGGTTGATGGTCAGGTGGACCTGGGAACCGTCCTGAGGCGGCATCTCCTGGACGGCCGCCGTCGGGATCTGGGTGCCGTCGGCACCGCGCTCGTGGGTCGCCGTGCCGTCCTTGCCCGCGAGGATCTCGTCGAAGGCGCCCTCGACCCCGCCCCAGGCCCGCTCATCGGCCCCGACGAACCCCAGGAGGGCCGCTCCGACGCTCTTGGCCGGGTAGTCCCTGCGGCTGGCCTGTTCCAGGCCGATCCCGGGGATCCCCAGGCGCAGGATCCTGCGGGCTGTCTCCGGCGCGATCCCCTTGAGGACATAGGCGAAGCGTTCCTTGCCCATCAGGCGCTGGGCGAGGGTCGGGGCCGGGACGCCGGACAGCTGGGCGATGTCCCGGGCGGCCCCCTCGACACCGACGGGTCGCTCGTCGGGGCCCCGGCGGTACCGGGACACGAGGGTCTGGTCGACGACGACGTCGCGCAGCTCGATCGTGGTGGCCAGCACGGCCCCGCCGGCGTCGACGATGTCACCGCGGTGCGCGGGCAGGGAGGTGGTGCCCGTGCGCTGTTTGAGGGCCGCAGAGGCCAGGGCCGAGGCGTCCAGCCCCTGGAGCTGCACCAGGCGCCCGGCGAACAGGCTCAGCACGAAGAGCACGCCGGCGAAGGCCACGCGCAGGCGCCGGTCGGGTTTTCCCAGACGCAGCACGGGCCGTCCGGCCCGGGGACGGCCCAGCCCAGCGGGACGGCCCAGTCCAACGGGACGGCCCAGCCCAGCGGGACGGCCCAGCCCAGCGGGACGGAGCCGCTCCTCGGGTCCACCCTCCTCGGGCCGGAGCCGTTCCTCGGGGGCGATCCGGCGTCGGGCCACGCGGGGGGAAGCGCCCGGGCGCAGGACCCTTGGCATACCGGGCGGATCGGGGCGGATGCTGCCCAGGAGCCTTCGGATCCCGGGGCCGCGCGCGGTCCTGTTCCGAGCGCTCCCCGGGAGGCGGAGGCGCAGGGGCGGGTCCGAACCGTCCGGGTTCGAGCCATCCGGGTTCGAGCCGTCCGGGTTCGAGCCGTCCGCACCGGGATCTTCAGGGCCGTTCATGGGGTCGTTGCACCTCGTGCCTCGGGTGGGGCCGGCCTCACGGCGTCGGGTCC
>JAUPKJ010000255.1 GCA_030837505.1 Actinomycetota bacterium
CGCGCAGGGCCGTGGGGGGCAGGCCCTCGCGGGCCGCCCGCCGGTGCAGGTAGGAGCGCAGCGTGGCGAGGACCGGGTCGGGCAGGGGGACCAGATCCTGTCGTCCGCCTTTCTGGCGGTAGCGCAGGACGGTGTGGCCGCCGTCCAGGGTCAGGTCGCTCAGGTGGGCGCCGGTGAGGGCCGAGACCCGCAGCCCGGTCGTGAACAGGATCGTCAGCACGGCGGCGTCGCGCCAGGAGACCTCGGTGTCGTTGCGGGCGGCCCGGCGCGCGCAGTGCTCGAGCAGGCGGACCGCGGAGGACTCCTCCAGGGCCGGCAGGGGCGGGGTGCCGGCGGTGCGGGGCCGGCGGACGGCGGCCACGGGGTTGCGCTCGCAGGCCTCGTTGGACTGCAGGTACCGGTACCAGCTGGAGATCCCGGCCAGGCGGCGGGCCAGGGTGCTGGGGGCCACGGGCCGCACGGCGCCGTCGGGGGTCTGCCGGGTCAGGCCGGTCTTCCAGGCGTCGACGTCGGCGCGGCGGGCCCGCAGCGGGTCCAGGCCGGTGCGGGTGCACCAGGACAGCCAGGCGGCCAGGTCGGCGTAGTAGGCGCGGCGCGTGTGATCGGTCTTGTCCGCGGCCAGCCACAGGGCCGTGAGGCGTCGCAGGCCGTAGCGGTCCAGGGGGTCGGCCGGGGGCAGGCCGGGCAGCAGGGCAACGGCCCCGGTGATCAGGCGGCCCAGTTCCGCCGCCGGGTCGGGGCAGTCCGGCCGGACGGCCAGGTCGGGCACTGCGGGCACCGCGGGCCGCCCCGGGGCCGGGAGCCGGTCGTCGGGGCGGCCCGCGGGGACGCCGGAGGGCACGGCGGGGACCGGCGGGCCGGGAGTGGTCCGGTGGCGGGGGTCCCGCGAGCGCCCGGCCGAGTCGATCATGCGTTCAGGGTACGACGGGTCGGGGACGTTCCCGGGGGTGGTCGTCGGGTGGTTTCAGGGGCCGGCGGGGGTCGTGCTGGTCGCGTTGGTGGTGCCGGCGGTGCGGTAGGTCAGGTGGCGCAGGAGGACCTCGAAGGGGCCGCGGCGGCCGGTGCGGGCCAGGGCGAGGGCCACGGCCGCTGTCAGCAGCCAGGTGCCGGCGGCGAGCGCGTAGGCCTGGGCGGTGCCGATGTTCGCTCCCAGGCCGGCGCCCCAGGCGCACAGGAGGGGGGCCAGGACGGCGGACTGGAGGAGGTAGCAGGTCAGGGAGCGTTCTCCGACGGCGCGGACGGCGGTGCTCAGGTGGTGGGCCGTGGGGCGGCGGGAGTGTTGCAGGTGGAGGGCCAGGAGGGCGAAGGCGCAGACGTAGCCCAGGCCGGCGGCCCAGCCGGAGACGATGTGCAGGGTGTTAAGGACGGTCTGTCGGGGGTGGTCGGGGTGGAGGTAGCCGCCGACGGTCAGGGCGTGGGGCAGGGCCAGCAGGAGGTTGGCGGTCAGGGTGGCGGCGGCGGTGCGGCGCAGGGCGGTGGTGTGTTGTTCGGGGTGGTCCAGCAGTCCGGTGCGGGCCAGGGTGATGCCGATGACGAACAGGCCGATGAGGAAGGCCAGGGCGGCGAACAGGCCGACGTTCAGGGCGTGTTCGGTGAGTCTGGCGAGGGCGGCGTCCCGGTAGTCGGTCTTGGCGTTGAGGTTGTCGGGGTCGGCGGTGGCGCCCTCGGACCAGAAGGCGAGGGTGAGCACGGTGGTCATGCTCAGGAAGCTGACGGCGGCCCAGCGGCGCAGGACCTTGTCGGGGCGGTCGACCAGGCGGGCGGCGAGCAGGCCGACGATGCCGTAGATGGCCAGGATGTCGCCGGCGAACAGCAGGGCGGCGTGCGCGAATCCCAGGGCGATGAGCCACCGGTGGCGGCGGTTCAGCAGGGCCCGGACCTGGTGGGGGGTGGCTCCGCGGGCCGTGGCCCGGCGGGCCATGGTGGCCAGGCCGTAGCCGAACAGGATCGCGAACATGGGGTAGGAGCGGGCGTCGACGAACAGTGACACGAGGGTGTCGGCGAGGCGGTCGACGGCGGTGGAGTCCTGGGGGCGGCCCCCCGGGCCCCGGGGGGCGCCGTGCAGGTAGGGGACGACGTTGGCCAGGGCGATGAACAGCAGCATCAGGCCGCGGGCCAGGTCGGGGGCCGGGGAGCGTTCGGCGCGGGGGGTGGGCGCGGGCCGGGAGGGGTCGGAGGGTTGCGGGGGCGCGGGGATTCCCTGTGCGGTGGACACCGTTCGAGGTTAGGGGGCCTGGGGGTGGTTTTCGGTGCTGTTGTCCGCCCTGTCCGGGGTGGGGGCAGCACCAGGGCCGGGGCCGGTCGGGGAGTCGTCGTCCTCGTCGTCGAGGTGGACAGGGCCCGTACTACTGTGGGCGGATGGACGAACCTCCCTCACCGGAGGGGTGCAGTAGCGGGCCGGGTGACTCCCGGCCGTTCGTGCTCCGCACCCCCCTCACGGCCTTCGCCGCGGCCGGTCGGTCGGCCGCGCGGGGGGTGCACGGGCCGTGACCATGCTCCTCGGGTTGCTGCTCGTGCTGGTTCTGACCCTGGCCACGGGGTTCTTCGTGGCGCAGGAGTTCGCCTACGTCGCGGTGGACACCGACCGGTTGCGGGTGCTGTCCGAGCAGGGCGACGTGCCCGCGCGTCGGGCCCTGCAGGTGGCCGGTCGGTTGTCGTTCGTGCTGTCGGGCGCGCAGCTGGGGATCACCGTGACGGGTCTGCTGGCCGGGTACGTGGCCGAGCCCTTCATCGGGCAGGGGCTGGACGACCTGCTCGGGGGGCGGGGGGTGCCGGACTCGGTGAGTCTGCCGGTGTCGCTGGCCGTGGCCGTGCTGGTGGCCACGGTCGTGCAGATGGTGCTGGGGGAGCTGGCGCCCAAGAACCTCGCGATCGCCCGGCCCGAGGTCCTGGCCCGGGCCCTGGCCCGCCCGACCCTGGCGTACCTGGCCGTGGCCGGGGGGCTCGTCCGGGTGTTCGACGCCGCCTCGAACGGGTTGCTGCGTCTGGTGGGGGTGGAACCCGTCGAGCACCTCGACCGGTCGGCCACGCCCGAGGACCTCGACCGGATCATCGCCCGTTCCCACGCCGAGGGCCTGTTGGACGCCGACACCTACCACCTGTTGGACCGGGGCCTGGGGTTCCGGTCGCTGACCGCTGCCGAGGCGATGGTCCCCCGGGTCGACGTCGTGACCCTGCGGGCGAACGACCCGGCGGTGCGGGCCATCGATCTGATGGACACCGGGCACACCCGGTTCCCGGTCGTGGGCGACAGCATCGACGACGTGGTGGGGGTCGTGTCCGTGGGCGACGTGGTCGACCTGGAACCGGCCCGCCGGGCCCTGACCGCCGTGGGGGAACTGGCCGGACCGGCGGTGCTGGTCACCGAGGTCATGCGCCTGCCGAAGGTCCTGGAACAGTTGCGCTGCGAGCGCCAGCAGTTGGCCTGTGTGATGGACGAGTACAACGGGTTGGCGGGGATCATCACGTTGGAGGACATCGCCGAGGAGCTCGTGGGGGAGATCCGTGACGAGGACGACCCGCCCGGTCCGGTGGCGGCCCGGGAGCCCGGGGGGGCGTGGCTGTTGCCGGGGCGTTGGAGGCTCGACGAGGTCGCCGACGTCACCGGGATCGTCCTGCCGCGCAGTTCCTCCTACGACACCCTGGCCGGTCTGGTCCTGGCCCGGTTGGGGCGGGTGTCGGCCGTCGGGGACGTGGCGGTCCTGGTCCTGTCGGCGGGGGGCTCGGGGGAAGGCGGGTCGGTGACGGTCCGGCTGGAGGTGACCGAGGTGGCCCGGCACGTGCCGTTGACGGTCCGGTTGGGCGCGGGCCCGCCCCGGGGCGTCGAGGAGGGCCGTCCGTCGGCCGGGCCGGGGGGTGGGGGCCGGTGAGCACGGTGGGGACGGGCCTGGCGTCGTTGGGGCTGCTGGCGGCCAATGCTTTCTTCGTCGCGGCGGAGTTCTCGCTGGTCGCGGCCAAGCCGCACCGGTTGGAGCAGAGTGCCGCGGCCGGCAGCCGTTCGGCGCGGGCCGCTCTGCGGGCCTCCCGGCGGCTGTCGTTGACCCTGGCCGGGGCCCAGTTGGGGATCACCGTGTGCACCCTGGGGTTGGGGGCGTTGGCCGAGCCGGCGGTCGTGAACCTGTTGGAGCCGGTCCTGTCGGCGGTGGGCCTGCCGGCCGGGGCGGTCCATCCGGTGGCGTTCACCCTGGCGGTGGGCCTGGTGGGGTTCGCGCACGTGGTCGTGGGGGAGATGGCGCCCAAGTCCTGGGCGATCAGCCGCCCGGAGTTCTCCGCGCAGCTGCTGGCCTGGCCGTTCGGCTGGTTCACCTCCGTGTCCCGGCCGGTCCTGGCGGTCCTGAACGCCCTGGCGAACGGGTGTCTGCGTCTGATGGGGGTCCGGCCCCAGGACGAGTTGGCCGGGGCCCACGGGCCGCAGGAGCTGGGGATCCTCATCGAGTCCTCCCGCGAGCGCGGGACCTTGGAGGCGCCCGAGCACCAGTTGCTCACGGCGATGTTGGCGATCCAGCGGACCACGGTGGGGCAGGTGATGGTTCCGGCCGAGCGGATCGTCACGATTTCCTCGCGGGCGGGGGCGCGGGAGGTGGAGCGGGTGTGTCGGTCCTCGGGGCGTTCGCGGTTGGTGGTGCTGGGTTCGCGGGTGGGGCCGATCCCGGGGCAGGTTCTGGGGTCCGGGCAGGTTCCGGGGCGGGGGTCCGGGTCGTCGGCGGGCGGTGGGGTGTGGATGGAGGGGGCCGGGGGGCGGCGGGCCGTGGTGGGGGTGGTGCATGTGCGGGAGGCTGCGAGGGTCACCACGGCGGGGATCGAGTGCGGGGCAGAGGATCTCAGTGGTCAGGTGATGGTCCTTTCGTCGGACACGCGGGTGGCCGCGGGGGTCCGGTTGATGCGGGCGGGGCGGGCTCAGGTGGCGCTGGTCGGGGGGGACGGTGGGGCCGTGGTGGGGCTCGTGGCGTTGGAGGACCTGTTGGAGCAGTTGATCGGGGAGTTCGACGACGAGACCGACCCGGTGCCCTCGGCCGTGCGGGGTCGGCGCA
>JAUPKJ010000256.1 GCA_030837505.1 Actinomycetota bacterium
ACTGCGAACGCGGCGGATCGTCCTGCCCTCGAGCTGCTCCCGTCCCCGAGTCCACTGAGGTCGATGACGACCGTCGGGATCCCGGCCACAGTCACTTTTCCTGACCACGCAGCCAAACGCCACCCGGCTGTCGCCGTGGTCCCCGACGGACCGCGGCGACAGCCGGGCTTCAGCACGTGATATGGCGTCAGGAGCACCCGATGTAGTACCAGCGGACCCAACGGCCGTTGACGTAGAACTGGGTACCCGCACAATCCAGAGGTCTCCCGTCGATCATCCCGGTCCATGTCGTGTTGCCGTTGATCCCGATTGTTCCCTGGCTCGGTGCGCCGGGATTCCACGCCGACAGCGCGAAGCTCACGTTGTTCCCGCTCCAGACGGTCTGCCGTCCCCAGGCCGCATTGCACGCCCGGGAGTACCGGACTTCCACCCGGAACCTGGCCGAGTTCTCGGCCGTGTAGTCGTGGTAGCGCAAGGTCACCCCGTCCGCGTCACATCCGATGGTCGGGTTCCGACCGACGCAGCTGGACCCGCTGCAGGGCGCGGCTTGGGCCTGCGGTGAGGCGGCGACGAGCGCTCCCCCGGCCAGCAGAACGCCGATGACCGCGGTGACGGTTCTCTTGAACATGAAGGTCTTCCCTTCCTGCGACTGTTGAGGATCTGACGTACTCAGCAGAGCAGAATGATCAAGTGTCCGGAGGACTGGCTGAGATGCCCGTACGACGCCGGACACCCCGACCGCAGCACGGGGAAAGACAGAGGTGGCGCAAATAGGTGGCTCCGGCTCCGTGGTTGGTCAGGGCCGGGCACGGCACCAGGCAGGAGTTGGCGAAACAGACCCCAGGGATCGGGTGACACGCCACCCACACGTGTACCCGTACGCCGTTCGGACCGGAGACGGCTGCGGCCAGGCTGCCACCATCGGGCCGGAACGTGAGATGGAGAACGGTGTCCTCGCCGTCGAGCCGTAACGGTGGGAGTGTCAGGGGTGCTGCGGGAACGCTGGTGTCCCACAGATGGATCGTGCCGCCCGCACCGACGGCGGCGAGGAGCGCACCGTTTCTGCTGGAAGCCACGGCGACGGGACCGCCAGGGCCCTCCGACCGTCGGGCGATCGGAGCGGCCGTGGTATCGATCAGGGCAGGTCGGGCCTCCACGGTGGGGGCGGTCCGGTAGCCGAGCGGGGCGAGCTGGGCTGCGACCGTCGGATTCACCGTGCGGAGTCGGTTGGCGGCCTCGGCCAGTTGCCGGGACAGCGCCGAGCCGCGTGCGTGTTCTGCGGTCCGGCGCGTCCGGGCCCCGAAGGCCGCCAGGCCGGCGACCGCGAGCAGAGCGACCGCGAGCGTCGCGGCCGAGACCTGGAGGCGACGGGTCCGCGCCCCTCCGACCCGCTGCTCGCGGTCCCGTTGCGCGCGGTCCCGTTGCGCGCTCGACTCCGCGATGAAGATCCGTTCCACGGTGTTGAGGGAGACCTGCCGGCGCGGGTCCTGTCCCTTGTGTCAGGGCGGAGTCCAAGCGGCCCCCGCGCGACAACAAGTCGGGCTCCCGGTCGCCTGGTCCCGGGCGGAGGCGGCCTCGACGATCTCGGCGATCCCTCGCCCGGGGTCGGGGTGGTGCTCCGGATCGTGAACCACCCCAAGAGCCAAGGAACCCCGGCACGTGAGCCTCTCCCCGGCTCTCGTGCTGACCCTGATGTACCACCGGGAATCCCAGGCCGCCGCCAGCGAGCGGATCGAGGGGGTGTCGTGGTGGTAGCCGGATGCCCGCAAAGGCGATAACTGCAACCAGGCCGGAGATGACTATGGCGAGTCAGAGGCAATTCATCCTCTGACCCGCCATTTCATCGGAGCCGCCTTCGGGATTCGAACCCGAGACCTACGCATTACGAGTGCGTTGCTCTGGCCGACTGAGCTAAGGCGGCAGATGCCACCGGGGCGGCACGAGTCAGCAGTATACGGGTTCGTCCGGGTGCGCTGCGCAGGCCTTGTCACCACGTGGCCCGGGCCGCTGTCGGACGGCGTCCCGGGACCTGGGAGCGGGGGGTCCGTCGTTTCGGGGGAAGCGACCGGGGGGTCGTTTCGCCAGCATCTTCCGCACAGTGCTTCCGCACAGCTGTTCCTGCGCGGCCTGTCCCGCGGGGTGCTCGTCGCTCGTCGCAGGGCCTCAGGCGGGGCAGGTGCGGTTCTCGCCGGGGTCCTTGCCGGCGAGGAAGAAGTCTTCCACGATGCCCTCCACGCAGTCGCTGCCGCGGCTGTAAGCCGTGTGCCCCTCGCCCTCCCAGGTGAGCAGGCGACCAGAGGACAACTGCTCGGCCAGGGACTGTGCCCACTCGTACGGGGTCGCGGGGTCGCCCTTCGTGCCGATCACGAGGATGGGGGCTGCGCTGTCGGCGGTGAGTTTCTTGGCGGGGACGACGGCGTCGAGCGGCCATTGGGAACAGCCCAGCAGGCCCCAGCCCATGGATCGACCGAACGGCGGGTAGCGCTCGGCCAGGGCGTCGGCGAGGGTGCGGATCTGTTCGGGGGACTCCTCGACCGCGTGGTCCAGGCAGTAGATCGCCGAGTTCGCGGCCAGGACCTGGCTGTACCGGCCCCCCTCGTCGCGCTCGTTGTACGTGTCCGCGAGCTTCAGCAGCCCCGTCCCATCACCCTTCACGGCCTTCTTGATGGCCTCGGTGAGCATGGGCCAGAACTGGTCGTCGTACATTCCCATGGCCAGCCCGGTGACCATGAGGGACTGGGTGAGTTCCCGGCCGACATCCGTGCGCAGCGCATGGTCGTCCGCGTTCTGGATCAGATTGTCCAGCTGTTGTACGGCCTGCTCGGTCGAACCCCTCAGGGGGCAGCCCGAACGGCTCAGGCAGTCCTCGACGAATGCCTTCATCCCCCGTTGGAAACCCAACGCCTGACCGGTCGTGTATTGCTCGGTCGACAGGGACGGATCGACGGCGCCGTCCAGGACCAGCCGACCCGCCCTCCACGGGAAGGTCTCGGCGTACCAGGCGCCCAGGTATGTTCCGTACGACGCGCCGTAGTAACTCAGGGTCTCGTCACCGAGGACGGCCCGGATCACGTCCATGTCCTTGACCGTGCTGATCGTGTCGACGTGTCGAACGATCTCGCCGCTGTTGTCCACGCAGGCATTGGCGAACTTCTTCTGCTCCGCTATGGACTGGGCGATCTCGGTGGCGTCGTCCGGGGTGGACTCCCCGGACAGGAGACGTTCGATCTCCGCATCGGAAACGCACTTGATCGGGACGGACTTGCCGATCCCCCGCGGATCCCAGCCCACGATGTCGAAGCGCTCACGGACCTTGCGTCCGAAGACGATCCGCGCCGATTCCACGAAATCCGCCCCGGACACCCCGGGGCCCCCAGGATTGATCAGCATGGATCCGAAGGACTTTCCCGCCGCCGGCAGCCTGCGCAGGGCGAGCTCGATGGAGGCACCACCCGGATCGGCCCAGTCGACAGGCACCGTGACGGTGGTGCACTCGAAGTCCTCGCAGTCCTGCCAAACCGGCTTCTGCGAGTAGAACTGCCGGTAGCTCTCCTGGGCCGCCGGGTCCTTCACCCCCTGAGGAACCTTGCCGGCCTTCGAGAGCGCAGAAGGGGCCGCCGTTCCCGAACCGCCGTCGTCATCCGAAAACGAGCATCCCGCCAGCAGGGAACCGGTCACTGTTGTGGCCAACAGCCCCGCGAACAAAACCCGCGCTGCCGGCCTCAGCCGAGGCGACAGGGGATCGACCGAGCCCGGCCGTGCCGAAGCGGGCCGTGCCGAAGCGGGCTCGGTGCGGTCGGACGGACGGCAGGAACGGAGGGCGGCGGAGTGAGAGAGCCGGAACATCGGCAGAACGGTCTCCTGATATCGGCAGTGACGAGGGCCTGCGCGGGTCGAGCACCTCGACCGTACCCGACCTCGACCGGCCCTCGCAGGGGAGCAGCCGTCCCTGGACCCGGATCCCGAGGCCCGACAAGCCCGAAAGATCCAGGGGGAAATCGCAACGACCGGTGTCCCTTCACCGGGTCACAGGACACAGTTCACCGGGTCACTGGACACAGCTGCACCATGAGAGCCTCCAGTGCCAGCAGAGGCGCGACGTTCGCCGCGATCCTGAACCGGGCCTGCGCGATCGCGTCCATCCTGTGGATCGTCTCCTCGGGAGAGGACTGACGGGCCAGCTGTTCGACCTCCGCAGCCATCTCGGCGTTCGTCAGTTCGACCCCCGCGCCCAACTGCACGACGAGCACATCGCGAAACAACGACAGCAGATCCGTCAAAGACCGGTCCAGCACGTCCCGCTGGGCCCGGGTGGCCCGGCGTTTCTGGTTCTCCTCCAGCTTGCGCACCTGGGAACGGACCGCCGGGGGCAGCGTCCGCAACCCCGTGGCCCCCAACGCCGCCAGCAGTTCCTCTCGTTCCCGGGCATTGCGATCCTCGGTCGCGGCCTTGGACTCCTGCTGGGCCACCTCGGCCAGCTGCCCGGCGGCCAACACCGCGCCACCGACCCCCCGAACACTGCCGGGCAGCCGGAGCACCTCCCGACGGCGGATCCGCGCACCCTCGTCCGTGGCCAGCCGCAACGCGACTCCCACGTGGCTGCCCGAGGCCCTCGCAGCGAACGCCGCCATCTGGTGCTCGACGCCGTCCCTGCGCACGAGCAGCTCCGCGACGGCCTCGACCGACGGGACTCGCAACCCCACGTGGCGACACCGCGAACGGATCGTGACCAGGACGTCGTCCGGCCCGGGTGCACACAGCAGCCACACCGTGCGCGGTGGGGGTTCCTCGATGGCTTTGAGCAGCAGATTCCCCGAGGTGTCGTTCAATCGGTCCGCATCCTCGATGACCACGACCCTCCACCGCCCCGCCGAGGGCCGCTGCTGGGCCAGGGCGATCAGCGGGCGCACGTCCTCGGCCCGCAGATGCACGTGTTCCGTGGCCACGAGGGTGACGTCGGCGTGGGCGCCGGAGAGAGCCGTTCGGCACTCGTGGCACTCGCCGCAGCCGACCTGCGGACACTGCAGGGCCGCAGCAAAAGCCTTCGCGGCGGTCGAACGCCCGGACCCCGGCGGACCGGTCACGAGCCAGGCGTGGGTCATGCCCTCCCCCGAGGCCGCACGGGACAGGGTCTGGACGGCCTCGGGCTGTCCGACGAGATCGTCCCAGATGGTCATCGCCCGGTCTCCCGCCGCAGGCCGGAGTCGTCCGGGCCCTGCCGACCCGTGCCGTCCGGAGCACCCGTGCCGTCCGGAGCTGCCGTGGCTGCGCGCTCGTCCAGTTCGCGTTCGGCCTCCTGGCGGGCCCGTTGGCGCGACTGCTGCCGCGTGAGCAGTTCCTCGCGCTGTTTGCCGCGCAGCCGAGCGTCCAGGCGCAGGACATCGGACTCCACCTGCGCCTCGTCCCGGCGCCGACGATCTTCCCTGAGGAGTTGGTCGCCCAGTTCTGCCCGCCGGGCCCGGGAGACGGGCAGGAGGTCCCTGACCCGCTCTCGGATCCGCGAGTGCAATTCGTCCCGGGGATCGGAGGCGTCCAGGACGAGGTAGCGGTGGGGCTCCTTGCGGGCCAGGTCGAGAAATCCCCGCCGGACCCTGTCGTGGAAGTCGTCGGCCTCGGACTCCAGGCGGTCCTCGCCGGGACGGTCCAGGTCGGCGGCCCTGCGCACGCGGGAGATCTGAGGTGGGAGGTCCAGGAGGATCGTGAGGTCCGGGAGCAACCCACCGGTGGCCCAGCGGGACAGCCGGACGATCTGGTCGGCGTCCAGCTCGCGGCCCGCCCCTTGGTAGGCGACCGAGGAGTCGGTGTACCGGTCGGTGATGACGACGGCGCCGCCCTCGAGGGCAGGCGTGATCAGGGAGTGCACGTGGTCGGCCCGGTCGGCGGCGAAGAGGAGCGCCTCGGCGCGCGGGCCCATGCCGACGTCACCGGACAGCAGGATCTCGCGCAGACGCTCACCCAGGCGGGTCGCTCCGGGCTCACGCGTGGTCACGACCTCGTGTCCCTGTTCGTGGACGAGCCAGTCCCGCAGCAGACGGACCTGGGTGCTCTTGCCGGACCCGTCCCCACCTTCCAGGGCGATGAAGCATCCCCGGTGGTGGGGTTCGGTCGTAGCGGGGACGGGGACGTCGTCGGCCCAGACCGAACGCAGGTCTTCCCACAGGCGGGTGCCCCGGCGATCGTCCATCTGCTGGTAGGCGGTCAGCCCCATGGACACTGCCAGGAGCCCTGCGATGAGAAAGACCCAGGCGGAGCCGTTGTAGGTCGGTTGGAAGCTCTCGCTGAAGTGGAAGGTGTGGGTTCCCAGGGTTCCCGCGAGCATGGGGCCGAGGGCCAGGACGAGGACCAGGACGACGCGGGCGGCCGACTGCAGGAAGCCGAACGTCCGGCCGCGGACCTCGTCGTCGACCTCCTGGCCGATCAACGTGTAGCCGGTGATCCAGGCGATCCCGCCGCAGGTTCCCACCGCGATCGTGAACAGCGCCGCCATCACGATGTTGGGTACCAGGGCGAGCAGGATCAGGAACACCCCGGCCGTGATCAGGGCCAGGCCGAACAGCCGACGTCGGGAGAACCCGAGGAGGATCCGAGGCCCCGTCCACATCCCGATGGCCAGCCCGACGAACACCGCCCCGAACAGGACGCCGAAACCCGGATCGCCGGCCCCGAGATCCGCCACGAAGGTTCTGGCCAGGCCGATGACCATCCCGGCAGCGGCGAAGGCTCCCAACATCCCCAGAACGATGCCGCGCACGAGGGGCGTGCCGCCGACGAAACGCCACCCTTCCCAGATCAGTCCGAGGACGCTTCGGCGATCGGCCTCGGGGACCGGGCCGCCGGGCAGGTCGAGGCGAGCGATCGTGAGGGCGGAGGCCAGGAAGGTGAAGGCGTTGAACCACAGCGCCAAGCCGACCCCGGTGAGGGGACGATCGCTGAAGAAATGCCCCAGGACGTTGTTGAGCAGGGCCAGGGCCGCGAAGACCAGGGCTGCCAGGGGAGCCGTCCCGTAGGTCGCCGCGAGGCTGATCTGGTTGGCAGCACCCAGCCGGCGCCGGGGCACCAGGTTCGGGACGGTCGCGTCCTTCGCCGGCAGCCAGAAGAGGGCGAAACACTCCACGAGGAGGGTGGCCGCGTAGAGCCAGCCCAGGGTCCCCACGAGGGGGATCGAGGCGAAAAGGGCGCAGCGGGCCAGGTCACCGACGACAAGGGTCCAGCGGCGGTCGAGCCGGTCGGCGAGCGCACCCGCGAGGGGGCCGAGCAGGACGGCGGGGGCCAGACGGAGGATGAACACTCCGGCGATCGCGTAGTTGGCTGCCGTGTACGAATCGGCGGCGAGATCCTGCGCGAACGCCGCCGTGGCCAACAGGCCGAGCCAGTCGCCGAAACTGGACAGCCCGAGGGCCATCCACAGGCGCCGGAACGGGGTGATACGCAGGACCGCGGCGATGCTGTGCTCCCCGGCGGGGTCGTCGTCCGGCGGCCCCTGTCGCGGCGGAGTGGGGTCCCCGTCCGACGTCAGGGTGGGGTTCCCGTCGGAGGGCAGGGGGGAGCTCTCGTCCGGTCGGCCGATGCCGTCGTTGTCCCTTGCCACCGGGTCAGGTTAGCCGCGGAGGCGGTCACGTGCCGCCGGTCGGGTGGGCCGGGGGCCGATTCTGGGGCGCCCTTCAGCATTTTTCCGGCTTCACGACGTTCCGTGCCCTGCTCCTTCGGGGTCGATCGTCCGACCGGGATCGCACAGGGGGCTCTCGGGTGTCTGCGCGAGAATCTGAGAAGATGGCGCTGCGACCCGGTGTTCACGACGCCGGCCGAAGCCGCAGAGGTGGCCCGCTACGAACGGCTGTTCGACGCCATCGCAGGCGCCGCGTTTTCCTTGTCTACCGGCAAAACAATCGTGTGAGGACTTTTCCTGTGGCCAAGATGGACAACAGCCCCGCGCGGGGCACCCATGATCTGCTCCCGGCCCAGGCAGCGACGCGGGACCGGGTGCTCGGCGCGATCCAGGGCGTCTACCGACGGTTCGGGTACCAGCGTATCGAAACGCCTGCGCTGGAGCGGATCGAACGCCTGACCGCCGGCCAGGGCGGGGAGAACGAGAAACTCCTGTTCCGTGTTCTGCGGCGCGGC
>JAUPKJ010000257.1 GCA_030837505.1 Actinomycetota bacterium
CGGGCCCTCGGGCGGGCAACTCGCCGAGCAGCCGTCCCGGCGGACGACGGCCAGGATCCGGCAGGGGTGTTCCCGGCTGGCGTCGTTGGCCGCGCGCAGCGCCCTCTCGGCGCAGGTCTCGTCCGTGACGACGACGAGGGTCATCACGCGGCCCAGGGCCACGACCCCGCCACTGTCTCGCAAGGACACCAGCCGGTCGTTCAAGGCTTGTGTCGTGGTGTCCGGCAGGTCAATGATCATGGACGTCTCCAGGCCCGGCCGTCCCTGGCCATCATCGCGTCTGCGGAGGGCGGGCCCCACGTGCCCGCGGAGTACGGTTCTGGCGCGCCCTCGCGGGCCCAGTGGTCGATGACGGGGTCGAGGATCCGCCAGGACAGGTCGACTTCCTCGTGGCGCGGGAACAGCGGTGGGTCCCCCAGGAGGACGTCGAGGATCAAACGTTCGTACGCCTCGGGACTGGACTCCGTGAAGGAGGTCCCGTACCCGAAGTCCATCGTGACGTCCCGGACCTCCAGGGACGTGCCCGGGACCTTGGAACCGAACCGGATGGTGACGCCCTCGTCGGGTTGGACCCGGATCACCAGGGCGTTCTGTCCGAGCTCCTTGGTGGCGGAGTGATCGAAGGGCAGGTGGGGCGCTCGGGAGAACACCACAGCGATCTCCGTGACGCGCCGACCCAGGCGTTTCCCGGTGCGCAGGTAGAACGGGACCCCGGCCCAGCGCCGGGTCTCGACGTTCAGACGCAGCGCCGCGTAGGTCTCGGTCGTGGACCCGGGGTCCGTGCCCTCCTCGTCGAGGTACCCGACGACCTCGCGGCCGCCCTGCCAACCGGCGGTGTACTGGCCGCGGGCGGCGCCCAGGGCCAGGTCGTCGGGCAGACGGACCGCGGAGAGGACCTTCTCCTTCTCGGCGCGCAGGGCGTCGGCGTCGAAGGAGACCGGTTCCTCCATGGCCGTGAGGGCCAACAGCTGGAGCAGATGGTTCTGGATGACGTCGCGCGCGGCGCCGATGCCGTCGTAGTAACCGGCCCGCCCGCCGATGCCGATGTCCTCGGCCATCGTGATCTGGACGTGGTCGACGTGGTGCGCGTTCCACACCGGTTCGAACAGCTCGTTGGCGAAACGCAGGGCCAGGAGGTTCTGGACGGTCTCCTTGCCGAGGTAGTGGTCGATCCGGAAAACGCCCTCCGTGGGGAAGACCGACCCGATGAGGCCGTCGAGCTCCCGCGCGGAGGCCAGGTCGTGCCCGAAGGGTTTCTCCACGACGAGGCGTCGCCAGCCGGTCCCCTCTCGGGAGGCCAGACCGCTGCGGTGCAGCTGTTTGAGCACGACGGGGAAGGAACGCGGCGGCACCGACAGGTAGAAGGCGTGGTTGCCGCCGGTCCCGCGCTGACGGTCGAGGTCCTCCACGACGGTGCGCAGCCGGGCGAAGGCCGCGTCGTCGTCGAACTCGCCGGGGACGAAACGGAGACCCTCGGCCAGCTGTTCCCACACCGCCTCGGAGAAGGGAGTGCGGGACCGCGCCCGGACCGCATCGTGAACCACCTGGCTGAAGTCCTGGTCTGCCCAGTCCCGGCGGGCGAAACCGACCAGGGAGAACCCCGGCGGCAGCAGTCCCCGCTGGGACAGGTCGTACACGGCCGGCATCAGTTTCTTGCGGGCGAGGTCCCCGGTCACCCCGAAGATCACCAGGCCGCAGGGGCCCGCGATCCTGGGCAGACGACGGTCCCTGCTGTCCCGCAGCGGGTTGGTTCCCGGAGCGGTCCGGGCGTCGGTCATGGCCGCGAGCCCCTCAGGCGCCCAGGACCTCGCGCAGCAGGGCCAGGCCCGCCGCGCGGTCCGTCAGGTGCAGGCGCAGGACCGGACGGCCCAGGTCGGCGAGGACCTGGGCGTCACCGGCGGCCTGGGCCGCGATCAGCTGACCGAAGGTGAAGGGCCGCTCGGGGACCGCCAGGTCCTCGCCGGTCCCGCCCGTGATCTGCAGGTACACCCCGACGGCCGGGCCACCCTTGTGGTACTGGCCGGTGGAGTGCAGGAAACGCGGGCCCCACCCGAAGGTGACGGGGCGCTGCACGCGGGCCGCCAGCGGGTCTCGGACCTCGGCGAGATCGGCGTCGCCCAAGCGGTCGAGGTAGGCCATGACCGCGAGGTAACCGGTCGGGCCGACTTGTTTGCCCAGGGCCGCCACGGCGCCGGGCAGGTCGGTGACGCCGTCGAGCAGGCCCTCGGTCGCGCGGATCTCGACCGGGCCGTCGACGAGGTGGGCCGGGACGGGCTCGGGCCGGGCGTCCAGGAGGGACCGGGCGGCCTTCTTGGCGCTCTCGACGTCGGGCTGGTCGAAGGGGCTGATCCCCAGCAGGCGCCCGGAGACGGCCGTGGCGTACTCCCACAGCAGCAACTGGGCCCCCAGCGGACCGCTCACGGCGACGGCGCTCCCGCCCTCGCCGGCCGCGGGCTCGACCCCGGAGGGAACCAGCCGGACCAGGAGGGCGTCGTCGCCGGGGGAACGGACCTCCGGGGCTGCGGGACCGCTCACGACCACGGGGAGCAGCCCGGTGGAGTTCTTGCCCGTGGACTCGGCGATGAGCTGCTCGGCCCAGTCGGCGAAGCCGACGATCCCCGAGCCCTCGTCCACGAAGATCAACTTGTCGCGCAGGGGGGCCGTACCACCGAGGGCCGCGCCCAGGACCAGGCCGGGGTTGTCGGCCGTGTCGGCCGACAGCGGCCCCATGGCGGCCCGGGCCTCGTCCAGCAGACGGCCGACGTCGGCCCCCGCGAGCCCCGAGGGGACGAGCCCGAAGGCGCTCAGGGCCGAGAACCTGCCACCGACCTGCGGGTCGGCCGTGAACACCGCGCGGTACCCGGCCTCGAGGGACGCCTTCTCCAGGGGCGAGCCCGGATCGGTGACCACGACGATCCGACGGAGCGGGTCGATCCCGGCCTCGCTGAAGGCCGCCTCGAAGGCCCGCCGCTGGCTGTCGGTCTCGACGGTCGAGCCGGACTTGCTGGACACCACGACCACGGTGCGGGCGAGCTGTTCCTGGACGGCGGCCCGGACCTGCGCCGGGTCGGTGCCGTCGAGCACGACCAGGGGGACGTCCGCCGTCCGGGTGATCACCTCGGGGGCGAGGGAGGAACCGCCCATGCCGCACAGGACGACGCGGTCGATGCTCTCGGACGCCAGCTCGGCGCGCAGCCTCTGGATCCGCTCCACGAGGGGCCGGGAGTTCACGGCCAGGTCGACCCAGGCCAGGCGGATCTCGGACTCCGCGCGCGCGGCCTCACCCCACAGCCCGGGGTCCCTGCGGGAGATCTTTCCCGCGACGCCGTCGGCCACGAGAGCCGGCCCCCGGTCGGTGACGGCCCGGGCGGCCGCGCCGACGCATCTCACCTCAAGAGTCGAACCCTGGTCCACGTCGGCCGAAGCCACCAGCCATGCAGAGGTCACTGACCTGCCTCCTCGTCGGAATCTGTCGCGGCGATCCGGGCCAGCCCGTCGGACACGGTCCGTACGAGCTGGTCCCAGCTCACCTGGAACTTGGCCACGCCCTCGTCACTGAGGACCTGAGCCACGGCGTCGCGGTCGAGGCCGAGCCGGTCCAACCGGTCCAGCACCTCGGCGGCGTCGTCGTCACCGCCGGGGACCTGTTCCCCGGGGACCTCGCCGTGGTCGGCGAAGGCCTCCAAGGTGGCCCTGGGCAGGGTGTTCACGGTGTCCCGGGCCACGAGCCCCGTCACGTAGAGCGTGTCGGGGTACGCGGGGTCCTTGACGCCCGTCGAAGCCCACAGCGGGCGCTGGGGCCGGGCCCCGGCCTCGGCCAGGGCCCGCCACCGCGCGGACGCGAGGGTGTCCCGGAAGGCTCGGTGGACGCTGCGCGCAGTGGCGAGGGCCGCCCGGCCGCGCAGTTCCAGGGCCTGCGGAGTCCCGATCTGCGACAGGCGACGGTCGATCTCGGTGTCGAGGCGCGAGACGAAGAACGACGCCACCGAGGCCAGACCCGACAGGTCTGTTCCGCGCTGCGCGGCCTGCTCCAGGCCCGCCAGAGCGGCCTCGTGCACCTGCCGGTAACGCTCGACGGAGAAGATCAACGTGGCATTGACGTTGATCCCCTCGGCCAGGCAGGTCGTGATGGCCGGCAGCCCCTCGGGGGTCGCAGGGATTTTGATCATGAGGTTGGGGCGGTCGACCCGCGCCCAGAGCCTGCGGGCCTCCACGAGGGTCCCGGCGGTGTCCCGCGCCAGCGCGGGGGAGACCTCCAGGGACACGAAACCGTCGCGTCCAGCGGTCCCGCGGTGCACCTCGCGCAGGACATCACAGGCACGCCTGACGTCCTCGCAGGTCAAAGCCTCCACGGCCTGTCGGACCGAGGCCCCCTGCCCCACGAGACGAACCAGCTGCCCCCGATACAGCTCGCTCGTCAACAGCGCCGTCGCGAAGATCGTGGGATTGCTCGTGAGACCGACGACGGCGCGCTCGGCCATCAGACGCACCAGTTCACCGCTCTCCAACAGCTCGCGGGAGAGATCGTCCAGCCACACCGAGACACCCTCGGCAACCAGCGCGGACAGGGCCTCGGGGACGGCGGACACCGTCGTCCCCGGAGGGATCGGATCTGGCGTGCTCGGACGGTTCACGGGGCACTTCCTTGCCGGGCGGATGCTCCAACGGATGGGAACGCCGGTCGCCGAGGGACTCCCGGACCGGCCCCCGCCGGCGTGCGGGGGCCGGTCCGGGCCTGACTTGAGAGGGCTTGCCCTCCTCAGCCCCGGAACGCGGCGAGCGCCTCTTCTGCGGCCTGCGCGATCGCCTCCGGGGTGAACCCGAACTCCTTGTACAACCGCTGGTAGTCGGCGGAGGCCCCGAAGCGGTCCAGGCTCACGCAGCGCCCGGCATCCCCGACGATCTCCCGCCAGCCCTGTGCGATCCCGGCCTCGACCGACACCCGGACCTTCACCGACGGCGGCAGGACGCTGTCGCGGTACTCGGCGTCCTGCGCCTCGAACCACTCCCGGCAGGGCATCGACACCACGCGCGTGGGAGTGCCGGCGGCCTGCAACTGCTCCCGGGCCACGAGGGCGAGGTGGACCTCCGACCCCGTCGCGACGAGAACGACGGACGGCGTGCCGCCCTCGGCCTCGGCCAGCACGTAGCCGCCCCGGGCAGTTCCCTCGGCGCCCGCCAGCCCGGTGTGTTCCGAACGGTTGAGAATCGGCAGATTCTGACGGCTCAGGCACAGCCCGGCCGGCCGGTCGGTGTGCTCCAGCACTGCGCGCCACGCCCACGCGGTCTCGTTGGCGTCGCAGGGCCGCACGACGTCCAGGCCCGGGATCGCCCGCAGCGCCGCCAGGTGTTCGACCGGCTGGTGCGTCGGGCCGTCCTCGCCCAGGCCGATGGAGTCGTGGGTCCACACGTAGGTCACGGGCAGGCCCATGAGAGCGGCCAGACGGACGGCCGGACGCATGTAGTCGCTGAAGACCATGAACGTCCCGCCGTAGGGGCGGGTCCCGCCGTGCAGCGCGATCCCGTTGAGGATCGACCCCATGGCGTGCTCCCGGATGCCGAAGTGCAGGGTCCGTCCGTACGGCCCGCCCTTCCACGTGGAGGTCTGGTACTTCTCCGGCACGAACGACGGCTCACCGGCCATCGTGGTGTTGTTGCTCCCGGCCAGGTCGGCGGACCCTCCCCACAACTCGGGCAGGACGTCCTTGAGGGCCGTGAGGACATCCCCGGACGCGACCCGGGTCGCCATGGTCTTCGTGGAGGAGAAGACGGGCAGGGCCTCGGTCCAGCCCCCGGGAAGCTCCCGCCGGGCCATCCGGTCGAACAGGGCGGCACGCTGCGGATCTGCGGCCCGCCACAGGGCCATGCGCTCGGCGTGCTCCGCGCTCAACGCGGCACCGCGCTCGCGGGCCTTCCGGGCGTGGGCGAGGGCCGCCGGATCGACCTCGAACTCCTGCTCGGGGTCGAAGCCCAGCAGGGACTTGGTCGCGGCGATCTCCGCAGCGCCCAGGGCCGAGCCGTGGGACTTGCCCGTGTTCTGGGCGTTCGGGGCCGGCCAGGTGATGACGGTGCGCAGCACCACGATCGAGGGACGGTCGGTCTCGGCCCGGGCCGCCGCCAACGCGCCGTGCAGGGCCTGCATGTCCTCGACGTACGTGCCGTCCTTGCCCGCGGTCGGGCCCTTGCCCCCGGTCCAGTCGACGGTCTGCACGTGCCAGCCGTACGACTCGTAACGCTGGGCGGTGTCCTCGCTGAGGGCGACCATGGTGTCGTCCTCGATCGAGATCCGGTTGGCGTCGTACAGGACGACCAGATTGCCCAGGCCCTGGTGCCCCGCGAGGGAACTGGCCTCGGCCGTGACCCCCTCCTGGATGTCGCCGTCGGAGGCCACGACCCAGATGGTGTGGTCGAAGGGGCTGGTACCGGCGGGGGCCTGCGGATCGAACAGGCCGCGCTCGCGACGGGCGGCCATGGCCATGCCGACCGCGCTGGCCAGTCCCTGCCCCAACGGCCCGGTGGTGATCTCCACGCCGGGGGTGTGGTTGACCTCTGGGTGACCCGGGGTCAACGAGCCCCAGGTGCGCAGGGCTTTGAGGTCGTCAAGTTCCAGGCCGTAACCGGCCAGGAAGAGCTGGACGTACTGCGTGAGGCTGCTGTGCCCGCAGGACAGCACGAAACGGTCACGACCGGACCAGGCGGGGTTCGTGGGGTCGTGGCGCATGAGGTGCCGGTAGATCAAATACGCGACCGGCGCCAGGCTGACGGCGGTACCGGGGTGACCGTTGCCCGCCCGCTGCACGGCTTCCATGGCCAGCAACCGCGCGTTGTCGACAGCGCGTCGGTCGAGATCGGTCCACTCAAAATGGGTCGAATCGCTCACGTGGAACTCGGGTCCTCTCGTGGTCATCGGCTCCGTCGAACGGGTGGGTGGTACAGGCCGGCGGACGATCGCAGCGACGCTGCCGCGAGAGGGGCGTCCCGACCCGGACGCCGCAGGAGCTGCGACGCCGGTCACGACACCCCGGCCACCGATGGTGCGGAGCACTCGGGGAGCCCCGAGAGGGGCGAGCCCGACGCCCCGACCTGTCCGAGCCTATCCTTCCCGCAGCCGTCCCTCCGGTAGGCACCCGCCCCCTGTGGACGAGCCGGGCGGGTGTGGACGGCGGCGTTGATCCTTGCGGGATCCGGTACCACCAGACTGACAGTCGTCGGCCGACGCCCGAACCAGGGCGCCGACCTCCTGCCGCTTTGCCGGCCACCACCCGCCACGCCGCTCACCTGTCGAAGCCCCTTCTTGCCGGTAGCTCTTGGGTGTGATTTTTACCAGGGCGGACTCCGACATCTGCACGCCGGCACTGGTTGCTGTGACAGTGACCCGCACGTGACCGGTCCTGGCCGCGGTCAGGACTCCCGCCGAGGTCACCTTTGCTCCGGCGGTGTTGGTGTCCATCGGAGCGATCTGGTAGCTGTACGTCGCTGACCGGTTGGATGGGAACACGCTCGCGGACAGCTTCGTCCCCGAGGAGGCCTGGTCGAGGGTGACTGACCGGTCACCGAAGTTGACCAGCGACGTGTGGGCGTTCGCGAACGCCGAGCCGTTGGCGCTCGGTGCGCCGGAGGTCACCACGACCGGGAACGTGGTCGACGTGCTCTCTCCGCCGGCGGTGGCCTTGGCCGTGATCAGGGCGGTGCCGGTGCAGACGGGCTTGACCGAGCCGCTGGCGTCGACTGCCGCGATCGACGGGTCGGAGGAGGTGTACTTCACCTCGAGCGCCTGATCGGACAGATCCCAGAACGTCATGTCGTGCTTGGTGACCGACAGCTGGGCGTTGACCCGGTTGTCGGGAGTGTCCAGGCTCAACTCGGTGGCGTCCGGCTGGGCCGAGACCACCTCGACGCCGGCCGTGCGGTCACCGGTCACCCGCAGGCGCACCGACTTCAGGTCGGCGTCGGCCGAGCTCGGACCGGCCAGGATGGTCCAGTCGCCCGTGGGGAAGACCTTCTTGTGCAACACGTCGTCCCAGAACCACAGGTCACCGGCGTCAAGGGTGACCTTCACCGTCTCGGAAGTCCCAGGGCATGTCCCGGAACTCCGTCGGTGCTGTGCGTGCCGGTGCGGGGCGCGCACAGCACCTGGAGGAGTTCTGAGACACGCCCTAGAGATCAGGCCGCTCTTGACGAAGCCCTTCAGCTGTTTCAGCGGGCGCTGGTTTCCATCGGCACCTTCCGGAGCTTGGGCGTAGACCTCCACGACAGCCTTGCCCGGTTTGTTGGCGACCTTGTTCGACACGGGCACCGAGACCGTCACCGCATCGTCGGGGGTGATGGTCGAGGAAGACAGTGTCGGGGTGCCGTAGACGAACGGCGAGTACGACAGACCGTGACCGAACACATAGTGGGGAGCCGCGCAATTGGACCCGACCTGGTAATAGAGGTACGTCCGGCCGCACTGGGCGCCTTCCGCCTTCGTCATCCGGTAGTCCTCGATCCCGAGGCTCGGAGCGGCCTCGGGCCCGAGCTGTGCGTCAACGTCGGAGTACCAGGTCAGCGGAAGCTTGCCGGAGAAGTTGGCCACAGCGGTACGCCCGTCCTCGAGCTTCACCGCATCGTTGAACAGCAACTCGGCCATCGCCTTGCCCTGGTACATACCGTTGAAGGATGACCAGACGATCGCTCCGACGCCCGGTAGGTCCTTGAACATGCTGACGTCGACCATGGTCTTGGCCTGGATCCACACCACGATCTTCTTGCCGTACTTCTGGGCGAGCGGTGCGATCGAGTCCCGGATCAGCTTGTCCTGCAGGCGTGGCAGGGCGACCGTGGAGCGGTCCGTGCCCTCGCCACCGTCATCGGTTCTGTGACCGGCGACGACCACGACATGGTCAGCCTGCGAGATCTGGTATTCGGCGGTCCCTGAGTCCGTTGCGGGATGGCAGGGGTTGCTGGAGCACAGCGAGGTCGTGACCGCGGTGCCGTCGGCGTCCAGGACGTCGGGGAACACCGCGAGGTGGCTGGACAGGAACGGCCTGTCGGAGCCCGCGGTCACGGCCGAGGCTGCCGACCCCGTCCGCGCAGCCAAGGCCTGGGCGAAGGTGGTGTTGACAGCGGTGGGCCCGGAGTAGGAGCCCGCCTGGAACCCGTTGAGGGAGTCCACGTGCCCCAGAGCGACCGTCTTGCCGGTCGCCGCGCCCGCGAACGGAAGCTGGCCGCCGACGTTCTTCAACAGCACGGGCGCCTCGAGGGCAGATTCGTGCGCGACGGCACGGTGCGCCGGCGAAGCCGGCTTGACATCAGGATCTCCGGCCGCCGACAGCGAGTAGGACTTGCTGTTCCACGGGACCGAGGCGACGGGATCGAACTCACCGAGCTGGAACCGCGCGGTGAAGGCGCGCACGAGCGCGATGTCGACGTCGGCCTCACTGACAAAGCCTTGGAGTTGAGCCGCCGGGAGCCCCGTCGACGTCGGGTAATCACCGCCCGAGCAGTCAAGATCGGTGCCGGCCTTGAGCGCCCAGGCGTTGCCGAGGGGCTTGCTGATCTGCGTCTGCCCGCCGAGTTGAGCGGGGTGCCACGAGTGTCCTGACGTCCCGGTTCCGTGCACGCGGGTGACCGCATCGCAGTCGGAGACGACGAAGCCGTCGAAGCCGTACGACCTGCGCAGCACGGTCTCAAGGGCGTACCGGCTCGCCGCAGCCGGCGTCCCGGGAGTACCGCCGGCGGTGGCATTGTCGCGAGGGCTCCACAGGGTCGGGTATCGAGAGGCCGACGGGTAGTCCGTGGTGTAGTCCTCCACCACGGAGAAGGCGTTGTAGGCGGACATGAGCGACCGCGCGCCCGCCTCGCCGGCCGAGGCCGCGAAAGGCGGCAGGAAGTACTCGTGCATCGAACGCTCGGTGAGGTTCGACGTGCCGTAGGCGCGGTTCGCCTCGGAGTTGTTCGCCAGGTAGTGCTTCGGCGTGGCGACCGCCTGAACATAACCGTTCCCCTTGGTGGGAATCGTGTGGGGACGCGACGAGGTGCCACCCTGCAAACCGGTCACGAAGGCCCCGGCCACCTGGCCTGCCAGGAAGGGATCCTCGGTGTAGGACTCGTCCGCCCGCCCCCACCGGGGATCGCGGTTGAGGTTCTGGTTCGGCGACCAATAGGTCAGGCCGTGACAGGCGCCACCGGAGGGGCTGGGATTCGTCACACCCGGCGGGCAGGACGTGTTGTAGGTCACGCGGGCCTCATCAGCGATACCGCCGGCGATCTGCTGAGTGATGCCCGGATTCCACGTCGATGCGATGGAGGTGCTCTGCGGATACTGCGTGTAATTGTTGTTGCCGGGGACGGTCGGAAAATAGATCCCGTGATTCGCCTCCGCCCAGTACCCGTACGACTTCACGCCGAGCCGGTCGATTCCCTTCGGCTTCGCGCTCCAGGTCGCATGCGGCTGCATCGCGATGAGCTGGTCGTACTTTTCCTCCAGCGTCAGGCGCGAGACCAGGTCGGCCGCACGGACACTGAACGGCAGCGAAACGTTCTTGTACGCGGGCGTGCCCTCGGCGGACGCCGTAGTCGGCCGCGCGAACGCGCCGAGCCCGCCCACCGCCACGGCCCACGCCAGCCCGAGCGCCAGGAACCTGCGCCCAGGACTCCTGGTGCCCCTGCCGTGTCCTCTCCCTCGCGAGGACGCAAAACTGGTCTTCACCATTGAAGGTTTCCTTTGTTCACGTTGGCGAACTCTGATCTCTCGATGGCGATGAACTGCTCCTCCCGCCTGGGTACGTGCCGGGTTCGGGGGGAGAGAGAACGACAGACACGGAGAGAATCAGGAGGCCGTGCAGGTCAGGGAAGCGGGCGCGGTGTCATTTCCCTCGGCCACGAAACCGAAGGTGGTGGATCCGTTGCCCGCGAGCGTTCCGTTGTAACTGGCGTTGCGAACGGTGATCGCCCCGGATTTCCCGGTGGCCGTGCCGCCCCACAGGCTGCTGATGTTCTGCCCGGCCGCGAGGGTCATCCCCACGCTCCAGCTCTTGATCGGGGCCGTTCCCGAGTTCCGTACGGTGATTTCCCCCTGGAAGCCACCGCTCCAGCCATTGACCTTGCGGTGGATCGCGACGCACCCGGATCCGGGATCGGTGGGGGTGCCGGACGGGGTCGGCGTGTCGGAGGGCGTCGGGGTTCCGGAGGGGGTGGGGGTTCCGGAGGGGGTGGGGGTGTTCGAACCGTCCGTGAGGCTGCCGGGGACGGAACGCAGGGCGTCGTACCAGACCGCTGCCATCTTCGCGTACCCGGTGGAGTTCGGGTGCACGTTGTCGGCCAGGTCGGAGGCGGTGAGGGCCTTGTACAGGTCGACCAGGTGCACGTGCTTACCCTCGGCGGCGCGCGTGCGCACGATGTCCGGTATCGCGGCGTTGAAGGAGCGTACCGCCGAATCGGCCATGGGCAACGGGATGATCGTCGAGACGAACACCTCCGTGTCCGGCGCCGTGCCGGTGATGCGGTCCAGCAGGCTCGCCAGCCGGCCCGAGGCCCCCGACGAGTTCTGGACCATGTCGTTCGTGCCGAGGTGGAGCAGCACCGTCCGCGGCTTGTAGGTCCGCAACCAGCTGACGATCTGCGCGTCGACCTGGTCGATCCGCCAACCGGAGTGACCCTCGTGATCGTGATCGCCCAGGTTCGTCGGACCGTTCGACAGCGAGCCCACGAAATCGATCGTGTGGCCGTCCGCGACGAGCTTCTGCCACAGGCTTATCCGGTACCCGCCCGGAACTGTGAGGCCATCCGTGATCGAATCACCGAGCGGCATGATCCTGACACCGCCGTTGGACTCGGCCTGCGCCGGGCTGACCGCCATCATCGTCCCCGCGAGCAGGGCGGCGCCGCACACGCCCGCTCCGAGAACACGGATGAACTTCTCCATGGTTCCTCCTTGCTGACCCGCCGAGGACTTCTCACCGGGTGGGTGACACCACCGCGAGCAAAGCATTTCGTGCACCGTGGACCCTGCAAACCGGTCGCAACCTATTCCGGAAATCAGAAAACGGTCAATGGGCGCGCACTGTGCCCTGGGCCGCCCTGAGCCCTCCGTACGCCTTGCGAGCAGGGACGGAGACCTAGGGGTTTGTCATGAAAAATTCGTGACGACCCTTAGGACCCTTGAAGATCGCCCGGGACCGTGAAAAGAACGGTCCGAAGTGCTTGGCTCGGTGGGCGAGGAGGAACGAGTCGGATCTCCTGCGGGCGACATCCCTGTCTTCCCGACCCAGGTCTTCCTGCCCTGGTCTTCCCGACCCAGGACACCCACACGGACCCGGCGCTCCCCGCCCTCGCCGACCGTGCCCGTCGGGAGCGAGCGGCGAGAGAGGAACGAACGATGCGGTGGGAAGGACTGCAGGTCGCGGGCACGGGAGCCTGGCTCCCCGAACGAGTGCCCTGTGCACAGGCTGTGGCCGAGGGCCTGTACGGGGCAGCGGAGTACGAGACGAACGAGATCGAATCGGTGTGCGTCGCAGAAGGCGTCTCACCCCCGCAGATGGCCGTCCGAGCTGCCGGGGAGGCGCTCGAACGGGCCGAACAGAACGACCTTCCCCCGGTGTCCGCCGTCTTCCACAGCCACCTGGGGTTCCAGGGGGCAGAGATGTGGTCGGCCGCCGGACACATTTCCCACGCCGTGGGCGCCCCGGGCGCACCGGCCTACGACCTGAACCAGTCCTGCAACGGGGCGATGGCCGGCCTCGAACTCGCGGCGATGACGTTGGAACGGCAGGGAACGGGCACAGCCCTGCTGACGACGGCCGACCGGTTCGCCCTGCCGGCCTTCGACCGCTGGCGCAGCGACAGCGCAGCCGTGTACGGGGACGCCGGGACCGCCCTCGTCCTGACGACCGGGCGCGGATTCGCCCGGCTGGTGTGCACCGTGAGCGGGGCCGATTCCACGCTGGAGGCCGAGAGCCGCGGGGCGGGTTTCCGGGAGGACCCCTGGGGGGAAAGGCCCCTGGACCTCGACACCCGCCGCGAGGACTTCCTGCGCGGGGGCCCCGGGCTGTGGGAGCACTACACCCGGATGGGGCGGACCCTGTCGGACGTCCTGGGGAGCACGCTCACCGAGGCGGGGATCGACCTGGTCGACGTCACCTGGTTCGTGCCGGTGACCGCGACGTACCTCAACCTCAAGCGCATGGTCAAGGAGATCCTGCACGTCGAGGAGTCCAGGACGACCTGGGACTTCGGCCGCACCGTCGGACACCTGGGCTCAGGGGACCAACTCGCCGGCCTGCACCATCTGGCGGCCACCGGCAGGCTCCGCAGCGGGGACGTCGTGGCCCTCGTCGGTGGGGGCAGCGGGTACTTCTGCACCTGTGCCGTCCTGGAGATCCTGTGAACGCGGCGGACGGCGGGAACGCGGCAGGGCGCTCCCCGACGACCCTCCTGGGCTGGTTCCTCGCCTCCCGGGACCGCCACCCCCACGCCCCGGCACTGCGCGTGGGCGACCGCGTCTGGTCCTACTCGCAACTGGACGGTCTGGCCCGGGACCTCGCGGACCGGCTGACGGCCACCGGCCCAGTGCGGCGCGTCGGACTCCTGTGCCGCCGTGACGCGGGAGGGCTCGCCGGCTACCTGGCCGCCCTGCACGCCGGGGCGGCAGTGGTGCCCCTGAATCCCGAGAACATGGTCGACCGGAACAGGAACATCGTTCGGCAGGCCCAGGTGGACTCCCTCATCGCGGACCCCGCCGACGCCGGACACCAGGACGCCCTCCTGCGGGCGCTCGCCGACACGGGCCGCCGGATCCCGGTCGTACACCCCCTCACGACAGAGCCCCGCCCTTCGACACGGATCCCCGTCGGCAGGAGCCGGGCCCGGCGCGTCCCACAGACCCGGGGACCGGGCGTCGGCGGACCACCGGAGGAGGGCGACCTGGCCTGTCTCCTGTTCGACTCGGGCACGACCGGGCAGCCGAAGGGGGTTCCGATCACCCATCGCCAGGTCTGCGCCCATCTCGCGGCCCGGGGGCCCGAGGACGAGGTGGGTCCGGGGGACACCGTCAGCCAGATCCACGAACTCACCTCCGACCTGTCGGTGTTCGAACTGTGGACGGCCTGGGCCGGTGGAGCATGTGTCCTGCCGCTGTCCCGGCCCCGGGACGCGCCGACAACGGCCCGCGTCCGTGACCTCGGGATCACCGTGAGGACGGCGACGGACCCCACGGTCTCGTGCCCGCAACACCGGTGGGCCCGCCCCGAGAAGATCGATTCCGACCCGGAGGTCCTTCCGGTCCCCGATCGGTGATCCCCGGCCGGCCACCCCGGATGCTCCGGACCGTCCGGGGCTTCCGGGCGTCGGTCGCGACCCCGGCCTGCAGCCGAGGGGAAGCGAATCGATGAGGTATGCCCTGCCTTCGTGGGTGTTCCTATGCTTCCACCGCAGGTCAATGACCTGATCGACACGCTGCGCGCCCATGAGGACGACCCGGCGTTCGCGGACGCGCCAGTCCTGGACGTCTACGGGCGCATCTCGATCAACCCCGAGACCGGGGAGACCGAGAAGTTCGACCGCCAGATCGAGGACACCCTGCGAGAGGTCCTCCTCCTCCGCGCCCGCCTCGGCGAGGTCCTGCGCGACGACGGCAAGTCCGCCTGGAAGGCGGGAGCGAAGCGCCCGGGGTGGGAACGCTCCCTGGTCCGTCCTCTCGTCCTGCACACCCCGGCGCCGAGCATGCTGCCGGGGCGTCGTGCTCTTGCGACGCGGATCGCACCGGGCCCCGAGTAGCACGGCGGGCGCGGGAAATCCATCACTCATAACGGACTGTTGAACCCTCATGGCTCGAATACAACGATCTGGGCGTATCGCCTTGTCGTGACCGGCGTCCTAGAGGGAAAGGGACGTCCCGGCCTGCTCGACCCCGCGCCCGGCGCGCTCGACGACGTCGCCGAGGCGACGCGGCAGCCTTCCCCTCGCCATCCGACGTGGAGGGGCCTTGCGGCACGGGCTGGACCCGGCCCGGTGCGGGCCGGCGACACATCGCCCTGAAGGAGTGTGGTTCGCATGTCCGACGTCCTCCCGCGGTGGGAGATCCTTGACTCCCGAGAGAAGCGCAGCAGGGACCTGCTGCCGTTCCTGACCTTCCCCGTGACCAAGTCCTGCAACTTCCGGTGCGGGTACTGCGGGGAGGGCGGGGAGCTGACGGCCAGCCGCCAGCGGGCCTGGGACGCCGCAGAGCTGCTGTCGTTCGCCAAGGCGGCCAAGGCCAGAGGGGTGACGAAACTGCGGGTCACGGGCGGCGAGCCGTTCATGCACCCGCAGATCGACGACATCCTTCGTGGCCTGGCCGACCTCGACGTGTACGTGCACGTGAACACCAACGGCTCCCTCGTCTCCCGCCACGTGGAGACCCTGGAGGACCTCGGACCCAACTTCCACTTCGCCGTCAGCCTCGACACCCTCGACGCCCAGGCCGCCCAGACGATGTCCGGCACCCGCGCCCGCTCCCCGCTGCCGGACATCCTCTGCGGCACCGACCTGCTGCGCGGCCTGGGCCTGCTGCTGCGCGTGAACATGGTCGTCACCACGATCAACGCCCACGAGATCCCCGGCATCATCGACTTCTGCCGCGCCACCGGGTGCGGGCTCAAGCTTCTCGACGTGGTCTCGGTTCCGCTGCCGTTCGGCGTCCGCCGCGACCTGCACGTGAGCCTGGAGCGCGTGGAGGCCGAACTCGCCCGCGCGTCCGCCGCGATCGTGCACCACCAGTACGCGCGCTCCTTCGGCACACCGTGCCGGATCTACGACGTGGACGGCGTGCCGGTGACGGTGAAGAGCACCTGGAACGGGTCGCGCTACGACACCTCGGGCATCTGCTCTGGCTGCCCCTACTTCCCCTGTCACGAGGGCCTCTACGACATCTTCGCCCTGCCCGACCACCGCGTCATCGGCTGCCGCTGGTCCGAGACCTCCGTGGCCGGACAGCCCGTGCCCGAGGGCGACGCCGCCACGTTCGTCGCCCGACTGGAAGACCTGGCCGCCGTCTTCCAGGCCGCGGACCACGTCGCCCGGCAGTCGAACAACGCGATGCCCCCAAGACCCGCGTTCGTTCTCCGCTCCACAGCAGAGAGGAACGCGCCGTGAGCCCGCCGGCCTGCCCCATGAAGATACTCGGGGACAGGCTGGACCTGACACCCGAGAAATCAGGCGAGCATGGGTGAGTACTTTCGAGTGCTTGCGGTTCGCCGTCACAAATCCTGCTGGTTTCTTGATGCGATGAACGCTGACGGCAGGCAGCAGCTTGCGGTTGATGCAACGCTCGCGCGCCAGAAAGAAATATCGCGGCTCTCCCTTCTGGAAGCCACCGTGCACCCTGCGGTGAACGACAGCGGCCAACCAATCCTGCAAGTAACTCATATCGGTTCATGCAGGACCCCGAGAGGCGACTCGCCACGGAAGGCGGGACCGGATGACTTTCTTGTGGGCGCCATCGATCGGACCGTATTCATGAGCCTGTTTCTCGCCGCCATCTCGGAGCACCTTTCGGAGCAAGGGTATCTCCGCATCCTGAGTCGTTCGATGATGAATGAACGAGGAACAAGCCTGGCACCTCCGGCAAGAATCTGCGGGAGGCATGTCAAAGGATTCCTCAAGATTACTCACGAACTGGAACTCAAGGAAGTGGTGGCCATCACCCTGCGGCCGGCCTTCGAAATCGGATATGTCGTCCGAGATGTCCACAACAGGAGATCATCGCCGAACGAGTACTTGCTGCTCGAATTGGTTGACCCCGTCGTGGATGTTTCAGTCGTTCAGCGAGAAATACTCACCGTTGTGAGCCTTGCCGCGGAGGTGGCCGACCGACTCGACCTCCCCCATGCCGACTACTCGAATATGGAAGTTCGAGACGTGGACCAAGAGGTTCCCCACCTCGACCATGCGCAAAGAACTGGATGGTTTCGGGAACAGAAGCCCATGACCGCCAATGCGATCTTCCTCAACTCCCCGGTGAACTCACCCCTGGCTCGATCAGTGCGCGGCCACCGAAAGGAAACGATATGGATTGTCAACGGAAAGAGTGTTGCCCATGGTTACCGTGACGAGACTGATTACGACAACTTCCACGAGGAATCTCTCCGGCAAGAAGCGAGACTCAGGGGCGGCGGGGTTTGCGGCGGCCCCTCTTCGCGTTTCCTGAACTTGCTGGATCTAGGGGCTCCGGAATCGGTGAGCATGGGATTCGGGGTCGAGCGATTCATTCAGGGTTTCCTGACCTAGCCGGGCTCTGACCTGCCTCGATCGTCAGGTGGTACACCGAGGGGGAGCCGGCGATTCGGGAGGCTGACCTCGGAGGTGCGTATGCGACAGAGGCAGCACTCGGTCGTGCGCGTATAGCGCAACGAGGGTCTGCTAAAATCACCAGCATGGCGCATGAGGTCACTGGGCAATCAAATGGCCACGAAGACCGGGACTGGGTGGATCGGTTCGCGAGCGAGCTCATCGCCCAGGCTGATCGCAAAAAGCCCGGACAGGCCATCACCTGCGCCTCTGGACTCAGCCCCTCAGGTCCTGTGCACCTGGGGAATCTCCGGGAAGTGATGACGCCGCACCTTGTCGCCGACGAGGTGCGGCGTCGCGGGCGAGAGTGCGTCCACGTACTGTCCTGGGACGACTTCGACCGCTTCCGGAAGGTCCCGGCCGGGGTCGACCCGTCCTGGAACCAGCACATTGGCAAGCCACTTAGTCGCGTGCCGGCTCCGGCTGGAAGCGAGTACCCGAACTGGGCCGAACACTTCAAAGCCCCGATGCGTGCCGCCCTGGCCGAGCTTGGTGTCACGGTTCGCGAGGTCAGTCAAACCTCGATGTACACCTCAGGTGCCTACCGCGAGCAGATCTTTGCCGCAATGGCTCACCGGCACGCGATTGACGCCATTCTCGATCAGTACCGCACCAAGGGACGAACGGGCTCGGCTCCGGATCCCACCGTCAACGACGCGGAAGCCCTCGCAATCCAGGGATCAGGGGCCTCGACCGACGACGACGGCAAGTCCACAACGGGGTACTTCCCCTACAAGCCGTTCTGTTCGCGCTGCGACAAAGACCTCACCACCGTCACCCACTACGACGACGACACGACGGAACTCCACTACGTCTGCAATGCGTGCAGCTTTCAGGAAGCGGTCCGACTCGACAGCCACACCAACGGCAAACTGGTGTGGAAGGTCGACTGGCCGATGCGATGGGCGTTCGAGGACGTCGACTTCGAGCCGTCCGGCGTGGACCACTCGTCACCAGGATCGTCGTACGTCGTCGGCAAGCAGATCGTCCGCAAGGTATTTCATGCCGAGCCACCGATCGGCCCCATGTACGCCTTCGTCGGTATCTCGGGAATGGCGAAGATGAGCAGTTCCCGCGGCGCCGTCCCAACCCCCAGCGACGCTCTGAAGGTCATGGAAGCTCCGGTGCTGCGCTGGCTTTACGCACGGCGTCGCCCGAACCAGTCGTTCAAAGTCGCTTTCGACGGCGAATTGGCGCGCCTCTACGACGAGTGGGACGCCGCCACCCGCCGCAAGAGCGGTCAAACGGCCGGAAGCGAGGATCCCTCCTACGGTCGAGCCCTGAACGCCGGTGGGCGGACGCTGACAACGACCCCGCACACGGTCCCCTTCCGGACATTGGCCTCGATCGTCGACGTGACGGCGGGCGACACGGATCAGGTCCTGCGCATCCTGCGCCAGCTCGATCCCCAGGACCCTGTCTCCGACCTGGCGGACGTGGAACCGCGGCTCTCTCGGGCCAGCTACTGGATCAACACACAGGTGCCACTCGAGGAACGCACCCAGATCCGCGACGAACCGGACAAGGATCTCTTGGCGCAGCTGTCCGACAGCGAACGCGAAACGTTGACGCTGCTGGTTGACGGTCTCGACAGCCACCAGTCCCTCGAACAGTTGACCACACTGGTGTATGCGGCGCCGAAAATCCAGGCCGGATTGCCGGTCGATGTTCAACCGACACCAGAGTTGAAGGCTATTCAGCGGAAGTTTTTCTCCCTGGTGTACAGATTGCTGGTGACGCGAGACACCGGACCTCGGCTGCCCACGCTGCTGATCTCCATCGGGACAGAGCGCGCCAAGAAGTTCCTTACCCCCTGAACGCTCGTCGCCACCGGTCGGTCATCGGGGGGTGAACACGAACGAGGCAAGCAGGGACGTGCGCGCGCACTACGACCGTGTCGCCCTGCGTGAGGGGACCCGGCTGCAGGACCCCTACCGCGCCAGTGAAGCTCTCGTACTGCGCGCCGTCGTGGGCGGCCTGCTGGCGGACCGTGGCCCGCTGAGCGTGGTGGCCGAGATCGGGTCAGGGCCAGGGCACTATGGGCCCTGGCTCCACTCGATCGCCGAGCGGGTGCTGTGCCTGGACCTGTCAGCGGTGGAACTGGCAGCGGTGCCCGGCGTCCGGGACACGGCACGGATCCAGGCCGACGCCTGCCGCCTGCCCGTGGCCGACGGACGGCTGGACGCGGTGTTCCTGCTCGGCCCGCACTACCACCTGCCTGAGGCCGTGGACCGACGGCGGATGATCAACGAGGCGGTGCGCGTGCTTGTCCCCGGTGGTCTGCTCGTGGTCGCTGGCCTGAACCGCACCGGGGCCAGCGTGAAGACGGTCTGGCGGTGTCCACGGCGCGCCTGGCGGACCCGCGTGCTCCTGGGGAAGGCCCTCCGCGCGTCGGTCGCGCTACCGGCCGGCGCGCTGGGAGACTTCCCACCCGCGTTCTTGTCGGACGGGCACGCACTGCGAGCGGAGCTGGAGACCGCCGGGCTGGTCGACGTGAGCGTGCACGGCTGCGAGTCGTTCACCGTTCTGGCCCCGGGACTGGCCCGCCGCGCCCGGCGGGGCCCGCGGGCCGGGCGGGCGCTGGACGCGCTCCTGGTCTCCTCCGCGCCCGGGCGCGTGTCGCTGGCCCTGTCGGAGCACCTGCTCGCCGTCGCCCGCAAACCGGGCCCGCCCGGCTGATCACAGAGCGGGCGGCCCCGGGGCGAACACCGCGCGCCGGTCCCGGAACATCGACACCGCCTCCTGCACCCGCTGGGGGGTCATCTCGTTGCCCACCAGGCCGCGCACGGCCAGCAGCCGGGAGAAGCCGTCCTCCAGACGCAGGCCGGGGAACTGTTCCTGCGCGGCACGGAAGTACTCCGTGCCGTACCGGGGCGTGGCCACGATCACGCTCTTGGTGTACGGCACGCGCAGCCGGGAGACCGTCGCCCGGGTCCGCTCGATCGTCGCCGGCGTCTCACCGGGAAGGCCGATCATGATGAAAGCGTGCGGGGAGATCCCGGCCCGCGCGGTGTCCTCGATCGCCGACAGCATCGCCTCGTCCGAGCGGTACTTGTTCGCCGCCGCGACGATCCCCGCGTCGAAGGACTCCACGCCGAACCAGATGCCCTCGCACCCCGAGGCCGCCATCTCCGCGAGCACCGCCGGGGAGACGGCGTCGATGCGGGTCTCGCACACCCACGACACGCGCAGGCCCCGGCGCCGGTACTCGCGGCAGAACTCGTGCACCCACTCGTGGCTCGCGGTGAACGTGAAGTCGATGAAGAACACCGCCCGCACCTCGTGCCCGTCCTGCAACCGGGCCAACTCCTCGACGACCGCGCCCGGCTCGCGGCGGCGCACCCGGCGTCCCCACGCGTTGAAGCAGAAGTCGCACCGCCACGGGCAGCCCCGGTTCGCCAGGACCGTGGCCCACCCGCGGCGCCGGTAGGGAAGCCCGTCGCGGTACCCGTCGCCGTAGTAGGCCGAGAAGTCCACCAGGTCCATCGCCGGGAACGCCTCCGGCACCTCCGGGCGCCTCAGCACCTGCGGCGCCGGTCGGTGGAGGTCCACCACGGCGTCCCCCACCGTCTCCGGCGTGACGACGGAACCGGGCAGGTCGCCGCCCTGCGTCAGGGCCGTCACCAGGAACGGGACGAGGACGTCGTACTCGCCGCGCAGCACCATCGGCACGCCGAAGTCGCGCAGCACCAGATCGGGGCGCACCGTGGCGTGCGAGCCGCACACACACACCACCGCCCCCGGCAGCAGCCCGGTCAGGGCGCGCACCAGGCACACGCTCAGGGCGTACCGGTAGTCCAGGAAGTAGTTCTGCACCTGGTCGTACGGCGTCGTCGTCACCACGACCACCGCGCACCCGGCCAACCGTCGTGCTGCCTCCGCGTCGGTCATCGTCTCTGCGCGCAGGTCCAGCAGCACCACCTCGGCACCCTGAGCACGCAGCCTCGTCGCGGACAGCATCATGCCCAGCGGCGGCTGGAGGAACGAGTTCCCGCTCAGGTACGGCGGGACCACCAGCCCCACCCGCACCGGCGCACCCCCGGCGACCGGTCCCGGTGCGTGGGCCGAACAGCCGGGCGCCGCCACGGTGGGGGCGTCCGGCGCGGCGGCGAGCAGGGCCCCCACCACCTCGGCATCACGGTCGAGGTCCTCGATCCCGTTGCCGTCGCGGGAGCGCAAGTCCTCCCACGCCGCCAGCCACGCCCCGCGCAACCGCGCGTCCATGAGCCCCACGTGGTCGCGGAACGCCGAGACCACCCAGAACAGCGTGCCCGCATCCTGCTCCCGCGCCGCGTCCAGCACCCCGAGCGCCCGAGCGGACAGCCCTGCGTCGTGACGCGCTGCCTCGAACATGCCGCCCAGGAACCACGCGGCCCGGCGCCGGTCGGCAACCACGTCGCCGGTGGCGGGCCCGACGACCCCGGCCACGTCAGCGGCGACGTCCTGCGAAGAAGGCGCGACCTCGTCCACCGGAAATGTCCTCTCGCCCGCGCGGACAGTCGTGGGGCGCGGCCACACGACCGCGCCCCACAACTGCAATTCAGGCCATTCTATCCGGAAACGGTACTATTTGACCTCAGCGATTCGCATCATTCACCGGGTGGACAGGGCCTCCTCGGCGCTCTTGAGGGTCGCATCGAGCGCGGCATCGCACCCACCGACCAGCACGTTCTCCTTGTGACGCCCGAACCTGCCCCCGATCGCCTTCGTAACCGGGGCCATGATCTGCAAGGCGTCCAGACCACTGTCCTGCGCGACGATCACCGCGACCGCCGGGCGCCTCACTCCCGTGACCCCGCCGACGACCGCCGCGCGCAGCACGCCGTGAGTCAAGGCCAACTGCGTCGTCTTCAGCGCCTGCGGTCCGAGTAGGGGATCCCCATGCCCGGATTTATGCCTTTGCCATACCGGACCAACGCCCCCTGCGAAACCCGACGACGCGCCTCCGGATCACCGGCGCAGCCGAGGCTGGTCACCGCCGAAGGGGTCGATGGACGGGCGCCCGGGCTGCAGGGTCCCATCCCACCGGGGCACCTCCGGCTCGGCCTGCGGCCAGGGCTTGGGCACGCGGGCTGTGCCTCGGGGCTCGGCTGTACCGGGCGCGCCCGCGGTGCGCCCAGGTACGCCGCCGGGCTGCCGCTCCTGCTCCTCCTGGGCGCGGTGTTCGCGTCGGTCACGTTCGGCGCGGGCAACGGGATCCTCGGGCTCGGTCAGGTGCAGGTCTTCCAGGGCGGGCTCGGTCAGGTGGGCGGTATTGGCGGGGTGAGTCATGGCCTCGTCGAGCGCGCGAGCTGCTGGTACACCGAGTGGGTCAAGGCCCGCCGCTCCGGCGACCAGGGCCAGTGTGTGGAGATGCGCCGCGACGGCGAGGCCGTGCAGGTGCGTGACTCCAAGAACGTCGAGGGCGGGCGCCTCCCGGACGCCGCGAGCCGAAGCAACCTCTTGCCGGTCGCTCAAAATTCTCACTCGTCGTGGCAGATCTGCCACGGGACTGAGACGCCCCGGGCCGAGGCCAGCCCTGCTGGCCCCATCGGGCGTGAACCTGAGCATGGGAGGACCTGATGCTGCGGAGCTTCCGGTTGCAGAACCACCGCTCCTTCCTCGGCGAGGCCGAGTTCTCCTTGTTGCCCGCCTACTCAAGTTCACGGTCTGCTGTCACGGTGACAGCGATCTACGGTGCGAATGCTGCGGGGAAGTCCAACCTGCTGGACGGGCTGCGTTTCATGACCATGGCGGTCAGGAACTCCTACCGTCAGTGGGATCCCTCAGCCGGAGTGCCCCGTCAACCGTTCAAGCTGTCTGCCGAGGGACAGCAGGAACCATCTACCTTCGTCGTAGATCTGATGCTGGGCGGTGTCCAACACGTCTACGGGTTCGTGATCAACGACGAGACCGTGCTGGAGGAGTGGCTCTATACGTATCCTCATCGCCGCAAACGGATGCTGTTCGAAAGAGATGGTGACGGAATCCGGTTCGGCAGCACTGCGATCGACCATCGCGGTAAGGTCGAGTTCCTGGCGGAGCTGACACGGCCCAATGCGCTTTTTTTGAGTGCAGCCGCCCAAGCAGGACTGAGAGAGTTCCTTCCTGTCCGGGAATGGCTGACGCACGACCTCCAGTGGGGCGGCCACCGTAGCTTCCCGATTCGTTCGGCGGGCATCGATTCACTGCCGGACCTCATCGCACACAGCGAGGAGAGCCGTGAAAGCGTCCTCCGATTGATCCGTGCGGCCGACCTCGGTATCACCGATATTGTGATGGAACCGGATGAGACCGCAAGGTCCTTCAGGAAGGAACGGATCGAGAGGGATCTGACGACCTTGCGTCTCCAGTTCAAGCACATGGATCCGGACGATTCTTTGTTCTCCCAAAGGGAGGAGCGGCTGGCACAATTGTCTCTGTTGCTGGAGCAAGTGAACTCCCAACCGGTGCCTCAAAGGATGCTGTTCAGTCATGGGAACGACGTGCTATTCGACATGGACGAGGAATCGGCGGGAACTCGTTCCTGGATGACCAATCTTCCCCTTTTTCTCTGGGCCTTGAAGAAGGGGAAGACCCTGGTTGTCGATGAGATGGACACGAGTCTGCACCCGCACCTCATGGCCTTCTTGATAGGGTTGTTCGCTTCCGAGGAAAGTAATACCGAAGGAGCCCAGCTCCTGTTCGCCACCCACAACGCGAGCCTTCTGGGAACATCCCTCGGCGATGAGCTGTTGAAAAGGGATCAGATCTGGTTCATCGAAAAAGACGTTGGAGGAAACAGTATCCTGTACCCTTTGACCGATTTCCACCCCCGCAAGGGGGAGAACAGGGAACGTCGCTATCTCGCGGGAAGCTACGGCGCTGTGCCCGTGATCGATGACGTCCTTCATTCCTGCTGCTGGCCCGAGAATGGTTCGCCGGCTGTTGCGGGACCTGATGATCGGCTGGACGGAGGGGGGCATATCGATGACCCGGCGTGAGAACTGTCCGAGGCGTCAAGGCCCATCGAGGCATTCCAGAACCAGCGTTCTCGTTCTTTGCGGGGGCAGACGTACCGAGGTGGACTACCTGAACGCTCTGAGGACCTGGGCGAGAAATCCCGCAGTACGGGTCAAGGTGATAGGCCGCGGAGAGGCTCCCGATAATCTGGCTGATGCAGTGGGGCCGAATCCGTCCTCGGGGATGTGGAGGCTGGCTGAGCTGATGGTTGAACGGGGCTGAATTCTCAACGACGCGGGCGTGGGTCGCTACGACCCCGACGTCCTCGCCGCCTCGCTGCCCGCTGATGGAATCACGATGACCTGTTCTGTGATGCGATCTTCGGCCAGGGGCACCGGACAGACCGTCCCCGGGGAACTCGGCCCGCCGATCCCGTTCTCCGGGACCGGCGGGTCAAGGGCCGGGGACCGGGTCGGGATCCGAACCGGGATCCGGGTCGACCTCGTCGAGCCACGCGGGGTGATGGTGGCGGGCCCAGGCTCGGTCGACCGAGCCGCGGACCATCCCGCGCAGGGCGGGACGGGTGGACGGGTTGACCACCGCCATGAAGACGTGCCCGGCCAGGACCAGCATCGTGGCCGCGAACAGGGGCGGGTGGATCGTCTTGCTCCCACTGATCGCATCGAACGCCCCGCTGAGGAGAAGCGCGACGACCAGCACGAGCAGAGCCCGGGCCGTGACCTTCTGCCCGGTGTTGAACTTGCCCCACCGGACCGGCCGGCTCTCGGCCCCCTTTCCCCGCAGCGAACGGACCCAGGCCCGGTCGGTGTCGTCGAACCGCAGCGCTCGCAGATCGGCGGCGAGAGCCTGGCGGTCGCCCCCCAGCAGCACGACGAGAGCCCCCACGATCAGCGCCGTGGCCGCGAGGACGTGCGCGACGAGGACCGCGGTGTGCCCACGCGCGTCCCCCGGCGCCGTCAGGATCGCGGCCGCGAAGAACACGGTCACCCACCAGTGGGCCAGGCGTTGCGTTCGACCATGTCGTTCGACGAACCGTTGTCCGTCCTTACCCTGCTGGGACTCCTGGTCCACGGGGCCTCCGTTCAGCGGGTGGTCGGGCCCGTCGGGCCGGCCCGCAGCCCGGACCGCCGACAGCCCTCGGTGGGGCGAGCATACCGACGAAGCCTTCCCCTGCCCTGACCTGCCCTGCTCTGCCCGGTGGCCGCAGCCGGCCCACCGGCCGGGCCGGGTCAGATCTCGCAGCGGAACTCGGTGATCCGGCCCTCCCTGGCCCTGTCGAGCAGTTCACCGGTCTTTTCCGGCAGCTTCCCCTCCCCGGCCCGCGCACATTGCACGATCTGCCGGAACACGGAACTGAAATGCCAGTAGTACGGGGTGGCCGGCCTCGGTCGCGCGTCCTTGACGGCCGTCAGGAGCTTGTCGGCGTAGGGGTACTTCTGGCGGATATCCGAGTCGGAATAGACCGACTCCCGGGTCGCGGCGAACCCTCCTTTTTCGAATAGTTTTTCCTGACTGGTTTCGCCCGTGAGAAACTCCGCCAGGGACTTGGCGGCCTCCGGATTCTCACTGCGTCGGGTGACCGCGATGTTCTGCCCTCCCAGGACCCCGTTCTTCACCGGCGCGACCCCCACCCAATCCTCGATCTTCTGGCCGCGGTCCTGGGCCTCGTCCTTCAAGGCCCGGTAGGCCACGGGCCAGTTCCGCATCAGAACGACCCTCTCGTCGACGAAGGCCGCCGTCGCGGCTGCCTCGGTGAAGTCGGAGGCGTCGAGGGACAGGACTTTGCCCTTGCTGAGGACATCGGTCACGGTATCCATCGCTACGGCACCCACAGCGCTGTCCAGTTCGAAAGCGTCCCCGTCCAGTTGAACCTTCTGCGACCGCAGCAGCTCCAGCATCGTCACGGTGTACCCCTCGTAATCCGCGAACTGACCGGCGAAGGCGGCCTCCGCCACGGGCTGCTGCGCCGAATCGTTCCGATTCAGCATGGAGGCGATCTGGCCGATGGTTGCCGCCAGGGAATCTGTCTCCAGGCTTTGCTCCACGGACGATTTGTCCTGTGGGGTCCGCTTCGTCAGTGTTCGGAGCATCTGCCGGTTGTAGAACATCAGGCCCGCGTCGGTGTTCAACGGCAGGGCCCACAGCTTCCCCTCGTACCGGCAGGTCTCCAGGGGGCCCGCCATGAACCCCGAGGTGTCCACCCCCGTCATCCGACGCAGGTGCCCGGCCCGCGCGAACTCCGAGGTCTGGGTCACGTCCATGACCACCAGATCCACCTGCTCCCCGGCCGTGAGGCGGGCTGCGGTCTCCACCCGTTGCTCGTCGCTGGACGCCGACAGCGACACCAGCCGTGCCTTCCACCCGTCCTTCGCACCGTGTACGCGATTCCAATGATCGATCTTGTCCTTCCGGGCGCCGCTGCGGTCCTCACCGGCCAGGATCACGATCTCCACCGGCCTGTGCTCGGCTTCCCTCGGCCACCAGCGGACACCCAGCGGAACGATCAGCGCCCCGACGAGCCCCACCGTGCCGAACAGAATCCACCGCCTTCTGCCGGACCGATGCCCGTGATTTTTCGTCCAGCCGACGGCCCCGTTCGCCATCACTGCCCTCCCAGGAGTTCGTCCAGCTCACTGGTGACGGCTCCCTGGACCGCGCTGCACGTGTCCGATGTCGAATCCGTCTCGACGATGCGTCGCAGTTTCTCCGAGCAAGCGCTGGTCCCCGTCACGAGAGCCAGTACCCGGACCTGGGACTCCCGTGCCAGGGTCGCCAACTTTTTGATCTGAATCTCGGAATCGTCCAGGTGCAGGGCGAAGGAGCCGTCGGTGACCAACAGCAGTACCCCCTGGAACGACGAGGACGAGGACAGATCGTTCAGAGCTTCGGCCAGGGGACCGGCCATCGGACTGCCACCGCCGGACTCCCAGCCCTCAAGAGCCGCCCGCAGCTCAACCACCGTTGTCGAGGAATTCTCCTCGCCCCCGACCGGACCGAAGGGGACCCTCGGCCGGGTTCCCTTTACCTTCAGCGATCCGCCGACCAGATGCAGCCCCAGCTGGTCCCCCTTGGACAGCAGACGCGGGAGGTCGGTCCCGATCATCGTCGCCACCTGCCGGAAACGCGGCCCCATCGACTGGGACGCGTCCATCATCACGAGGACCCGGCGGGGCAGTCGGTTCTGTTCGTGGACCTTCCGGGCGTACTTCGTCATGTCCAGCACCGCCTTTTCCCTGGCGCTGCCGGCCTGAGGATCATCGGTGCAGGAGGAATCGCTGCACGGATTCAGATCCAGTCCCCTGAGCGTCCTGCGGCCGTCCTCGGTGCCCAACCATTCCCGGAACTTCCAGGCCGCACAGGACGAGGGGCGGTCGGCGGGGTCCGAGGCCTTGCACCTGGACCGGTCCCCCGATCGCCCGGACTCCGTTTCGAGGGAGAGCGTCAGGAAGGGAAAGGACACCTCCGGTCGGTTCGTTCCCCCGGAACCGGCCAGAGGGATGGTCTTCAACTGGGTCTCTGCCCCGGTGTTCTCGCCGAGGAGCAGCTCCGGGTGCTTCGCGAAAGGAGCGGTCATCAGGAGGGCCACGGGCTTTTTCGCGCGATCGGGATCGGAGAAGCGTTGGAGCAGTGCTTTCTCACCGCTGTCCGGGTACTGGGCCTCCTTGGCGCCGTCCAGCATGGTTTTTTCGAAATCCGACGACTCCTCGGACAGGGTCCCGCTCACGCTGCCCGGCGAGTACACGTAATGGGCCAGGACGCTGGCCTGTGACAACTCCGGTGCCGGACGGATCACAGGGATCCCCGCCCCGCTCAATTCCTTGATCTGATCGGACAGATTCTGCCCCGAGAGCCCCTCGGCCTGTGTTTTCCGGGCAGCGGCCGGGCTGAGGGCCAGGACCACCGGAGCCGAGGCGTAGATCCGAGCGTCCTGGACCACCCGGGAACGCACCTCGTCGAGGTTCGCCAGAGCGAGAAGGGAATCCGGCAGATAGGCGTCCGGCCGTGGGCCGTAACGGGCGACGTCGGAACTATCCGGATCAGCGTCGTCCCGCCATCCGTTGCCCAGCGCGGTGCGGGCCTGTTCCTCCGACAAAGTCATGACGAACACCGAGTGGCGGGGGCAGCCGCGAGAATCGGCCGTCGATGTCTGGAACGCCGTCGCCAAACGCTCCACCGTCCCGCTCATCGTCGGAGTGGTGAGCACCTTGGCGGGAACCGTCAGTGGGCACTCCCCGGTGACGTACCGCACCCACTCCGCGAAAGCTGCCAGACCCATTCCCGCCGGGAGGGAGACGACCGCCACGAGTATCCAGAGCAGAGGCGTGCGCAGCCTGCACCGGAAATCGGGCTGGTTCCACCGCCGACCCAACAGATCGAGGAAACCCGCCAGCGCATCGTCCATCGCGTGGATCCCCACGATCCCCCCGACGACGCCCCCCAGGCCCAGCAGCACCCACCCCCACCAGGCCAGGACCCGGTCCGTGGCCAGTGCCGGGCCCGTGACTCCCAGCGCCACGACGCAGAAGGCGACCGCCCTGCGTCGACCACCACCGGAGTCCTGCTGCAATCGGTGCTTCTGTGCGGAACCCGAACCGTCGGGCATCGCCATCGATGCTCCTCACCCCGTCGCCCCGTGCCGGTGCCCGGAGCGCCCCGGGTCGTCCTTCCCGAGACTCACCCGGATCTTGGTGATGGCAACGATAATCCTACGGATACCCCTTCGTGTCGGAAAAGACCGAGGCCGGCACAGGAACGTGACGTTCGGGGCACAGGAGCATGCTGAAGGGGATCAGGAACGGATCATCACGGTACCCGCTTTCAACATCCGAAGAGGTTCTCAGGGCTCGAACGGGCGATCGGTCGGAGCCGAGGCGACAAAGTCACGAAAAGACTGCTTTCCCGCTTCCGGACCTGCTACCGGCGGTGGGGAAGAACCGCAGCTCCGCCGACCGCCGCGCACTGTCCCTCTCCGTGACATTTCAGGCGAACATGGCCCGTAGCACTGACGGAGCGTGTTGCATGGACCTGCGGCGTCGATGCCGCCACGGGTTCTGCGTCCTGCGAGGCCGATGGGTCACCGGATCCCGTCGGCTCGAACACGGAGGAAGGGCGGGACGACCATGCAGTTTCTCTACCAAGGGCACCCTCACCGGCGTCGGGACTTCCGGGGATCGGCAGGACACCGTCCGGTCAGGGTCAGGGCCAGGGCCGCGGGACTCACGGGCGCGGTGCTGGCGATCGGGGCCCTCCAGCCCCTCCCCGGGGCGATCGCCGGGACCGCGGCCCCGGCAGAACCGTCGTGGTCGGCTGTTTCCGCCGGTGACAGGCACACCTGCGGGATCAGGACCGACGGGTCCCTGTGGTGCTGGGGGAACAACGAGTTCGGACGGCTCGGGGACGGCACGACGGTCTCGAGCCGACGGCCCGTGCGCGTGCGGACCGCCGGGTCCTGGGAACAGGTGACGGCCGGTGACACTCACACCTGTGGGATCGACGTCCGCGGCGACCTGTGGTGCTGGGGGAACAACGAGTTCGGACAGGTGGGGGACGGCACCTCCTCTCAGCGGCGCACCCCGGTGAGGGTCGCTCCCGGGAGACGGTGGCGGAGTGTGTCCACGCTGGGCCTGCACACCTGCGGGATCGATGTCGGGGGACGCCTGTGGTGCTGGGGGGCCAACTTCGAGGGCGAGCTGGGGGACGGGACCATCGAGCAGAGGACCGTGCCCGTTCCCGTGGCCCCGTCGATCCGGTGGCGCACCGTTTCCGCCGGCGAGCGGCACACGTGCGGGACCGACGTCGCGGGCAGCCTGTGGTGCTGGGGAACCAACTTCACCGGCCAACTGGGGGACGGCACGACCGACAACCGGTTCGTCCCCGCCCGGATCGCCCGGGGGACACGGTGGTCGGGAGTTTCCTCGGGACGGTCCCACACCTGCGGCGTGCGTTCCGATCGCAGCGTGTGGTGCTGGGGTCTGAACGAAAGCGCCCAGCTGGGCCTACCCGGTCTGGGGATCCCCGGGGACCCGGTCACTCCGGGGCCCATGCAACTGACTCCTGTGAGGGTTCCCGTCCGGGGCACCTGGACGCAGGCGAGGGCCTCGGGCGGGTTCACGTGCGCCGTGCGTTCCGATCGCACCGTGTGGTGCTGGGGCGACAACGACCAGCGTCAGATCACCGACCGGACGGAGGCCCCACAGGGGACCCCTGTCCTGGTCGACGGCCCCGGTCCCTGGCGCACCGTGTCCACCGGCAGATCGCACACCTGTGGGATCCGTTCCGGCGGTGACCTGTGGTGCTGGGGGAACCCGGGAGATGGCCGCCTCGGCAGCGAGAGCCCCCCGGCCGCCGGGGTCCTCCCGCGGAGGGTCGCCCGGGGTCTGTCCTGGGGTGAGGTGGCCCTCACCGACGACTCGGCGTGCGCCGTCCGGGCCGACGGCACCCTGTTGTGCTGGGGGCGAAACTACAACGGGCAGGTGGGGGACGGCACGACGACGGACCGGTTCCTTCCCCGGCAGGTCACGGGCGATCCCCGCCTCCGCTGGACCGGGGTGTCCCTCGGCCGGCAGTTCGCCTGCGGGACCGGCGGTGACGGAATCCTGCGCTGCTGGGGGCGAAACGCTGACGGGCAGGTGGGGGACGGTTCGACGACGGACCGTCACCGTCCGGTGAAGGTCGACGATCCCGGTCCGCGGGCTGTCGTGCGGGCGGGGTCCGCGCACGCGTGCGTCCGGCGCACCGGGGGATCCCTGTGGTGCTGGGGCATCAACTTCGCCGGGCAACTCGGACACAGGATCTGGCCCCGGGCCCTGCGGCCGGCCCCCGTCCCGTCGGCGGGAGCCTGGACGGCCGTCGGGGCGGGGGACGAGCACACCTGCGCCGTGCGCACCGACCGTTCCCTGTGGTGCTGGGGGAACAGCCGGGCAGGCCAACTCGGCGTGCCACCGGAGAGAATCCCGGAACGGACGGGACCGGAGACCCCCGACGGCGCCCCACCGCTGCGGGTCACGGGCGGGAGCATCTGGCGGACCGTGTCGGCGGGGTACGTCCACACGTGCGCCGTGCGAACCGACGGGAGCCTGTGGTGCTGGGGGAACAACTCCGGCGGACAACTCGGGGACGGTACGACCACCGACAGGCCGACCCCTGTCCGGGTGGGGAACGGCACGAGCTGGCGGAGCGTTTCGGCGGGCTGGTCCCACACCTGTGCGGTGCGGACCGACGGGAGCCTGTGGTGCTGGGGCCGGAACGCGTCCGGGCAGCTCGGCGACGGCCGGACGGTGTCGCGGCTGCGGCCCGGCCCCGTGGCGGTCGGTACCTCGTGGCGCAGCGTGGTGGTCGCGACCCGGAACACCTGCGGGATCCGGACCGACGGGTCCCTGTGGTGCTGGGGGGACGCCCTGGGCCCGCTCGGGAGCACCGTGTCGTTCCGTGGTCGGGTGAGGTGAGAACGGCGCCGGGCCGCCCGGCGCCGTGGCCTTCCCCCGGTAGGTCAGTCCTGGTGCTCGGCGGGGATCCGTCCGGCGGCGACGGCAGCGACGAGGGCGGCGTGGTCGGCCTCGGTCTGGTCGGCGTAGGCGTGGGCGTAGGTCACGAGGGCCGTGTCGGCCGCGTCCCCCCTGCCGAGGTAGCCGGTCAGGACCCGCGCATCGGCGGTGCGGGCGTGGGCCCGGGCCAGCAGGGCGCCCGTCAGCCGGGCGTAGTCGTCGAGCTGGTGTCCGGGCAGGCAGGATGGGTCGATGCTGCCCTTCATGTCGCGGAAGGTCCGCACGTAGTAGTCGTCCGCGCCGATCCGGGTCCAGCCCAGCAGGGCGTCGTGGGTCGTCTGCATGGCCTTCTGCCCCAGGACCACTCGGCGGCCCTGGTGTCCCCCGGTGCCGTCGAAGCCCTCGTACCCGGTGAACACGCCCGGCCGGGCCTGTTTGATCTGCAGGACGAGGGTGTCCTGGGGGCCGTTGCCCTCCAGCAGGGCGATGTAGGTCCGGTTCCCCACCGAGCCGACCCCCACGACCCGGAAGGCGACGTCGACCAGGTGGTAGCGGTTCAGGAGCAGCGCCCGCTCGTGGGCCAGGGTCGCGACGTAGTCCCCGAGGGCGTCGGCGATGATCTCCTCCTGCTCGCCGACGACCTGGGTGAGCAGCGGCGGCTGTTCGACGAACAACCGGTCCGAGGCACAGGTCGCAACGGTCCATTTGGCTGCCACGGTGCGGGAGTCGTTGTTCTGCGCCTTGACCGTGGCTTTGCGCAGCACGGCGCTCAGGTGTTCGATGTCGATGGTGTCCAGGAGGTCCTCGTCGAACCTCAGGTGCCAGGCGTCCAGGACCCCCATCCCGGCCAGCCCCCGCAGCATCGTTCGATACGAACGCACGGCGTCGCGCACGGCTTCCTCGGTCCGGGCCCGCGTTGCGCCGGCCTCCCGTCCGGCGACGACGACGGAGGCCCCGAGGCGCCGCAGGTCGACGTCGAAGGGGCCGCGCGCCGTCTCGTCGAAGTCGTTGATGTCCATGACGAGTCGGCGTTCGGGGGAGGCGTAGAACCCGAAATTGGACACGTGAGCGTCACCGCACACCTGGGCCGTCAGCTGTGTTCGGGGCCCGCAGGCCAGATCGTGGGCCATGACGGCGGCCGAACCCCGCAGGAAGGCGAACGGCGAGGCCGCCATCCGCCCCGTGCGTAGCGGCAGCAGGTGTTCGAGCCGCCCTCTGCCGGTCTCCTCCACGATCCGGACGGCGATCTGGGGATCGCGCGGGACATGCACCGCCAGCAGGCGACGGGGGACCCGGGACCTCTCGGAGCGGCCACGTTCCCGAAGCTCCTGGGGATCGGCGACGGCTGTCCGGAGGAGTCCCCGAACGGGACCTGCGGTCGTGCTCACGCCGTGTGCCTGCCTTCCGCGAATGTTGTTACCTGGCTGCTACGGATCGTGTCCGGACCACAACCGTTCCGACATCGGCCTCGCGGTGGAGGATATGCCCACCCCGCCGACGCCGGACGGGCCGGTGGGCCGTGGGAAGGATCCTTCCCACGGCCCACCGGCCCGTCCGGCGTCGGCGGGGTGGGCATATCCTCCACCGCGAGGCCGATGTCGGAACGGTTGTGGTCCGGACACGATCCGTAGCAGCCAGGTAACAACATTCGCGGAAGGCAGGCACACGGCGTGAGCACGACCGCAGGTCCCGTTCGGGGACTCCTCCGGACAGCCGTCGCCGATCCCCAGGAGCTTCGGGAACGTGGCCGCTCCGAGAGGTCCCGGGTCCCCCGTCGCCTGCTGGCGGTGCATGTCCCGCGCGATCCCCAGATCGCCGTCCGGATCGTGGAGGAGACCGGCAGAGGGCGGCTCGAACACCTGCTGCCGCTACGCACGGGGCGGATGGCGGCCTCGCCGTTCGCCTTCCTGCGGGGTTCGGCCGCCGTCATGGCCCACGATCTGGCCTGCGGGCCCCGAACACAGCTGACGGCCCAGGTGTGCGGTGACGCTCACGTGTCCAATTTCGGGTTCTACGCCTCCCCCGAACGCCGACTCGTCATGGACATCAACGACTTCGACGAGACGGCGCGCGGCCCCTTCGACGTCGACCTGCGGCGCCTCGGGGCCTCCGTCGTCGTCGCCGGACGGGAGGCCGGCGCAACGCGGGCCCGGACCGAGGAAGCCGTGCGCGACGCCGTGCGTTCGTATCGAACGATGCTGCGGGGGCTGGCCGGGATGGGGGTCCTGGACGCCTGGCACCTGAGGTTCGACGAGGACCTCCTGGACACCATCGACATCGAACACCTGAGCGCCGTGCTGCGCAAAGCCACGGTCAAGGCGCAGAACAACGACTCCCGCACCGTGGCAGCCAAATGGACCGTTGCGACCTGTGCCTCGGACCGGTTGTTCGTCGAACAGCCGCCGCTGCTCACCCAGGTCGTCGGCGAGCAGGAGGAGATCATCGCCGACGCCCTCGGGGACTACGTCGCGACCCTGGCCCACGAGCGGGCGCTGCTCCTGAACCGCTACCACCTGGTCGACGTCGCCTTCCGGGTCGTGGGGGTCGGCTCGGTGGGGAACCGGACCTACATCGCCCTGCTGGAGGGCAACGGCCCCCAGGACACCCTCGTCCTGCAGATCAAACAGGCCCGGCCGGGCGTGTTCACCGGGTACGAGGGCTTCGACGGCACCGGGGGACACCAGGGCCGCCGAGTGGTCCTGGGGCAGAAGGCCATGCAGACGACCCACGACGCCCTGCTGGGCTGGACCCGGATCGGCGCGGACGACTACTACGTGCGGACCTTCCGCGACATGAAGGGCAGCATCGACCCATCCTGCCTGCCCGGACACCAGCTCGACGACTACGCCCGGCTGACGGGCGCCCTGCTGGCCCGGGCCCACGCCCGCACCGCCGATGCGCGGGTCCTGACCGGCTACCTCGGCAGGGGGGACGCGGCCGACACGGCCCTCGTGACCTACGCCCACGCCTACGCCGACCAGACCGAGGCCGACCACGCCGCCCTCGTCGCTGCCGTCGCCGCCGGACGGATCCCCGCCGAGCACCAGGACTGACCTACCGGGGGAAGGCCACGGCGCCGGGCGGCCCGGCGCCGTTCTCACCTCACCCGACCACGGAACGACACGGTGCTCCCGAGCGGGCCCAGGGCGTCCCCCCAGCACCACAGGGACCCGTCGGTCCGGATCCCGCAGGTGTTCCGGGTCGCGACCACCACGCTGCGCCACGAGGTACCGACCGCCACGGGGCCGGGCCGCAGCCGCGACACCGTCCGGCCGTCGCCGAGCTGCCCGGACGCGTTCCGGCCCCAGCACCACAGGCTCCCGTCGGTCCGCACCGCACAGGTGTGGGACCAGCCCGCCGAAACGCTCCGCCAGCTCGTGCCGTTCCCCACCCGGACAGGGGTCGGCCTGTCGGTGGTCGTACCGTCCCCGAGTTGTCCGCCGGAGTTGTTCCCCCAGCACCACAGGCTCCCGTCGGTTCGCACGGCGCACGTGTGGACGTACCCCGCCGACACGGTCCGCCAGATGCTCCCGCCCGTGACCCGCAGCGGTGGGGCGCCGTCGGGGGTCTCCGGTCCCGTCCGTTCCGGGATTCTCTCCGGTGGCACGCCGAGTTGGCCTGCCCGGCTGTTCCCCCAGCACCACAGGGAACGGTCGGTGCGCACGGCGCAGGTGTGCTCGTCCCCCGCCCCGACGGCCGTCCAGGCTCCCGCCGACGGGACGGGGGCCGGCCGCAGGGCCCGGGGCCAGATCCTGTGTCCGAGTTGCCCGGCGAAGTTGATGCCCCAGCACCACAGGGATCCCCCGGTGCGCCGGACGCACGCGTGCGCGGACCCCGCCCGCACGACAGCCCGCGGACCGGGATCGTCGACCTTCACCGGACGGTGACGGTCCGTCGTCGAACCGTCCCCCACCTGCCCGTCAGCGTTTCGCCCCCAGCAGCGCAGGATTCCGTCACCGCCGGTCCCGCAGGCGAACTGCCGGCCGAGGGACACCCCGGTCCAGCGGAGGCGGGGATCGCCCGTGACCTGCCGGGGAAGGAACCGGTCCGTCGTCGTGCCGTCCCCCACCTGCCCGTTGTAGTTTCGCCCCCAGCACAACAGGGTGCCGTCGGCCCGGACGGCGCACGCCGAGTCGTCGGTGAGGGCCACCTCACCCCAGGACAGACCCCGGGCGACCCTCCGCGGGAGGACCCCGGCGGCCGGGGGGCTCTCGCTGCCGAGGCGGCCATCTCCCGGGTTCCCCCAGCACCACAGGTCACCGCCGGAACGGATCCCACAGGTGTGCGATCTGCCGGTGGACACGGTGCGCCAGGGACCGGGGCCGTCGACCAGGACAGGGGTCCCCTGTGGGGCCTCCGTCCGGTCGGTGATCTGACGCTGGTCGTTGTCGCCCCAGCACCACACGGTGCGATCGGAACGCACGGCGCACGTGAACCCGCCCGAGGCCCTCGCCTGCGTCCAGGTGCCCCGGACGGGAACCCTCACAGGAGTCAGTTGCATGGGCCCCGGAGTGACCGGGTCCCCGGGGATCCCCAGACCGGGTAGGCCCAGCTGGGCGCTTTCGTTCAGACCCCAGCACCACACGCTGCGATCGGAACGCACGCCGCAGGTGTGGGACCGTCCCGAGGAAACTCCCGACCACCGTGTCCCCCGGGCGATCCGGGCGGGGACGAACCGGTTGTCGGTCGTGCCGTCCCCCAGTTGGCCGGTGAAGTTGGTTCCCCAGCACCACAGGCTGCCCGCGACGTCGGTCCCGCACGTGTGCCGCTCGCCGGCGGAAACGGTGCGCCACCGGATCGACGGGGCCACGGGAACGGGCACGGTCCTCTGCTCGATGGTCCCGTCCCCCAGCTCGCCCTCGAAGTTGGCCCCCCAGCACCACAGGCGTCCCCCGACATCGATCCCGCAGGTGTGCAGGCCCAGCGTGGACACACTCCGCCACCGTCTCCCGGGAGCGACCCTCACCGGGGTGCGCCGCTGAGAGGAGGTGCCGTCCCCCACCTGTCCGAACTCGTTGTTCCCCCAGCACCACAGGTCGCCGCGGACGTCGATCCCACAGGTGTGAGTGTCACCGGCCGTCACCTGTTCCCAGGACCCGGCGGTCCGCACGCGCACGGGCCGTCGGCTCGAGACCGTCGTGCCGTCCCCGAGCCGTCCGAACTCGTTGTTCCCCCAGCACCACAGGGACCCGTCGGTCCTGATCCCGCAGGTGTGCCTGTCACCGGCGGAAACAGCCGACCACGACGGTTCTGCCGGGGCCGCGGTCCCGGCGATCGCCCCGGGGAGGGGCTGGAGGGCCCCGATCGCCAGCACCGCGCCCGTGAGTCCCGCGGCCCTGGCCCTGACCCTGACCGGACGGTGTCCTGCCGATCCCCGGAAGTCCCGACGCCGGTGAGGGTGCCCTTGGTAGAGAAACTGCATGGTCGTCCCGCCCTTCCTCCGTGTTCGAGCCGACGGGATCCGGTGACCCATCGGCCTCGCAGGACGCAGAACCCGTGGCGGCATCGACGCCGCAGGTCCATGCAACACGCTCCGTCAGTGCTACGGGCCATGTTCGCCTGAAATGTCACGGAGAGGGACAGTGCGCGGCGGTCGGCGGAGCTGCGGTTCTTCCCCACCGCCGGTAGCAGGTCCGGAAGCGGGAAAGCAGTCTTTTCGTGACTTTGTCGCCTCGGCTCCGACCGATCGCCCGTTCGAGCCCTGAGAACCTCTTCGGATGTTGAAAGCGGGTACCGTGATGATCCGTTCCTGATCCCCTTCAGCATGCTCCTGTGCCCCGAACGTCACGTTCCTGTGCCGGCCTCGGTCTTTTCCGACACGAAGGGGTATCCGTAGGATTATCGTTGCCATCACCAAGATCCGGGTGAGTCTCGGGAAGGACGACCCGGGGCGCTCCGGGCACCGGCACGGGGCGACGGGGTGAGGAGCATCGATGGCGATGCCCGACGGTTCGGGTTCCGCACAGAAGCACCGATTGCAGCAGGACTCCGGTGGTGGTCGACGCAGGGCGGTCGCCTTCTGCGTCGTGGCGCTGGGAGTCACGGGCCCGGCACTGGCCACGGACCGGGTCCTGGCCTGGTGGGGGTGGGTGCTGCTGGGCCTGGGGGGCGTCGTCGGGGGGATCGTGGGGATCCACGCGATGGACGATGCGCTGGCGGGTTTCCTCGATCTGTTGGGTCGGCGGTGGAACCAGCCCGATTTCCGGTGCAGGCTGCGCACGCCTCTGCTCTGGATACTCGTGGCGGTCGTCTCCCTCCCGGCGGGAATGGGTCTGGCAGCTTTCGCGGAGTGGGTGCGGTACGTCACCGGGGAGTGCCCACTGACGGTTCCCGCCAAGGTGCTCACCACTCCGACGATGAGCGGGACGGTGGAGCGTTTGGCGACGGCGTTCCAGACATCGACGGCCGATTCTCGCGGCTGCCCCCGCCACTCGGTGTTCGTCATGACTTTGTCGGAGGAACAGGCCCGCACCGCGCTGGGCAACGGATGGCGGGACGACGCTGATCCGGATAGTTCCGACGTCGCCCGTTACGGCCCACGGCCGGACGCCTATCTGCCGGATTCCCTTCTCGCTCTGGCGAACCTCGACGAGGTGCGTTCCCGGGTGGTCCAGGACGCTCGGATCTACGCCTCGGCTCCGGTGGTCCTGGCCCTCAGCCCGGCCGCTGCCCGGAAAACACAGGCCGAGGGGCTCTCGGGGCAGAATCTGTCCGATCAGATCAAGGAATTGAGCGGGGCGGGGATCCCTGTGATCCGTCCGGCACCGGAGTTGTCACAGGCCAGCGTCCTGGCCCATTACGTGTACTCGCCGGGCAGCGTGAGCGGGACCCTGTCCGAGGAGTCGTCGGATTTCGAAAAAACCATGCTGGACGGCGCCAAGGAGGCCCAGTACCCGGACAGCGGTGAGAAAGCACTGCTCCAACGCTTCTCCGATCCCGATCGCGCGAAAAAGCCCGTGGCCCTCCTGATGACCGCTCCTTTCGCGAAGCACCCGGAGCTGCTCCTCGGCGAGAACACCGGGGCAGAGACCCAGTTGAAGACCATCCCTCTGGCCGGTTCCGGGGGAACGAACCGACCGGAGGTGTCCTTTCCCTTCCTGACGCTCTCCCTCGAAACGGAGTCCGGGCGATCGGGGGACCGGTCCAGGTGCAAGGCCTCGGACCCCGCCGACCGCCCCTCGTCCTGTGCGGCCTGGAAGTTCCGGGAATGGTTGGGCACCGAGGACGGCCGCAGGACGCTCAGGGGACTGGATCTGAATCCGTGCAGCGATTCCTCCTGCACCGATGATCCTCAGGCCGGCAGCGCCAGGGAAAAGGCGGTGCTGGACATGACGAAGTACGCCCGGAAGGTCCACGAACAGAACCGACTGCCCCGCCGGGTCCTCGTGATGATGGACGCGTCCCAGTCGATGGGGCCGCGTTTCCGGCAGGTGGCGACGATGATCGGGACCGACCTCCCGCGTCTGCTGTCCAAGGGGGACCAGCTGGGGCTGCATCTGGTCGGCGGATCGCTGAAGGTAAAGGGAACCCGGCCGAGGGTCCCCTTCGGTCCGGTCGGGGGCGAGGAGAATTCCTCGACAACGGTGGTTGAGCTGCGGGCGGCTCTTGAGGGCTGGGAGTCCGGCGGTGGCAGTCCGATGGCCGGTCCCCTGGCCGAAGCTCTGAACGATCTGTCCTCGTCCTCGTCGTTCCAGGGGGTACTGCTGTTGGTCACCGACGGCTCCTTCGCCCTGCACCTGGACGATTCCGAGATTCAGATCAAAAAGTTGGCGACCCTGGCACGGGAGTCCCAGGTCCGGGTACTGGCTCTCGTGACGGGGACCAGCGCTTGCTCGGAGAAACTGCGACGCATCGTCGAGACGGATTCGACATCGGACACGTGCAGCGCGGTCCAGGGAGCCGTCACCAGTGAGCTGGACGAACTCCTGGGAGGGCAGTGATGGCGAACGGGGCCGTCGGCTGGACGAAAAATCACGGGCATCGGTCCGGCAGAAGGCGGTGGATTCTGTTCGGCACGGTGGGGCTCGTCGGGGCGCTGATCGTTCCGCTGGGTGTCCGCTGGTGGCCGAGGGAAGCCGAGCACAGGCCGGTGGAGATCGTGATCCTGGCCGGTGAGGACCGCAGCGGCGCCCGGAAGGACAAGATCGATCATTGGAATCGCGTACACGGTGCGAAGGACGGGTGGAAGGCACGGCTGGTGTCGCTGTCGGCGTCCAGCGACGAGCAACGGGTGGAGACCGCAGCCCGCCTCACGGCCGGGGAGCAGGTGGATCTGGTGGTCATGGACGTGACCCAGACCTCGGAGTTCGCGCGGGCCGGGCACCTGCGTCGGATGACGGGGGTGGACACCTCGGGGTTCATGGCGGGCCCCCTGGAGACCTGCCGGTACGAGGGGAAGCTGTGGGCCCTGCCGTTGAACACCGACGCGGGCCTGATGTTCTACAACCGGCAGATGCTCCGAACACTGACGAAGCGGACCCCACAGGACAAATCGTCCGTGGAGCAAAGCCTGGAGACAGATTCCCTGGCGGCAACCATCGGCCAGATCGCCTCCATGCTGAATCGGAACGATTCGGCGCAGCAGCCCGTGGCGGAGGCCGCCTTCGCCGGTCAGTTCGCGGATTACGAGGGGTACACCGTGACGATGCTGGAGCTGCTGCGGTCGCAGAAGGTTCAACTGGACGGGGACGCTTTCGAACTGGACAGCGCTGTGGGTGCCGTAGCGATGGATACCGTGACCGATGTCCTCAGCAAGGGCAAAGTCCTGTCCCTCGACGCCTCCGACTTCACCGAGGCAGCCGCGACGGCGGCCTTCGTCGACGAGAGGGTCGTTCTGATGCGGAACTGGCCCGTGGCCTACCGGGCCTTGAAGGACGAGGCCCAGGACCGCGGCCAGAAGATCGAGGATTGGGTGGGGGTCGCGCCGGTGAAGAACGGGGTCCTGGGAGGGCAGAACATCGCGGTCACCCGACGCAGTGAGAATCCGGAGGCCGCCAAGTCCCTGGCGGAGTTTCTCACGGGCGAAACCAGTCAGGAAAAACTATTCGAAAAAGGAGGGTTCGCCGCGACCCGGGAGTCGGTCTATTCCGACTCGGATATCCGCCAGAAGTACCCCTACGCCGACAAGCTCCTGACGGCCGTCAAGGACGCGCGACCGAGGCCGGCCACCCCGTACTACTGGCATTTCAGTTCCGTGTTCCGGCAGATCGTGCAATGTGCGCGGGCCGGGGAGGGGAAGCTGCCGGAAAAGACCGGTGAACTGCTCGACAGGGCCAGGGAGGGCCGGATCACCGAGTTCCGCTGCGAGATCTGACCCGGCCCGGCCGGTGGGCCGGCTGCGGCCACCGGGCAGAGCAGGGCAGGTCAGGGCAGGGGAAGGCTTCGTCGGTATGCTCGCCCCACCGAGGGCTGTCGGCGGTCCGGGCTGCGGGCCGGCCCGACGGGCCCGACCACCCGCTGAACGGAGGCCCCGTGGACCAGGAGTCCCAGCAGGGTAAGGACGGACAACGGTTCGTCGAACGACATGGTCGAACGCAACGCCTGGCCCACTGGTGGGTGACCGTGTTCTTCGCGGCCGCGATCCTGACGGCGCCGGGGGACGCGCGTGGGCACACCGCGGTCCTCGTCGCGCACGTCCTCGCGGCCACGGCGCTGATCGTGGGGGCTCTCGTCGTGCTGCTGGGGGGCGACCGCCAGGCTCTCGCCGCCGATCTGCGAGCGCTGCGGTTCGACGACACCGACCGGGCCTGGGTCCGTTCGCTGCGGGGAAAGGGGGCCGAGAGCCGGCCGGTCCGGTGGGGCAAGTTCAACACCGGGCAGAAGGTCACGGCCCGGGCTCTGCTCGTGCTGGTCGTCGCGCTTCTCCTCAGCGGGGCGTTCGATGCGATCAGTGGGAGCAAGACGATCCACCCGCCCCTGTTCGCGGCCACGATGCTGGTCCTGGCCGGGCACGTCTTCATGGCGGTGGTCAACCCGTCCACCCGTCCCGCCCTGCGCGGGATGGTCCGCGGCTCGGTCGACCGAGCCTGGGCCCGCCACCATCACCCCGCGTGGCTCGACGAGGTCGACCCGGATCCCGGTTCGGATCCCGACCCGGTCCCCGGCCCTTGACCCGCCGGTCCCGGAGAACGGGATCGGCGGGCCGAGTTCCCCGGGGACGGTCTGTCCGGTGCCCCTGGCCGAAGATCGCATCACAGAACAGGTCATCGTGATTCCATCAGCGGGCAGCGAGGCGGCGAGGACGTCGGGGTCGTAGCGACCCACGCCCGCGTCGTTGAGAATTCAGCCCCGTTCAACCATCAGCTCAGCCAGCCTCCACATCCCCGAGGACGGATTCGGCCCCACTGCATCAGCCAGATTATCGGGAGCCTCTCCGCGGCCTATCACCTTGACCCGTACTGCGGGATTTCTCGCCCAGGTCCTCAGAGCGTTCAGGTAGTCCACCTCGGTACGTCTGCCCCCGCAAAGAACGAGAACGCTGGTTCTGGAATGCCTCGATGGGCCTTGACGCCTCGGACAGTTCTCACGCCGGGTCATCGATATGCCCCCCTCCGTCCAGCCGATCATCAGGTCCCGCAACAGCCGGCGAACCATTCTCGGGCCAGCAGCAGGAATGAAGGACGTCATCGATCACGGGCACAGCGCCGTAGCTTCCCGCGAGATAGCGACGTTCCCTGTTCTCCCCCTTGCGGGGGTGGAAATCGGTCAAAGGGTACAGGATACTGTTTCCTCCAACGTCTTTTTCGATGAACCAGATCTGATCCCTTTTCAACAGCTCATCGCCGAGGGATGTTCCCAGAAGGCTCGCGTTGTGGGTGGCGAACAGGAGCTGGGCTCCTTCGGTATTACTTTCCTCGGAAGCGAACAACCCTATCAAGAAGGCCATGAGGTGCGGGTGCAGACTCGTGTCCATCTCATCGACAACCAGGGTCTTCCCCTTCTTCAAGGCCCAGAGAAAAAGGGGAAGATTGGTCATCCAGGAACGAGTTCCCGCCGATTCCTCGTCCATGTCGAATAGCACGTCGTTCCCATGACTGAACAGCATCCTTTGAGGCACCGGTTGGGAGTTCACTTGCTCCAGCAACAGAGACAATTGTGCCAGCCGCTCCTCCCTTTGGGAGAACAAAGAATCGTCCGGATCCATGTGCTTGAACTGGAGACGCAAGGTCGTCAGATCCCTCTCGATCCGTTCCTTCCTGAAGGACCTTGCGGTCTCATCCGGTTCCATCACAATATCGGTGATACCGAGGTCGGCCGCACGGATCAATCGGAGGACGCTTTCACGGCTCTCCTCGCTGTGTGCGATGAGGTCCGGCAGTGAATCGATGCCCGCCGAACGAATCGGGAAGCTACGGTGGCCGCCCCACTGGAGGTCGTGCGTCAGCCATTCCCGGACAGGAAGGAACTCTCTCAGTCCTGCTTGGGCGGCTGCACTCAAAAAAAGCGCATTGGGCCGTGTCAGCTCCGCCAGGAACTCGACCTTACCGCGATGGTCGATCGCAGTGCTGCCGAACCGGATTCCGTCACCATCTCTTTCGAACAGCATCCGTTTGCGGCGATGAGGATACGTATAGAGCCACTCCTCCAGCACGGTCTCGTCGTTGATCACGAACCCGTAGACGTGTTGGACACCGCCCAGCATCAGATCTACGACGAAGGTAGATGGTTCCTGCTGTCCCTCGGCAGACAGCTTGAACGGTTGACGGGGCACTCCGGCTGAGGGATCCCACTGACGGTAGGAGTTCCTGACCGCCATGGTCATGAAACGCAGCCCGTCCAGCAGGTTGGACTTCCCCGCAGCATTCGCACCGTAGATCGCTGTCACCGTGACAGCAGACCGTGAACTTGAGTAGGCGGGCAACAAGGAGAACTCGGCCTCGCCGAGGAAGGAGCGGTGGTTCTGCAACCGGAAGCTCCGCAGCATCAGGTCCTCCCATGCTCAGGTTCACGCCCGATGGGGCCAGCAGGGCTGGCCTCGGCCCGGGGCGTCTCAGTCCCGTGGCAGATCTGCCACGACGAGTGAGAATTTTGAGCGACCGGCAAGAGGTTGCTTCGGCTCGCGGCGTCCGGGAGGCGCCCGCCCTCGACGTTCTTGGAGTCACGCACCTGCACGGCCTCGCCGTCGCGGCGCATCTCCACACACTGGCCCTGGTCGCCGGAGCGGCGGGCCTTGACCCACTCGGTGTACCAGCAGCTCGCGCGCTCGACGAGGCCATGACTCACCCCGCCAATACCGCCCACCTGACCGAGCCCGCCCTGGAAGACCTGCACCTGACCGAGCCCGAGGATCCCGTTGCCCGCGCCGAACGTGACCGACGCGAACACCGCGCCCAGGAGGAGCAGGAGCGGCAGCCCGGCGGCGTACCTGGGCGCACCGCGGGCGCGCCCGGTACAGCCGAGCCCCGAGGCACAGCCCGCGTGCCCAAGCCCTGGCCGCAGGCCGAGCCGGAGGTGCCCCGGTGGGATGGGACCCTGCAGCCCGGGCGCCCGTCCATCGACCCCTTCGGCGGTGACCAGCCTCGGCTGCGCCGGTGATCCGGAGGCGCGTCGTCGGGTTTCGCAGGGGGCGTTGGTCCGGTATGGCAAAGGCATAAATCCGGGCATGGGGATCCCCTACTCGGACCGCAGGCGCTGAAGACGACGCAGTTGGCCTTGACTCACGGCGTGCTGCGCGCGGCGGTCGTCGGCGGGGTCACGGGAGTGAGGCGCCCGGCGGTCGCGGTGATCGTCGCGCAGGACAGTGGTCTGGACGCCTTGCAGATCATGGCCCCGGTTACGAAGGCGATCGGGGGCAGGTTCGGGCGTCACAAGGAGAACGTGCTGGTCGGTGGGTGCGATGCCGCGCTCGATGCGACCCTCAAGAGCGCCGAGGAGGCCCTGTCCACCCGGTGAATGATGCGAATCGCTGAGGTCAAATAGTACCGTTTCCGGATAGAATGGCCTGAATTGCAGTTGTGGGGCGCGGTCGTGTGGCCGCGCCCCACGACTGTCCGCGCGGGCGAGAGGACATTTCCGGTGGACGAGGTCGCGCCTTCTTCGCAGGACGTCGCCGCTGACGTGGCCGGGGTCGTCGGGCCCGCCACCGGCGACGTGGTTGCCGACCGGCGCCGGGCCGCGTGGTTCCTGGGCGGCATGTTCGAGGCAGCGCGTCACGACGCAGGGCTGTCCGCTCGGGCGCTCGGGGTGCTGGACGCGGCGCGGGAGCAGGATGCGGGCACGCTGTTCTGGGTGGTCTCGGCGTTCCGCGACCACGTGGGGCTCATGGACGCGCGGTTGCGCGGGGCGTGGCTGGCGGCGTGGGAGGACTTGCGCTCCCGCGACGGCAACGGGATCGAGGACCTCGACCGTGATGCCGAGGTGGTGGGGGCCCTGCTCGCCGCCGCGCCGGACGCCCCCACCGTGGCGGCGCCCGGCTGTTCGGCCCACGCACCGGGACCGGTCGCCGGGGGTGCGCCGGTGCGGGTGGGGCTGGTGGTCCCGCCGTACCTGAGCGGGAACTCGTTCCTCCAGCCGCCGCTGGGCATGATGCTGTCCGCGACGAGGCTGCGTGCTCAGGGTGCCGAGGTGGTGCTGCTGGACCTGCGCGCAGAGACGATGACCGACGCGGAGGCAGCACGACGGTTGGCCGGGTGCGCGGTGGTCGTGGTGACGACGACGCCGTACGACCAGGTGCAGAACTACTTCCTGGACTACCGGTACGCCCTGAGCGTGTGCCTGGTGCGCGCCCTGACCGGGCTGCTGCCGGGGGCGGTGGTGTGTGTGTGCGGCTCGCACGCCACGGTGCGCCCCGATCTGGTGCTGCGCGACTTCGGCGTGCCGATGGTGCTGCGCGGCGAGTACGACGTCCTCGTCCCGTTCCTGGTGACGGCCCTGACGCAGGGCGGCGACCTGCCCGGTTCCGTCGTCACGCCGGAGACGGTGGGGGACGCCGTGGTGGACCTCCACCGACCGGCGCCGCAGGTGCTGAGGCGCCCGGAGGTGCCGGAGGCGTTCCCGGCGATGGACCTGGTGGACTTCTCGGCCTACTACGGCGACGGGTACCGCGACGGGCTTCCCTACCGGCGCCGCGGGTGGGCCACGGTCCTGGCGAACCGGGGCTGCCCGTGGCGGTGCGACTTCTGCTTCAACGCGTGGGGACGCCGGGTGCGCCGCCGCGAGCCGGGCGCGGTCGTCGAGGAGTTGGCCCGGTTGCAGGACGGGCACGAGGTGCGGGCGGTGTTCTTCATCGACTTCACGTTCACCGCGAGCCACGAGTGGGTGCACGAGTTCTGCCGCGAGTACCGGCGCCGGGGCCTGCGCGTGTCGTGGGTGTGCGAGACCCGCATCGACGCCGTCTCCCCGGCGGTGCTCGCGGAGATGGCGGCCTCGGGGTGCGAGGGCATCTGGTTCGGCGTGGAGTCCTTCGACGCGGGGATCGTCGCGGCGGCGAACAAGTACCGCTCGGACGAGGCGATGCTGTCGGCGATCGAGGACACCGCGCGGGCCGGGATCTCCCCGCACGCTTTCATCATGATCGGCCTTCCCGGTGAGACGCCGGCGACGATCGAGCGGACCCGGGCGACGGTCTCCCGGCTGCGCGTGCCGTACACCAAGAGCGTGATCGTGGCCACGCCCCGGTACGGCACGGAGTACTTCCGTGCCGCGCAGGAACAGTTCCCCGGCCTGCGTCTGGAGGACGGCTTCTCCCGGCTGCTGGCCGTGCGCGGCCTGGTGGGCAACGAGATGACCCCCCAGCGGGTGCAGGAGGCGGTGTCGATGTTCCGGGACCGGCGCGCGGTGTTCGCCCCGGGGCCGCCCGCTCTGTGATCAGCCGGGCGGGCCCGGTTTGCGGGCGACGGCGAGCAGGTGCTCCGACAGGGCCAGCGACACGCGCCCGGGCGCGGAGGAGACCAGGAGCGCGTCCAGCGCCCGCCCGGCCCGCGGGCCCCGCCGGGCGCGGCGGGCCAGTCCCGGGGCCAGAACGGTGAACGACTCGCAGCCGTGCACGCTCACGTCGACCAGCCCGGCGGTCTCCAGCTCCGCTCGCAGTGCGTGCCCGTCCGACAAGAACGCGGGTGGGAAGTCTCCCAGCGCGCCGGCCGGTAGCGCGACCGACGCGCGGAGGGCCTTCCCCAGGAGCACGCGGGTCCGCCAGGCGCGCCGTGGACACCGCCAGACCGTCTTCACGCTGGCCCCGGTGCGGTTCAGGCCAGCGACCACGAGCAGACCACCGGGGACAAGCACGCGCACCGCCTCGTTGATCATCCGCCGTCGGTCCACGGCCTCAGGCAGGTGGTAGTGCGGGCCGAGCAGGAACACCGCGTCCAGCCGTCCGTCGGCCACGGGCAGGCGGCAGGCGTCGGCCTGGATCCGTGCCGTGTCCCGGACGCCGGGCACCGCTGCCAGTTCCACCGCTGACAGGTCCAGGCACAGCACCCGCTCGGCGATCGAGTGGAGCCAGGGCCCATAGTGCCCTGGCCCTGACCCGATCTCGGCCACCACGCTCAGCGGGCCACGGTCCGCCAGCAGGCCGCCCACGACGGCGCGCAGTACGAGAGCTTCACTGGCGCGGTAGGGGTCCTGCAGCCGGGTCCCCTCACGCAGGGCGACACGGTCGTAGTGCGCGCGCACGTCCCTGCTTGCCTCGTTCGTGTTCACCCCCCGATGACCGACCGGTGGCGACGAGCGTTCAGGGGGTAAGGAACTTCTTGGCGCGCTCTGTCCCGATGGAGATCAGCAGCGTGGGCAGCCGAGGTCCGGTGTCTCGCGTCACCAGCAATCTGTACACCAGGGAGAAAAACTTCCGCTGAATAGCCTTCAACTCTGGTGTCGGTTGAACATCGACCGGCAATCCGGCCTGGATTTTCGGCGCCGCATACACCAGTGTGGTCAACTGTTCGAGGGACTGGTGGCTGTCGAGACCGTCAACCAGCAGCGTCAACGTTTCGCGTTCGCTGTCGGACAGCTGCGCCAAGAGATCCTTGTCCGGTTCGTCGCGGATCTGGGTGCGTTCCTCGAGTGGCACCTGTGTGTTGATCCAGTAGCTGGCCCGAGAGAGCCGCGGTTCCACGTCCGCCAGGTCGGAGACAGGGTCCTGGGGATCGAGCTGGCGCAGGATGCGCAGGACCTGATCCGTGTCGCCCGCCGTCACGTCGACGATCGAGGCCAATGTCCGGAAGGGGACCGTGTGCGGGGTCGTTGTCAGCGTCCGCCCACCGGCGTTCAGGGCTCGACCGTAGGAGGGATCCTCGCTTCCGGCCGTTTGACCGCTCTTGCGGCGGGTGGCGGCGTCCCACTCGTCGTAGAGGCGCGCCAATTCGCCGTCGAAAGCGACTTTGAACGACTGGTTCGGGCGACGCCGTGCGTAAAGCCAGCGCAGCACCGGAGCTTCCATGACCTTCAGAGCGTCGCTGGGGGTTGGGACGGCGCCGCGGGAACTGCTCATCTTCGCCATTCCCGAGATACCGACGAAGGCGTACATGGGGCCGATCGGTGGCTCGGCATGAAATACCTTGCGGACGATCTGCTTGCCGACGACGTACGACGATCCTGGTGACGAGTGGTCCACGCCGGACGGCTCGAAGTCGACGTCCTCGAACGCCCATCGCATCGGCCAGTCGACCTTCCACACCAGTTTGCCGTTGGTGTGGCTGTCGAGTCGGACCGCTTCCTGAAAGCTGCACGCATTGCAGACGTAGTGGAGTTCCGTCGTGTCGTCGTCGTAGTGGGTGACGGTGGTGAGGTCTTTGTCGCAGCGCGAACAGAACGGCTTGTAGGGGAAGTACCCCGTTGTGGACTTGCCGTCGTCGTCGGTCGAGGCCCCTGATCCCTGGATTGCGAGGGCTTCCGCGTCGTTGACGGTGGGATCCGGAGCCGAGCCCGTTCGTCCCTTGGTGCGGTACTGATCGAGAATGGCGTCAATCGCGTGCCGGTGAGCCATTGCGGCAAAGATCTGCTCGCGGTAGGCACCTGAGGTGTACATCGAGGTTTGACTGACCTCGCGAACCGTGACACCAAGCTCGGCCAGGGCGGCACGCATCGGGGCTTTGAAGTGTTCGGCCCAGTTCGGGTACTCGCTTCCAGCCGGAGCCGGCACGCGACTAAGTGGCTTGCCAATGTGCTGGTTCCAGGACGGGTCGACCCCGGCCGGGACCTTCCGGAAGCGGTCGAAGTCGTCCCAGGACAGTACGTGGACGCACTCTCGCCCGCGACGCCGCACCTCGTCGGCGACAAGGTGCGGCGTCATCACTTCCCGGAGATTCCCCAGGTGCACAGGACCTGAGGGGCTGAGTCCAGAGGCGCAGGTGATGGCCTGTCCGGGCTTTTTGCGATCAGCCTGGGCGATGAGCTCGCTCGCGAACCGATCCACCCAGTCCCGGTCTTCGTGGCCATTTGATTGCCCAGTGACCTCATGCGCCATGCTGGTGATTTTAGCAGACCCTCGTTGCGCTATACGCGCACGACCGAGTGCTGCCTCTGTCGCATACGCACCTCCGAGGTCAGCCTCCCGAATCGCCGGCTCCCCCTCGGTGTACCACCTGACGATCGAGGCAGGTCAGAGCCCGGCTAGGTCAGGAAACCCTGAATGAATCGCTCGACCCCGAATCCCATGCTCACCGATTCCGGAGCCCCTAGATCCAGCAAGTTCAGGAAACGCGAAGAGGGGCCGCCGCAAACCCCGCCGCCCCTGAGTCTCGCTTCTTGCCGGAGAGATTCCTCGTGGAAGTTGTCGTAATCAGTCTCGTCACGGTAACCATGGGCAACACTCTTTCCGTTGACAATCCATATCGTTTCCTTTCGGTGGCCGCGCACTGATCGAGCCAGGGGTGAGTTCACCGGGGAGTTGAGGAAGATCGCATTGGCGGTCATGGGCTTCTGTTCCCGAAACCATCCAGTTCTTTGCGCATGGTCGAGGTGGGGAACCTCTTGGTCCACGTCTCGAACTTCCATATTCGAGTAGTCGGCATGGGGGAGGTCGAGTCGGTCGGCCACCTCCGCGGCAAGGCTCACAACGGTGAGTATTTCTCGCTGAACGACTGAAACATCCACGACGGGGTCAACCAATTCGAGCAGCAAGTACTCGTTCGGCGATGATCTCCTGTTGTGGACATCTCGGACGACATATCCGATTTCGAAGGCCGGCCGCAGGGTGATGGCCACCACTTCCTTGAGTTCCAGTTCGTGAGTAATCTTGAGGAATCCTTTGACATGCCTCCCGCAGATTCTTGCCGGAGGTGCCAGGCTTGTTCCTCGTTCATTCATCATCGAACGACTCAGGATGCGGAGATACCCTTGCTCCGAAAGGTGCTCCGAGATGGCGGCGAGAAACAGGCTCATGAATACGGTCCGATCGATGGCGCCCACAAGAAAGTCATCCGGTCCCGCCTTCCGTGGCGAGTCGCCTCTCGGGGTCCTGCATGAACCGATATGAGTTACTTGCAGGATTGGTTGGCCGCTGTCGTTCACCGCAGGGTGCACGGTGGCTTCCAGAAGGGAGAGCCGCGATATTTCTTTCTGGCGCGCGAGCGTTGCATCAACCGCAAGCTGCTGCCTGCCGTCAGCGTTCATCGCATCAAGAAACCAGCAGGATTTGTGACGGCGAACCGCAAGCACTCGAAAGTACTCACCCATGCTCGCCTGATTTCTCGGGTGTCAGGTCCAGCCTGTCCCCGAGTATCTTCATGGGGCAGGCCGGCGGGCTCACGGCGCGTTCCTCTCTGCTGTGGAGCGGAGAACGAACGCGGGTCTTGGGGGCATCGCGTTGTTCGACTGCCGGGCGACGTGGTCCGCGGCCTGGAAGACGGCGGCCAGGTCTTCCAGTCGGGCGACGAACGTGGCGGCGTCGCCCTCGGGCACGGGCTGTCCGGCCACGGAGGTCTCGGACCAGCGGCAGCCGATGACGCGGTGGTCGGGCAGGGCGAAGATGTCGTAGAGGCCCTCGTGACAGGGGAAGTAGGGGCAGCCAGAGCAGATGCCCGAGGTGTCGTAGCGCGACCCGTTCCAGGTGCTCTTCACCGTCACCGGCACGCCGTCCACGTCGTAGATCCGGCACGGTGTGCCGAAGGAGCGCGCGTACTGGTGGTGCACGATCGCGGCGGACGCGCGGGCGAGTTCGGCCTCCACGCGCTCCAGGCTCACGTGCAGGTCGCGGCGGACGCCGAACGGCAGCGGAACCGAGACCACGTCGAGAAGCTTGAGCCCGCACCCGGTGGCGCGGCAGAAGTCGATGATGCCGGGGATCTCGTGGGCGTTGATCGTGGTGACGACCATGTTCACGCGCAGCAGCAGGCCCAGGCCGCGCAGCAGGTCGGTGCCGCAGAGGATGTCCGGCAGCGGGGAGCGGGCGCGGGTGCCGGACATCGTCTGGGCGGCCTGGGCGTCGAGGGTGTCGAGGCTGACGGCGAAGTGGAAGTTGGGTCCGAGGTCCTCCAGGGTCTCCACGTGGCGGGAGACGAGGGAGCCGTTGGTGTTCACGTGCACGTACACGTCGAGGTCGGCCAGGCCACGAAGGATGTCGTCGATCTGCGGGTGCATGAACGGCTCGCCGCCCGTGACCCGCAGTTTCGTCACCCCTCTGGCCTTGGCCGCCTTGGCGAACGACAGCAGCTCTGCGGCGTCCCAGGCCCGCTGGCGGCTGGCCGTCAGCTCCCCGCCCTCCCCGCAGTACCCGCACCGGAAGTTGCAGGACTTGGTCACGGGGAAGGTCAGGAACGGCAGCAGGTCCCTGCTGCGCTTCTCTCGGGAGTCAAGGATCTCCCACCGCGGGAGGACGTCGGACATGCGAACCACACTCCTTCAGGGCGATGTGTCGCCGGCCCGCACCGGGCCGGGTCCAGCCCGTGCCGCAAGGCCCCTCCACGTCGGATGGCGAGGGGAAGGCTGCCGCGTCGCCTCGGCGACGTCGTCGAGCGCGCCGGGCGCGGGGTCGAGCAGGCCGGGACGTCCCTTTCCCTCTAGGACGCCGGTCACGACAAGGCGATACGCCCAGATCGTTGTATTCGAGCCATGAGGGTTCAACAGTCCGTTATGAGTGATGGATTTCCCGCGCCCGCCGTGCTACTCGGGGCCCGGTGCGATCCGCGTCGCAAGAGCACGACGCCCCGGCAGCATGCTCGGCGCCGGGGTGTGCAGGACGAGAGGACGGACCAGGGAGCGTTCCCACCCCGGGCGCTTCGCTCCCGCCTTCCAGGCGGACTTGCCGTCGTCGCGCAGGACCTCGCCGAGGCGGGCGCGGAGGAGGAGGACCTCTCGCAGGGTGTCCTCGATCTGGCGGTCGAACTTCTCGGTCTCCCCGGTCTCGGGGTTGATCGAGATGCGCCCGTAGACGTCCAGGACTGGCGCGTCCGCGAACGCCGGGTCGTCCTCATGGGCGCGCAGCGTGTCGATCAGGTCATTGACCTGCGGTGGAAGCATAGGAACACCCACGAAGGCAGGGCATACCTCATCGATTCGCTTCCCCTCGGCTGCAGGCCGGGGTCGCGACCGACGCCCGGAAGCCCCGGACGGTCCGGAGCATCCGGGGTGGCCGGCCGGGGATCACCGATCGGGGACCGGAAGGACCTCCGGGTCGGAATCGATCTTCTCGGGGCGGGCCCACCGGTGTTGCGGGCACGAGACCGTGGGGTCCGTCGCCGTCCTCACGGTGATCCCGAGGTCACGGACGCGGGCCGTTGTCGGCGCGTCCCGGGGCCGGGACAGCGGCAGGACACATGCTCCACCGGCCCAGGCCGTCCACAGTTCGAACACCGACAGGTCGGAGGTGAGTTCGTGGATCTGGCTGACGGTGTCCCCCGGACCCACCTCGTCCTCGGGCCCCCGGGCCGCGAGATGGGCGCAGACCTGGCGATGGGTGATCGGAACCCCCTTCGGCTGCCCGGTCGTGCCCGAGTCGAACAGGAGACAGGCCAGGTCGCCCTCCTCCGGTGGTCCGCCGACGCCCGGTCCCCGGGTCTGTGGGACGCGCCGGGCCCGGCTCCTGCCGACGGGGATCCGTGTCGAAGGGCGGGGCTCTGTCGTGAGGGGGTGTACGACCGGGATCCGGCGGCCCGTGTCGGCGAGCGCCCGCAGGAGGGCGTCCTGGTGTCCGGCGTCGGCGGGGTCCGCGATGAGGGAGTCCACCTGGGCCTGCCGAACGATGTTCCTGTTCCGGTCGACCATGTTCTCGGGATTCAGGGGCACCACTGCCGCCCCGGCGTGCAGGGCGGCCAGGTAGCCGGCGAGCCCTCCCGCGTCACGGCGGCACAGGAGTCCGACGCGCCGCACTGGGCCGGTGGCCGTCAGCCGGTCCGCGAGGTCCCGGGCCAGACCGTCCAGTTGCGAGTAGGACCAGACGCGGTCGCCCACGCGCAGTGCCGGGGCGTGGGGGTGGCGGTCCCGGGAGGCGAGGAACCAGCCCAGGAGGGTCGTCGGGGAGCGCCCTGCCGCGTTCCCGCCGTCCGCCGCGTTCACAGGATCTCCAGGACGGCACAGGTGCAGAAGTACCCGCTGCCCCCACCGACGAGGGCCACGACGTCCCCGCTGCGGAGCCTGCCGGTGGCCGCCAGATGGTGCAGGCCGGCGAGTTGGTCCCCTGAGCCCAGGTGTCCGACGGTGCGGCCGAAGTCCCAGGTCGTCCTGGACTCCTCGACGTGCAGGATCTCCTTGACCATGCGCTTGAGGTTGAGGTACGTCGCGGTCACCGGCACGAACCAGGTGACGTCGACCAGGTCGATCCCCGCCTCGGTGAGCGTGCTCCCCAGGACGTCCGACAGGGTCCGCCCCATCCGGGTGTAGTGCTCCCACAGCCCGGGGCCCCCGCGCAGGAAGTCCTCGCGGCGGGTGTCGAGGTCCAGGGGCCTTTCCCCCCAGGGGTCCTCCCGGAAACCCGCCCCGCGGCTCTCGGCCTCCAGCGTGGAATCGGCCCCGCTCACGGTGCACACCAGCCGGGCGAATCCGCGCCCGGTCGTCAGGACGAGGGCGGTCCCGGCGTCCCCGTACACGGCTGCGCTGTCGCTGCGCCAGCGGTCGAAGGCCGGCAGGGCGAACCGGTCGGCCGTCGTCAGCAGGGCTGTGCCCGTTCCCTGCCGTTCCAACGTCATCGCCGCGAGTTCGAGGCCGGCCATCGCCCCGTTGCAGGACTGGTTCAGGTCGTAGGCCGGTGCGCCCGGGGCGCCCACGGCGTGGGAAATGTGTCCGGCGGCCGACCACATCTCTGCCCCCTGGAACCCCAGGTGGCTGTGGAAGACGGCGGACACCGGGGGAAGGTCGTTCTGTTCGGCCCGTTCGAGCGCCTCCCCGGCAGCTCGGACGGCCATCTGCGGGGGTGAGACGCCTTCTGCGACGCACACCGATTCGATCTCGTTCGTCTCGTACTCCGCTGCCCCGTACAGGCCCTCGGCCACAGCCTGTGCACAGGGCACTCGTTCGGGGAGCCAGGCTCCCGTGCCCGCGACCTGCAGTCCTTCCCACCGCATCGTTCGTTCCTCTCTCGCCGCTCGCTCCCGACGGGCACGGTCGGCGAGGGCGGGGAGCGCCGGGTCCGTGTGGGTGTCCTGGGTCGGGAAGACCAGGGCAGGAAGACCTGGGTCGGGAAGACAGGGATGTCGCCCGCAGGAGATCCGACTCGTTCCTCCTCGCCCACCGAGCCAAGCACTTCGGACCGTTCTTTTCACGGTCCCGGGCGATCTTCAAGGGTCCTAAGGGTCGTCACGAATTTTTCATGACAAACCCCTAGGTCTCCGTCCCTGCTCGCAAGGCGTACGGAGGGCTCAGGGCGGCCCAGGGCACAGTGCGCGCCCATTGACCGTTTTCTGATTTCCGGAATAGGTTGCGACCGGTTTGCAGGGTCCACGGTGCACGAAATGCTTTGCTCGCGGTGGTGTCACCCACCCGGTGAGAAGTCCTCGGCGGGTCAGCAAGGAGGAACCATGGAGAAGTTCATCCGTGTTCTCGGAGCGGGCGTGTGCGGCGCCGCCCTGCTCGCGGGGACGATGATGGCGGTCAGCCCGGCGCAGGCCGAGTCCAACGGCGGTGTCAGGATCATGCCGCTCGGTGATTCGATCACGGATGGCCTCACAGTTCCGGGCGGGTACCGGATAAGCCTGTGGCAGAAGCTCGTCGCGGACGGCCACACGATCGATTTCGTGGGCTCGCTGTCGAACGGTCCGACGAACCTGGGCGATCACGATCACGAGGGTCACTCCGGTTGGCGGATCGACCAGGTCGACGCGCAGATCGTCAGCTGGTTGCGGACCTACAAGCCGCGGACGGTGCTGCTCCACCTCGGCACGAACGACATGGTCCAGAACTCGTCGGGGGCCTCGGGCCGGCTGGCGAGCCTGCTGGACCGCATCACCGGCACGGCGCCGGACACGGAGGTGTTCGTCTCGACGATCATCCCGTTGCCCATGGCCGATTCGGCGGTACGCTCCTTCAACGCCGCGATACCGGACATCGTGCGCACGCGCGCCGCCGAGGGTAAGCACGTGCACCTGGTCGACCTGTACAAGGCCCTCACCGCCTCCGACCTGGCCGACAACGTGCACCCGAACTCCACCGGGTACGCGAAGATGGCAGCGGTCTGGTACGACGCCCTGCGTTCCGTCCCCGGCAGCCTCACGGACGGTTCGAACACCCCCACCCCCTCCGGAACCCCCACCCCCTCCGGAACCCCGACGCCCTCCGACACGCCGACCCCGTCCGGCACCCCCACCGATCCCGGATCCGGGTGCGTCGCGATCCACCGCAAGGTCAATGGCTGGAGCGGTGGCTTCCAGGGGGAAATCACCGTACGGAACTCGGGAACGGCCCCGATCAAGAGCTGGAGCGTGGGGATGACCCTCGCGGCCGGGCAGAACATCAGCAGCCTGTGGGGCGGCACGGCCACCGGGAAATCCGGGGCGATCACCGTTCGCAACGCCAGTTACAACGGAACGCTCGCGGGCAACGGATCCACCACCTTCGGTTTCGTGGCCGAGGGAAATGACACCGCGCCCGCTTCCCTGACCTGCACGGCCTCCTGATTCTCTCCGTGTCTGTCGTTCTCTCTCCCCCCGAACCCGGCACGTACCCAGGCGGGAGGAGCAGTTCATCGCCATCGAGAGATCAGAGTTCGCCAACGTGAACAAAGGAAACCTTCAATGGTGAAGACCAGTTTTGCGTCCTCGCGAGGGAGAGGACACGGCAGGGGCACCAGGAGTCCTGGGCGCAGGTTCCTGGCGCTCGGGCTGGCGTGGGCCGTGGCGGTGGGCGGGCTCGGCGCGTTCGCGCGGCCGACTACGGCGTCCGCCGAGGGCACGCCCGCGTACAAGAACGTTTCGCTGCCGTTCAGTGTCCGTGCGGCCGACCTGGTCTCGCGCCTGACGCTGGAGGAAAAGTACGACCAGCTCATCGCGATGCAGCCGCATGCGACCTGGAGCGCGAAGCCGAAGGGAATCGACCGGCTCGGCGTGAAGTCGTACGGGTACTGGGCGGAGGCGAATCACGGGATCTATTTTCCGACCGTCCCCGGCAACAACAATTACACGCAGTATCCGCAGAGCACCTCCATCGCATCGACGTGGAATCCGGGCATCACTCAGCAGATCGCCGGCGGTATCGCTGATGAGGCCCGCGTGACCTACAACACGTCCTGCCCGCCGGGTGTGACGAATCCCAGCCCCTCCGGTGGCGCCTGTCACGGCCTGACCTATTGGTCGCCGAACCAGAACCTCAACCGCGATCCCCGGTGGGGGCGGGCGGACGAGTCCTACACCGAGGATCCCTTCCTGGCAGGCCAGGTGGCCGGGGCCTTCGTGACCGGTTTGCAGGGTGGCACCTCGTCGCGTCCCCACACGATTCCCACCAAGGGGAACGGTTATGTTCAGGCGGTCGCCACGCCGAAGCACTACCTGGCGAACAACTCCGAGGCGAACCGCGCCTACGGCACGTCGAACCTCACCGAGCGTTCGATGCACGAGTACTTCCTGCCGCCTTTCGCGGCCTCGGCCGGCGAGGCGGGCGCGCGGTCGCTCATGTCCGCCTACAACGCCTTCTCCGTGGTGGAGGACTACACCACGGACTACCCGTCGGCCTCTCGATACCCGACCCTGTGGAGCCCTCGCGACAATGCCACCGCCGGCGGTACTCCCGGGACGCCGGCTGCGGCGAGCCGGTACGCCCTTGAGACCGTGCTGCGCAGGTCGTACGGCTTCGACGGCTTCGTCGTCTCCGACTGCGATGCGGTCACCCGCGTGCACGGAACCGGGACGTCAGGACACTCGTGGCACCCCGCTCAACTCGGCGGGCAGACGCAGATCAGCAAGCCCCTCGGCAACGCCTGGGCGCTCAAGGCCGGCACCGATCTTGACTGCTCGGGCGGTGATTACCCGACGTCGACGGGGCTCCCGGCGGCTCAACTCCAAGGCTTTGTCAGTGAGGCCGACGTCGACATCGCGCTCGTGCGCGCCTTCACCGCGCGGTTCCAGCTCGGTGAGTTCGATCCCGTCGCCTCGGTCCCGTGGAACAGCAAGTCCTACTCGCTGTCGGCGGCCGGAGATCCTGATGTCAAGCCGGCTTCGCCGGCGCACCGTGCCGTCGCGCACGAATCTGCCCTCGAGGCGCCCGTGCTGTTGAAGAACGTCGGCGGCCAGCTTCCGTTCGCGGGCGCGGCGACCGGCAAGACGGTCGCTCTGGGGCACGTGGACTCCCTCAACGGGTTCCAGGCGGGCTCCTACTCCGGGCCCACCGCTGTCAACACCACCTTCGCCCAGGCCTTGGCTGCGCGGACGGGGTCGGCAGCCTCGGCCGTGACCGCGGGCTCCGACAGGCCGTTCCTGTCCAGCCACCTCGCGGTGTTCCCCGACGTCCTGGACGCCGACGGCACCGCGGTCACGACCTCGCTGTGCTCCAGCAACCCCTGCCATCCCGCAACGGACTCAGGGACCGCCGAATACCAGATCTCGCAGGCTGACCATGTCGTGGTCGTCGCCGGTCACAGAACCGATGACGGTGGCGAGGGCACGGACCGCTCCACGGTCGCCCTGCCACGCCTGCAGGACAAGCTGATCCGGGACTCGATCGCACCGCTCGCCCAGAAGTACGGCAAGAAGATCGTGGTGTGGATCCAGGCCAAGACCATGGTCGACGTCAGCATGTTCAAGGACCTACCGGGCGTCGGAGCGATCGTCTGGTCATCCTTCAACGGTATGTACCAGGGCAAGGCGATGGCCGAGTTGCTGTTCAACGATGCGGTGAAGCTCGAGGACGGGCGTACCGCTGTGGCCAACTTCTCCGGCAAGCTTCCGCTGACCTGGTACTCCGACGTTGACGCACAGCTCGGGCCCGAGGCCGCTCCGAGCCTCGGGATCGAGGACTACCGGATGACGAAGGCGGAAGGCGCCCAGTGCGGCCGGACGTACCTCTATTACCAGGTCGGGTCCAATTGCGCGGCTCCCCACTATGTGTTCGGTCACGGTCTGTCGTACTCGCCGTTCGTCTACGGCACCCCGACACTGTCTTCCTCGACCATCACCCCCGACGATGCGGTGACGGTCTCGGTGCCCGTGTCGAACAAGGTCGCCAACAAACCGGGCAAGGCTGTCGTGGAGGTCTACGCCCAAGCTCCGGAAGGTGCCGATGGAAACCAGCGCCCGCTGAAACAGCTGAAGGGCTTCGTCAAGAGCGGCCTGATCTCTAGGGCGTGTCTCAGAACTCCTCCAGGTGCTGTGCGCGCCCCGCACCGGCACGCACAGCACCGACGGAGTTCCGGGACATGCCCTGGGACTTCCGAGACGGTGAAGGTCACCCTTGACGCCGGTGACCTGTGGTTCTGGGACGACGTGTTGCACAAGAAGGTCTTCCCCACGGGCGACTGGACCATCCTGGCCGGTCCGAGCTCGGCCGACGCCGACCTGAAGTCGGTGCGCCTGCGGGTGACCGGTGACCGCACGGCCGGCGTCGAGGTGGTCTCGGCCCAGCCGGACGCCACCGAGTTGAGCCTGGACACTCCCGACAACCGGGTCAACGCCCAGCTGTCGGTCACCAAGCACGACATGACGTTCTGGGATCTGTCCGATCAGGCGCTCGAGGTGAAGTACACCTCCTCCGACCCGTCGATCGCGGCAGTCGACGCCAGCGGCTCGGTCAAGCCCGTCTGCACCGGCACCGCCCTGATCACGGCCAAGGCCACCGCCGGCGGAGAGAGCACGTCGACCACGTTCCCGGTCGTGGTGACCTCCGGCGCACCGAGCGCCAACGGCTCGGCGTTCGCGAACGCCCACACGTCGCTGGTCAACTTCGGTGACCGGTCAGTCACCCTCGACCAGGCCTCCTCGGGGACGAAGCTGTCCGCGAGCGTGTTCCCATCCAACCGGTCAGCGACGTACAGCTACCAGATCGCTCCGATGGACACCAACACCGCCGGAGCAAAGGTGACCTCGGCGGGAGTCCTGACCGCGGCCAGGACCGGTCACGTGCGGGTCACTGTCACAGCAACCAGTGCCGGCGTGCAGATGTCGGAGTCCGCCCTGGTAAAAATCACACCCAAGAGCTACCGGCAAGAAGGGGCTTCGACAGGTGAGCGGCGTGGCGGGTGGTGGCCGGCAAAGCGGCAGGAGGTCGGCGCCCTGGTTCGGGCGTCGGCCGACGACTGTCAGTCTGGTGGTACCGGATCCCGCAAGGATCAACGCCGCCGTCCACACCCGCCCGGCTCGTCCACAGGGGGCGGGTGCCTACCGGAGGGACGGCTGCGGGAAGGATAGGCTCGGACAGGTCGGGGCGTCGGGCTCGCCCCTCTCGGGGCTCCCCGAGTGCTCCGCACCATCGGTGGCCGGGGTGTCGTGACCGGCGTCGCAGCTCCTGCGGCGTCCGGGTCGGGACGCCCCTCTCGCGGCAGCGTCGCTGCGATCGTCCGCCGGCCTGTACCACCCACCCGTTCGACGGAGCCGATGACCACGAGAGGACCCGAGTTCCACGTGAGCGATTCGACCCATTTTGAGTGGACCGATCTCGACCGACGCGCTGTCGACAACGCGCGGTTGCTGGCCATGGAAGCCGTGCAGCGGGCGGGCAACGGTCACCCCGGTACCGCCGTCAGCCTGGCGCCGGTCGCGTATTTGATCTACCGGCACCTCATGCGCCACGACCCCACGAACCCCGCCTGGTCCGGTCGTGACCGTTTCGTGCTGTCCTGCGGGCACAGCAGCCTCACGCAGTACGTCCAGCTCTTCCTGGCCGGTTACGGCCTGGAACTTGACGACCTCAAAGCCCTGCGCACCTGGGGCTCGTTGACCCCGGGTCACCCAGAGGTCAACCACACCCCCGGCGTGGAGATCACCACCGGGCCGTTGGGGCAGGGACTGGCCAGCGCGGTCGGCATGGCCATGGCCGCCCGTCGCGAGCGCGGCCTGTTCGATCCGCAGGCCCCCGCCGGTACCAGCCCCTTCGACCACACCATCTGGGTCGTGGCCTCCGACGGCGACATCCAGGAGGGGGTCACGGCCGAGGCCAGTTCCCTCGCGGGGCACCAGGGCCTGGGCAATCTGGTCGTCCTGTACGACGCCAACCGGATCTCGATCGAGGACGACACCATGGTCGCCCTCAGCGAGGACACCGCCCAGCGTTACGAGTCGTACGGCTGGCACGTGCAGACCGTCGACTGGACCGGGGGCAAGGGCCCGACCGCGGGCAAGGACGGCACGTACGTCGAGGACATGCAGGCCCTGCACGGCGCGTTGGCGGCGGCCCGGGCCGAGACCGACCGTCCCTCGATCGTGGTGCTGCGCACCGTCATCACCTGGCCGGCCCCGAACGCCCAGAACACGGGCAAGTCCCACGGCTCGGCCCTGGGCGCTGCGGAGATCGCCGCGACCAAGTCCCTGCTGGGCTTCGACCCCGAGCAGGAGTTCGAGGTCGATCCGGCGGCCCTCGCCCACGCCCGGAAGGCCCGCGAGCGCGGTGCCGCGTTGAGCGCGGAGCACGCCGAGCGCATGGCCCTGTGGCGGGCCGCAGATCCGCAGCGTGCCGCCCTGTTCGACCGGATGGCCCGGCGGGAGCTTCCCGGGGGCTGGACCGAGGCCCTGCCCGTCTTCTCCTCCACGAAGACCATGGCGACCCGGGTCGCGTCCGGGGATGTCCTCACGGCCCTCAAGGACGTCCTGCCCGAGTTGTGGGGAGGGTCCGCCGACCTGGCCGGGAGCAACAACACCACGATGGCCGGTGAGCCGTCGTTCGTGCCGGAGAAGTACCAGACCTCCACGTGGAAGGGCGGGCCGTACGGACGGACCCTGCACTTCGGCATCCGGGAGCACGCCATGGGGTCGATCCTCAACGGGATCGCGCTGCACGGCGGGACCCGCCCCTACGGCGGGACGTTCATGGTCTTCAGCGACTACATGCGTCCGGCCGTCCGTCTGGCCGCTCTCATGGGCCTGCCCGTGACCTACGTGTGGACCCACGACTCCATCGGCCTGGGCGAGGACGGCCCGACGCACCAGCCGGTCGAACACCTGGCGGCGCTGCGGGCGATCCCGGGCCTGGACGTCGTGCGGCCCTGCGACGCCAACGAGACCGCGTGGGCGTGGCGCGCAGTGCTGGAGCACACCGACCGGCCGGCCGGGCTGTGCCTGAGCCGTCAGAATCTGCCGATTCTCAACCGTTCGGAACACACCGGGCTGGCGGGCGCCGAGGGAACTGCCCGGGGCGGCTACGTGCTGGCCGAGGCCGAGGGCGGCACGCCGTCCGTCGTTCTCGTCGCGACGGGGTCGGAGGTCCACCTCGCCCTCGTGGCCCGGGAGCAGTTGCAGGCCGCCGGCACTCCCACGCGCGTGGTGTCGATGCCCTGCCGGGAGTGGTTCGAGGCGCAGGACGCCGAGTACCGCGACAGCGTCCTGCCGCCGTCGGTGAAGGTCCGGGTGTCGGTCGAGGCCGGGATCGCACAGGGCTGGCGGGAGATCGTCGGGGATGCCGGGCGCTGCGTGAGCCTGGACCGCTTCGGGGCCTCCGCCGACTACCAGCGGTTGTACAAGGAGTTCGGGTTCACCCCGGAGGCGATCGCGCAGGCCGCAGAAGAGGCGCTCGCCGCGTTCCGGGGCTGAGGAGGGCAAGCCCTCTCAAGTCAGGCCCGGACCGGCCCCCGCACGCCGGCGGGGGCCGGTCCGGGAGTCCCTCGGCGACCGGCGTTCCCATCCGTTGGAGCATCCGCCCGGCAAGGAAGTGCCCCGTGAACCGTCCGAGCACGCCAGATCCGATCCCTCCGGGGACGACGGTGTCCGCCGTCCCCGAGGCCCTGTCCGCGCTGGTTGCCGAGGGTGTCTCGGTGTGGCTGGACGATCTCTCCCGCGAGCTGTTGGAGAGCGGTGAACTGGTGCGTCTGATGGCCGAGCGCGCCGTCGTCGGTCTCACGAGCAATCCCACGATCTTCGCGACGGCGCTGTTGACGAGCGAGCTGTATCGGGGGCAGCTGGTTCGTCTCGTGGGGCAGGGGGCCTCGGTCCGACAGGCCGTGGAGGCTTTGACCTGCGAGGACGTCAGGCGTGCCTGTGATGTCCTGCGCGAGGTGCACCGCGGGACCGCTGGACGCGACGGTTTCGTGTCCCTGGAGGTCTCCCCCGCGCTGGCGCGGGACACCGCCGGGACCCTCGTGGAGGCCCGCAGGCTCTGGGCGCGGGTCGACCGCCCCAACCTCATGATCAAAATCCCTGCGACCCCCGAGGGGCTGCCGGCCATCACGACCTGCCTGGCCGAGGGGATCAACGTCAATGCCACGTTGATCTTCTCCGTCGAGCGTTACCGGCAGGTGCACGAGGCCGCTCTGGCGGGCCTGGAGCAGGCCGCGCAGCGCGGAACAGACCTGTCGGGTCTGGCCTCGGTGGCGTCGTTCTTCGTCTCGCGCCTCGACACCGAGATCGACCGTCGCCTGTCGCAGATCGGGACTCCGCAGGCCCTGGAACTGCGCGGCCGGGCGGCCCTCGCCACTGCGCGCAGCGTCCACCGAGCCTTCCGGGACACCCTCGCGTCCGCGCGGTGGCGGGCCCTGGCCGAGGCCGGGGCCCGGCCCCAGCGCCCGCTGTGGGCTTCGACGGGCGTCAAGGACCCCGCGTACCCCGACACGCTCTACGTGACGGGGCTCGTGGCCCGGGACACCGTGAACACCCTGCCCAGGGCCACCTTGGAGGCCTTCGCCGACCACGGCGAGGTCCCCGGGGAACAGGTCCCCGGCGGTGACGACGACGCCGCCGAGGTGCTGGACCGGTTGGACCGGCTCGGCCTCGACCGCGACGCCGTGGCTCAGGTCCTCAGTGACGAGGGCGTGGCCAAGTTCCAGGTGAGCTGGGACCAGCTCGTACGGACCGTGTCCGACGGGCTGGCCCGGATCGCCGCGACAGATTCCGACGAGGAGGCAGGTCAGTGACCTCTGCATGGCTGGTGGCTTCGGCCGACGTGGACCAGGGTTCGACTCTTGAGGTGAGATGCGTCGGCGCGGCCGCCCGGGCCGTCACCGACCGGGGGCCGGCTCTCGTGGCCGACGGCGTCGCGGGAAAGATCTCCCGCAGGGACCCCGGGCTGTGGGGTGAGGCCGCGCGCGCGGAGTCCGAGATCCGCCTGGCCTGGGTCGACCTGGCCGTGAACTCCCGGCCCCTCGTGGAGCGGATCCAGAGGCTGCGCGCCGAGCTGGCGTCCGAGAGCATCGACCGCGTCGTCCTGTGCGGCATGGGCGGTTCCTCCCTCGCCCCCGAGGTGATCACCCGGACGGCGGACGTCCCCCTGGTCGTGCTCGACGGCACCGACCCGGCGCAGGTCCGGGCCGCCGTCCAGGAACAGCTCGCCCGCACCGTGGTCGTGGTGTCCAGCAAGTCCGGCTCGACCGTCGAGACCGACAGCCAGCGGCGGGCCTTCGAGGCGGCCTTCAGCGAGGCCGGGATCGACCCGCTCCGTCGGATCGTCGTGGTCACCGATCCGGGCTCGCCCCTGGAGAAGGCGTCCCTCGAGGCCGGGTACCGCGCGGTGTTCACGGCCGACCCGCAGGTCGGTGGCAGGTTCTCGGCCCTGAGCGCCTTCGGGCTCGTCCCCTCGGGGCTCGCGGGGGCCGACGTCGGCCGTCTGCTGGACGAGGCCCGGGCCGCCATGGGGCCGCTGTCGGCCGACACGGCCGACAACCCCGGCCTGGTCCTGGGCGCGGCCCTCGGTGGTACGGCCCCCCTGCGCGACAAGTTGATCTTCGTGGACGAGGGCTCGGGGATCGTCGGCTTCGCCGACTGGGCCGAGCAGCTCATCGCCGAGTCCACGGGCAAGAACTCCACCGGGCTGCTCCCCGTGGTCGTGAGCGGTCCCGCAGCCCCGGAGGTCCGTTCCCCCGGCGACGACGCCCTCCTGGTCCGGCTGGTTCCCTCCGGGGTCGAGCCCGCGGCCGGCGAGGGCGGGAGCGCCGTCGCCGTGAGCGGTCCGCTGGGGGCCCAGTTGCTGCTGTGGGAGTACGCCACGGCCGTCTCCGGGCGCCTGCTGGGGATCAGCCCCTTCGACCAGCCCGACGTCGAGAGCGCCAAGAAGGCCGCCCGGTCCCTCCTGGACGCCCGGCCCGAGCCCGTCCCGGCCCACCTCGTCGACGGCCCGGTCGAGATCCGCGCGACCGAGGGCCTGCTCGACGGCGTCACCGACCTGCCCGGCGCCGTGGCGGCCCTGGGCAAACAAGTCGGCCCGACCGGTTACCTCGCGGTCATGGCCTACCTCGACCGCTTGGGCGACGCCGATCTCGCCGAGGTCCGAGACCCGCTGGCGGCCCGCGTGCAGCGCCCCGTCACCTTCGGGTGGGGCCCGCGTTTCCTGCACTCCACCGGCCAGTACCACAAGGGTGGCCCGGCCGTCGGGGTGTACCTGCAGATCACGGGCGGGACCGGCGAGGACCTGGCGGTCCCCGAGCGGCCCTTCACCTTCGGTCAGCTGATCGCGGCCCAGGCCGCCGGTGACGCCCAGGTCCTCGCCGACCTGGGCCGTCCGGTCCTGCGCCTGCACCTGACGGACCGCGCGGCGGGCCTGGCCCTGCTGCGCGAGGTCCTGGGCGCCTGAGGGGCTCGCGGCCATGACCGACGCCCGGACCGCTCCGGGAACCAACCCGCTGCGGGACAGCAGGGACCGTCGTCTGCCCAGGATCGCGGGCCCCTGCGGCCTGGTGATCTTCGGGGTGACCGGGGACCTCGCCCGCAAGAAACTGATGCCGGCCGTGTACGACCTGTCCCAGCGGGGACTGCTGCCGCCGGGGTTCTCCCTGGTCGGTTTCGCCCGCCGGGACTGGGCAGACCAGGACTTCAGCCAGGTGGTTCACGATGCGGTCCGGGCGCGGTCCCGCACTCCCTTCTCCGAGGCGGTGTGGGAACAGCTGGCCGAGGGTCTCCGTTTCGTCCCCGGCGAGTTCGACGACGACGCGGCCTTCGCCCGGCTGCGCACCGTCGTGGAGGACCTCGACCGTCAGCGCGGGACCGGCGGCAACCACGCCTTCTACCTGTCGGTGCCGCCGCGTTCCTTCCCCGTCGTGCTCAAACAGCTGCACCGCAGCGGTCTGGCCTCCCGAGAGGGGACCGGCTGGCGACGCCTCGTCGTGGAGAAACCCTTCGGGCACGACCTGGCCTCCGCGCGGGAGCTCGACGGCCTCATCGGGTCGGTCTTCCCCACGGAGGGCGTTTTCCGGATCGACCACTACCTCGGCAAGGAGACCGTCCAGAACCTCCTGGCCCTGCGTTTCGCCAACGAGCTGTTCGAACCGGTGTGGAACGCGCACCACGTCGACCACGTCCAGATCACGATGGCCGAGGACATCGGCATCGGCGGGCGGGCCGGTTACTACGACGGCATCGGCGCCGCGCGCGACGTCATCCAGAACCATCTGCTCCAGCTGTTGGCCCTCACGGCCATGGAGGAACCGGTCTCCTTCGACGCCGACGCCCTGCGCGCCGAGAAGGAGAAGGTCCTCTCCGCGGTCCGTCTGCCCGACGACCTGGCCCTGGGCGCCGCCCGCGGCCAGTACACCGCCGGTTGGCAGGGCGGCCGCGAGGTCGTCGGGTACCTCGACGAGGAGGGCACGGACCCCGGGTCCACGACCGAGACCTACGCGGCGCTGCGTCTGAACGTCGAGACCCGGCGCTGGGCCGGGGTCCCGTTCTACCTGCGCACCGGGAAACGCCTGGGTCGGCGCGTCACGGAGATCGCTGTGGTGTTCTCCCGAGCGCCCCACCTGCCCTTCGATCACTCCGCCACCAAGGAGCTCGGACAGAACGCCCTGGTGATCCGGGTCCAACCCGACGAGGGCGTCACCATCCGGTTCGGTTCCAAGGTCCCGGGCACGTCCCTGGAGGTCCGGGACGTCACGATGGACTTCGGGTACGGGACCTCCTTCACGGAGTCCAGTCCCGAGGCGTACGAACGTTTGATCCTCGACGTCCTCCTGGGGGACCCACCGCTGTTCCCGCGCCACGAGGAAGTCGACCTGTCCTGGCGGATCCTCGACCCCGTCATCGACCACTGGGCCCGCGAGGGCGCGCCAGAACCGTACTCCGCGGGCACGTGGGGCCCGCCCTCCGCAGACGCGATGATGGCCAGGGACGGCCGGGCCTGGAGACGTCCATGATCATTGACCTGCCGGACACCACGACACAAGCCTTGAACGACCGGCTGGTGTCCTTGCGAGACAGTGGCGGGGTCGTGGCCCTGGGCCGCGTGATGACCCTCGTCGTCGTCACGGACGAGACCTGCGCCGAGAGGGCGCTGCGCGCGGCCAACGACGCCAGCCGGGAACACCCCTGCCGGATCCTGGCCGTCGTCCGCCGGGACGGCTGCTCGGCGAGTTGCCCGCCCGAGGGCCCG
>JAUPKJ010000258.1 GCA_030837505.1 Actinomycetota bacterium
AAAGATCGGCAAGATCGGGTACAGCAGTTCCGAAGCGGTGTCCTGCAGGAAGGAGACCACCGAGACGACCTTGAGGTTCCGCGTCAACCAGGGGCGTTTGCCCGGGGATTCCTTCACCGCGAGTCTCCTTCGTGGGGAGGGACCGTTCGACGGTAGGCCGTCGAAGGCGCCTCTGCCGTTCCGTACGACCGATGGTCCTCTCCGGCGGCCTCTCTTACATGTCGACTTACATGCGGCAGAGGCTGTCCCGGCGGAAACGGGAACGGACGATCGGGACGGCCGGAGGGTTCGCCCTAGGCACTGTGCGGTAGACGGGAACCCTCGTTTCCGCAGTTCAACCGGGTCTCATGGGAGCTGTTCCCTGTCGGGGCTGGGCGGCGGACCGCCGAGGGGCTGTTTCGAAGGGTCCCGGGCTGGCGTGGGCGGACGGCGGACAGACAAAAGCGGTGATGTCACCGGTCCGAGCGGGGATCTACAGTTCGCGGCATCGGGCGGTGTTCCCCGCCGGCGGCGGCGCGTGACGCGTCCGGGGGGCATCGCCCGGCCCACGGGATGCTCCGATCGAGAAGGAGATCACTCATGGCAACCGTCAGAGGGACGGGTGCGCTCGCCGGACGCCGGGTCGGTCTGGCCGTCGCCGCCGCCGTGGCCGCGGCGGTGGCCGTTGTTCCACAGCTCGGATCGTCCCCGGCCTTCGCGGCCGGGGCACTCGGGGGTGGTTCCGCGGCCGCCGGTTCGGTGGTCCGGGCCGCTGCGGCTGTACCGGAGAAGGACTGGTTGCACGTGGAGGGCAACCAGGTCGTCGACAAGGCCGGGAATCCCGTGTGGCTGACGGGCGCGAACTGGTTCGGGTTCAACGCCACCGAGCGGGCTTTCCACGGCCTGTGGTCGGGCAACATCGACGAGTTGACGAAGTCGATGGCGGACCGGGGCCTCAACATTGTCCGGGTTCCCATCTCCACTCAGCTGCTGTTGGAGTGGAAGGCGGGCTCCGCGGGGACCGTGAACGTCAACACGTACGTCAACCCGGAGCTCAAGGGCCTGGACAGCCAGCAGATCTTCGACTACTGGCTGGGCCTGTGCGAGAAGTACGGCTTGAAGGTCCTGCTGGACCTGCACAGCGCCGAGGCCGACAACTCCGGTCACATCGCCCCGATGTGGTACAAGGGCTCGATCACCTCGGAGATGTTCTACTCGGCGTGGGAGTGGGTGGCCGCCGAGTACAAGAACAACGACACCATCGTCGCGATGGACGTGAAGAACGAGCCGCACGGCAAGCAGAGCGAGAGCCCTCGGGCCAAGTGGGACGGCTCGACCGACGTCGACAATTGGAAGAACGCCTGTCAGGTCGCGGGCCGGCGGATCCTGGCGGTCAATCCCGAGGTCCTGATCCTGTGCGAGGGCAACGAGGTGTACCCCAAGTCCGGGGTCAGCTGGTCCTCGAAGGGGCTGAGCGATTATTACGGCACGTGGTGGGGCGGGAACCTGCGGGGGGTCAAGGACTACCCGGTGGATCTGGGCGCGAACCAGGACCAGTTGATGTACTCGCCGCACGACTACGGCCCGCTGGTGTACGAGCAGGCGTGGTTCCAGGGCACTTTCGACAAGGTGTCCCTGACGAACGACGTGTGGCGGCCGAACTGGCTGTACATCCACGAGAACCGGATCGCTCCCCTGCTGATCGGCGAGTGGGGAGGCCGACTCGGCCAGGACGCCCGCCAGGACAAATGGATGAAGGCCCTGCGGGACCTCATCGTGGAGTACAAGCTCCACCAGACGTTCTGGTGCTTGAACCCCAATTCCGGTGACACCGGCGGTCTGCTGCTGGACGACTGGAAGACCTGGGACGAGGAGAAGTACGCAATGCTCAAACCCGCCCTGTGGCAGTACGGCGGGAAGTTCGTGAGCCTGGACCACCAGGTGCCTCTGGGCGGTGAGGGCAGCACGACGAGCATCACCCTGGCCGAGCGGTACGCCTCGGGCGGCAGCGACCTCGACACGAAGGCCCCCACGGCCCCCGGGAAGATCACGGCGAGCGAGGTCTCGACCACCGGGGCGCAGCTGAGCTGGACCGCGGCTACCGACGACGTCGGGGTGGTCGCCTACGACGTCCTGCGGGCCGGCACCGGCGCGACCCCGACGGTCGTCGCCACGATCACCGGGACGAAGTACCAGGTGAGCGGGCTGAAGGCGAAGACGACGTATTCGTTCACGGTCCGGGCCAAGGACGCGGCGGGGAATCTCTCGCCGTCCTCCCCCGCCCTGGAGGTGACCACGCCGTCGGGCGGAGCGGGTGAGGGCGGCTGCACCGGCCTGTACACGGTGACGCAGTCCTGGGCCGGCGGCTTCATGGGTGAGGCGACCGTGAAGAACACCAGCGGGGCCGCGATCAACGGCTGGAAACTCAGCTGGGTCAACCCCCCGAGCACCACCATCGATTCCCTGTGGAACGCCGTCCTGTCGGTGTCCGGCTCGAACGTCACCGTCACCAACGACTCCCACAACGGCGCCCTGGCCCCCGACGGCACCGCCACCTTCGGTTTCGTCGGATCCGGCTCCAGCACCGCCCCCGACTCCCTGAGCTGCACGGTGTCGTGACCCTTTAAGACGTTCCCCTGACGGCCTGTGCTCTCCGGCTGTCGGGGGAACGCCGAGGGAAAGCAGGTGAATCAGACGCGCTCGTATTTCGAGAGAGCATCGGTGATCGCTCCTAGTTCTTCTCCGTTCCCGAGAAGATAGTTTCGTACTGAACTTCGAAAATCACGGCTCCATTCGTTGTATCGGCTGGTCTGAGGGCGCAGGGCACCTACCTCCATTGCTTCCTTCAACGAGTCAAAATCTGCCATTTTTTTGTCGGAATGAAGTTGCTTGAGACTCGGAACGTACCCCCCGTGGTACAGAAGCGCCAGTTGGCTCAGAGGACTGCACAAGTAGCGTGCAAGTTCCTCGGACAAGCGAGGTTCCTTGGACCTCTTGGAGAGCGCCATGACTTGGCCGCCGAGCGTTCCTCCCGGGATAGGTATCCATTCGATCTGGTCCAGGTTCTTGGTGAGGTCGGTTCGGTGTGCGGGCCAAAGGCGAGCGAAGGCTGTTTCGTCGTTCTCCAGAGCCCGCATCACGTCCTCCTCCTTGCACGATGCTGTTCCAGACATCCCAATTGCGGGGTTTTGGAAAGCCTGTCCCAAATCATAGTTTTTTAGTGATTTCCGCAGACTTCCGATAGCCTGTCGTGTCTTTTCTTCCTTTAACGTGGTGTCCTCGTGGACCACTCCACCGAAGGCAAAGATGAGTTCGATGAGGCAAGTTGTCAGTCCCTCGTAGTCCGAAGTCTCGAACTTTATTTTATTTTCCGGTGGAAATTCGGTGCTAGATGCCATTTCGAAAACTTTCAACCAGAAATTATTGGGGGATGCCTGGGACCTGAGTTGTTTTACTGCGGCTCTGTGCTCTTTTTTTAAGTATGATTTGTTGATCGCAAGAACTGGCGCATCGGCATGAATGGGAATGGCGTGCAATTTGTGGTCGAAATAACAGCGTTCGATGATCCGATTGAAACAGCCCGAATTTATTAGCGTCCCTCGGTCCGTGTTTGTGAAAGGTGTGATCAGACGCTGTGAAGCTAGGAGAGGCAAGTACTCTGGATCCACGATGATGAGATCTGGCGACTCAGGTCCCTTCAGCTTGGGGAGGACGCTCTCCAACTGCGCATTACTGTCGCCCCCCAGACCCTCGAAATTCGTATCAATCTGGTCGGGCACCCCAGGGGTCTCCTGCCATATCTTCAGGACGTTTTCGTGGGCCGTGACACTATCGATGTCGCTTCCTCCCACGATGTGGAGAGCCACATGATCTGCGAGACCGGTGAAAGGCGAGATAACACTATGCTCAGAGGCCGATTCGTTTCGCCCAGAAAATGTTCGGAACGCTGTGGTGCACATGGCTCCGGCGGCACCGCTGACAGCTCCGGCAAGGAGCACTCGTCGCGTCGCACCGATCTGAGGTCTCCTCTCCGTCTTTTCCTGGTCCTGTTCTCCTCCATGATTTTTCATGATGTCCTTCTCACCCTGCCTCTTGCCGAAGGGACCGCCACTGCTCGAACAGATGTTCATCTAGTTGCTCGGCCGTCAGAGCCGCTTTTTCCTCGATGTTCAGCCACGGGGGAACTACGCGGCCATGGTCCGTCCCGATCCTGATGGTCAGGATTTCCTCAAGAAGTTGTTGTTCGCGAGTCTTCTTCTTGATGCCGTCTTCGTCGAAGGGGTTGACCCCGTCCGTGATAAAGACAACGTATTTTGCAACTTTTGTCTCGGAGATGGCTGGCGACAGCTTCTGTCGCGTTTTTTTGAGTGAATCCAGGAGTCCGGTTCCGGCATGAGCATCCGACTTGGAGGGACCGAGGAAAACCTGTACTCTCCCGAGATCTTCCCGAGCGAAGATCTGCAACTGCGGGACCACCCATCGCTTTCGGTTACGCTGTGCGAGAACCAGCATTAGTTTGTCGTCCCCCCGTAAAAGCCCGGATCTGTTGGTGAAACTACGAATCCCCTTTATCGCAGTGGTCAGGGGCGTTGTCTCTTCTGGGGACCCCGACGAGCCATACATGCTGGAGGAGGCATCGAGAACAATTGCCATCGAAATCGGTTTCTCGGGCGGCTTCATTTTTTTGTTCGAGTAATATTTGAGAACCTTGTGATATTCCGTAGTGGATTCTTCCCCGTCCGTGCTCTCCAGGCCCAGCTCATCCGCGTTTTTCTTCAGATACTCGATGAACTCGACCGCGTCGGGCGCCGTGTGCTCGGAGGAGTTTCCAATGACCGCACCGTCATTACGGACGGGAAGGGCAACGACGAGGGCGCCCAGAGTGTTTTGATACTCGTCCTGCACCGTCACCGGAGAAATGTCGGTGCACTTCATACTCCTACTCCTCGCAAGGAGCATCGGCGCTCCCCCGGAGGATGGGCAGGACTTCCTGTCAGAGTGGAACAGGGAACCGGACAGTTTTCCCAGCTTATACATTACGGAGAGAACAGAACCGTCCGTGGGGTTTCCGTCACTTGAGCTGTACAGAACCGTCTTTTCTTTCTGGAGGTCTTTGATACTAATTCTCCCCTCGTCCATCATCTTGCCGATGAGAACGGAGGGATCGAGCCCGATGGTCGTCCACGGGAGTGCATCAGGGCTGTTTTTGAGTTTTGAATCCCAAGCACCACCGACGCCAAACAGCGTTTCGGGCCGATCGGTTATCAGATAATCGATCTCTTTCTTTTTTTTGCGGAACGAATCGTTGAGATCGGCTTCATCGAGAGATGTCAGCAAGATATTTATGCATCGATCAGATCTCTTACGCCGAATAAATGCTGACCCGGATGTCATTTCTACTTTCCTGTAGTCGTTTGAGGTTCTTTGAATTCTGGTGAACGTCTCTTCCTCGAGGTCGATGCCGATCCGGACGTCTTTGCAGCCGTCGCCGGTGGAATAACTCAGAACATCGCCTATGACACTGAGGTCGAACAGCGGGTGCGTGTAAACCAAGCAACCCGCGACGAGGAAGGCTATGTATCTCATAATATGTATACGGATGTGCGTCGTGGCGAGTGACATTCTTTTTTCCGTCGCACGAAGAATGGCCTTGCGATCATCTTCGGGCAATAACTGGATAATGATTCCGAGGGTTGAGCACGCAAGGACCGTCAGGAACTTCTCCAAGGCGCCACCGAGATACTGGTCCAGGATCGTCATGCCGTTCAGCAGGAGTCCGAGCAAAACGCCTGTCGCCAGGAGTCCCTTCAACGACGAGCGACTACCACCATTTTGTTTTCGCGCTGCATCCGGGACAGAACTCTCAGGACCGGGCCCGCGGGATTCCCAATCCTCTGGTGAGGACTCTCCGTGCCGGTGTCGGGGGGCGGAAGCACTTGGAACCACCATGGCAGCGTTTCTCCGGCGATACGGCCCTGACAGCAGGGGGGACCGGACGGAATGGAAGCCCCGACACGTGGTATCCGCCCTCACCACGTCGTGATGACACCGAGCAGGAATCATACCCGTTCATCGTCCGTGAACAAGTGACGTCGGACATGTATCAGCGCACCGCTGCCTCTTTCTGGAGAAGTCTTCAGGACTTGTGGTGCATTTTAGGACATGTGAATCAATAAGTGGGAAACAGAGAAAACCACGGTCGTCGTGGCTCCTCGAGGAGGCGAACACGACGACCGCGGCCGGGGAGATTCTTGTGGTTCCAGTCAGTACCGGGAGATACCGGGTCCGGGGATGGTCACGAGGACGCCTTGCAGTCGTAGAGGGACTGGGACGAGGAGCCCCCTGCGTCCCTGTCACCCGTCCCTTGTGCCTGGTCCGGGGTCTGGGCCTGACCCTGGGACGAGGATCCCTCCTGGGGGGAGCTCTCCTCGTCCGTGGAGTCCTGGTACTCGCCGGAGTCCACGGCGGTGCACTGCTCGGTGACCCAGGTCTGCAGGTCGGTGGTGGCTTCCCGGCCGGTGCCGGACGGGCCGGGGCCGCCCATTCCGCCGCCGAGGACCACGAACCGGACCTTGCCCGCTTCCACGAGTTCAGCCAGGTAGTCGCTGCTGGGGAAGGGGATCGAGCCGGAGAAGCCTCCCATGGGAAGCACGTCCAGGCCGGCCAGGATGAAGCTGCCCGCGCTCGAGGATCCCTGGACCGCCGCGGCGTACTTCTCGCCGTTGCGCTGCTTGTTCAGGTAATCGACCAGCGGCTGGACACGACTGGTGTCCGTCATTCCTCCGCCCGGTCCGCCTCCGCCGGAGGGCGGGGTGCCGCCCTCGGGCATCTGACCGTTTTGGCCGGGCTGCCCACCGGTGCTGCCTTGTCCACCGGCGCCCGTCTGGCCGTCGGTAGTGCTCTGGCCGTCGGTAGTGCCCGCCTGTCCGTCGGTGGAGCCCTGGCCGTCGGGAGGGGTCTGACCATTTCTCGTCCCGGCCGTGGGCAGGCCATCGCCTCGCCCGCCGGGGAATTGGCCCCGCCCGCCCAGGCCGTTCCCGGCGGGACCGGCCGTCGGGGCCCGGGAGGAACCGACGTAGTCGGGGTCGGCCGTGGAAGCCGCCCAGGTGGCGGGGGCCAACAGGATCCCGGTCACGGACAGGGCCGCCCCGGTGGCGAGGGACCAGCGAGGGGCCCGTCCCCGCAGAACGGAGGGCAGGACCAGCAGGATCAGGGCGAGCGCGCCGATCGCGAGGACCGCGGGTCGGAGCCAGGGGCGGAAGTCCGAGAAGTGTCCGCACAGGTAGACCGTCCAGGCCAGTTCCACGACCAGGACACCGGGAGCGAACCACCGGGTCCGGGATTCGCTGCGGAACAGCTTCCACAGGCGGACAGCTCCCGCTGCGGCCAGGGCCGCCAGCGGAGGTGCCACGGCGACGACGTAGAACTCGTGCGCGACCCTGCCTGTGCTGAACGCCCCTGCGTGAACGGCCAGCCACAGTCCCCACAGGAGGTAGGTGCCGCGGACGGCGTCCGCCCGCCCCGTGCCCCCGCGTCGTTGGGACCGCCACCCGACCAGGCCGAGCACCAGTCCAGCGACTGCCAGGGGATACACCCAGCCCACCTGCGAGGCAATGCTGTCGCCGAGCATGTAGAGCCAGTCGGAGCTCCCACCGGGGCCGCCGCCGTCCGAGGGGCCGCCTCCGCCCGCCGCGCCTCCGGCCGATCCTGTGTCGAACCTGCTGGAGAGGTTGTACTCGAAAATCATGGACAGGAGGGAGTTGTCCGTGGAGCCGTCGGCGTAGGGACGGCTGCCGACCGGCGTCAGTGCGAAAAGGATCACCTGCCACAGGGACACCGCCAGACACAGCAGACCGGCCGCGCCGGCGCGCAACGCCCGGAGGCGCAGTCTCCCGGGGGCGACGAACAAGTAAGCCAGGCCGATGGCGGGCACGATGCCCCAGGCCTGCGCCATTTTCGTCTGGAACGCCAACCCGATCCACAGGGCGCACAGCAGCAAAGGCTGTAGACGGCCGGATTCCAGGGCGCGTGACCCGGCGTCCGCGGCGAGCACCAGGAACAGGATCAGGATCCCGTCGGAGATCTGCGAGTGCGCGAGGGCAGCCAGGATCGGGGTCGTCGCCAGGAACGCCGCCGCGAGCAGGCCCGCCGCCGGTCCCTGCCAGCGCCGTACGAGACGGAACAGTACGAGGACCGACAGGACTGCGGCGAGGACCTGCGGCAGGATCACCGACCAGGTGTGGTACCCGAACACCCGTACCGACAGTGCCTGGATCATGAAGGCGCCGGGCAGCTTGTCGAGGGTGATCGACGCATCCGGGTCGTAGCCGCCGTAGAACCACGCCCGCCAGCTGACCGACATGCTCTTCACCGCGGGGGCGTAGTACTCGTGCAGGGACACCTGGGTGATCCCCCAGGCGTAGACCGTGGCGGCCCAGAGGGCGATCACGGCCAGGGCGGCCCTGACCCGCCAGACCGGGTCGGCGATCAGCCGTCGGGCCGAGAACCCGGCACGGCCTGTTGGGGGACCACCGGTGGCAGGGGGAACGCCGGGGCGCCCTGTCGGGGGGTGCGGCTGCTTCCCGATGTCGACGGGTGTTTCCACAGGATTGTCGCCTTCCTTCTGAGGGCGTCGTGCCGAGACCATGTCTCAATCCTGTGACCGATCCGTCCGTCCCCCATGAAAGGACGCTGCGTGTTTCCTGTGGGTGAAGGTCGGGGCGACCGGTGAGAGGGTGCTTCAACAGGTGAGCGGTGCGGCGGGCGCCGGTCGCTCTGTGCTGCGGGACACCCGTCGGATCATTCCTGTCTGCTGGGGATGCCCGGCAGGGAGTAACGGGTGTCGCCCGTACCCATCGCCGTGCCCCTGGCGCTGAAGGAGATTCTCACCGAACCCTGGGCGGGAAGGTCCCGGAAGGCGCCGATCCCCGTCAGGACGTGTGAACCGGGGTCGGACCCGGACCGTACCGAGGCCCCGCTCGCCCACGTGATTCTCTGACCGTCCGAGAAATTCGCGTTCAGGGACCATCCGGTGATCGGGGTGGTGAGCAGGTTGGTGATCACGAAGGAAGCACTGAAACCGCCGGACCTGACACGGGTGATCTCGTAACGCACCTGCGCCTGAGGCGTCGGACCCGGGGTGTAGTGCGGGGTGTAGGGAGGGGTCGTGCAGGCCGGTGGCGTGAATGGGGGGCGTGGGGTGGCCGGACCCGTCAGAACCGCGCTGACCTCTCCGATCCGGAAAGCGGACGGAAAGGTACCTATCTGGGAACCCCAGGGGTCACAGGATCCGTTACCCGGTCCGATGGACAGCCTGACCGTTTCACCGCCAGAGGGGACCATGAGATCCGTGGTGATGGTGCTCCACGCCCTGTCGGTGACGAAGGGCACCTGCACGAGGCGTTCCCAGGGGTTCAGGAAGGTGATTTTGCGGGTCGGCTGTCCCGGGGCCATCCGAACCCTGGCCGTGACGCGGTACCACCCCGCTCTGAGCATCCCCTCGTTCACGTCGATGCCGACCCCGTCCCCATCGTTGCGCACGTCTCCCACCAGGACCCCCGCCGGTCCGGTGTCGGCCGGCTCCGGGTCGTCGTCCAGCCACGGTCCCGGCCGCGACGAGGAATAGGCCACTGCGAACCAGCCCTGGGGATTTCCGCCCGGGAAGGTCCACCGCAGGGAAGTGCGGGAGGCTCCTGCGGAGGGGCTCCGACCCGAGGCACCCGCGACAACGGCGGAGGACCGATCGAGGACGGGGGCGGCGGCCCCGGTCGGCGCAGCCACCGTCGCCCTGTGGCCCCTGGAGGACGACGCGGCGTCGGCGCCGGGACCGACACCGGCAAACTGTGTGACCGAGAGGGCGAGGGCCGTGACTCCGAGACCGCTCGCGAGGATCCCGAGTCTGGAACGGATGCTCCTCGCAGAGGTCTTCCGCTCAGGCGAGTCGTTTCCCATGATGTTCTTCCTCCGGAAATGTCAGAAGATGGCCGTTCGTTTCGGAACGGGTACCCGTGTGCAGTGGCCACGATGGGGAAGACCGGTTCAGGCCCGGGCGAACAGGGCCTGGGTCCAGTTCAGGACCTGGGGAGCGATCCTCGGCAGGAGGGTGAGGTGGTCGGCGCCTGGCACGGGGGTGAAGGTGACCTCGGTTCCGGCAGCGGCCAGCTGCTCGGCCGTGAGCCGGGAGAGGGCGACGGGCAGGACGTCGTCGTTTCCGTGGACGATGTGCACGGGCCGGGGATACCGGTTCACCGGGATCTCCATGTCGGTCGTCATCCCGGACAGCTTCTGGGCGAAGGCCGCGGGATCCTTGGCGATCTTCTGGAAGGTGATTCCCGTGAGTTCCTCGGTCAGGGCGTCGATGCACATGTTCTGAGCCCGGTCCTCGAAGGCCAGTCCCTCGGGGGTGAGCCAGTCCTCTGCACGGTACCCGCCCGGGTACTTCCTCTCCAGGAGGTCGCTCAGGTAGATGACGGCGGCGGGCACGGGAATCGTGCTCGGGTCGGCGGCCCCGAGAGCCGACAGCCACTGCCCCCAATGGGTGGGCGGCGCCATCGCGATCGAACCGACGTGGCGCAGCTCCGGAGCGTACGAGTGGACGAAGGAGCCCGCGAACAGCGCTGCCTGGCCACCGAGGGAGTACCCGAGCGCCTCCCAGGTGCGCGACACCGGCGCCGTCCGGCGGGCGGCTCGCACAATGTCCGCCATGGCCCGCGCGTCGGTCACGCCCTCCCCCACAACGCCCGGGCCGGGGCCGCCCACCCCCTGATAGTCCGTGACGGCGATCGCGAACCCTGATCCCAACAGGGTCTCCTGAACGATGCGTTCCCAAGGGCTGGGACCGGTGGACGACGGAGCACACGCGTCGGCCAGACCGGACAGGCCGTGTCCGAAACTGACCACCGGCCAGCCCTCGGCGGGCGCTCCGCCCTCGGGAAGCGTCAGCGTCCCGGTCACGATCATGCGGTGCCCGTCCTTGGCTGTCGAGATGTAGTGCATCAGCCAGGCCGGTCCCGCACCGGCCAGACGTAACCCCTCGGACAGGGGCACGACCCGCACCGGGGTACCCGGAGACAAGGAGGCCACGGTCCGGTGCCTCGGCGCGACGACCTGTCGCCCGGCGGATGATCCGGGGCCGGACGATCCGGGGCCGGACGGCGCAGCGTGCAACGGGGCCGCCGCGGTCAGGCAGACGGCGAGCGCCACGAGGCCTGCGGCGGGACGGGACGTGCGCATGAGGTTCTCCCCGTGGGCGTGAGTCGGCAGCCCGGTCCCGAGTGGCCGGAACCGGCCGGTCCCGGTCCGGACGGTTCCGGTCAGTTGCGGGCTGTGCTGATGTTGCGCAGGGCGAGGTCCGCGGTTCCGGTGCCCTGGGGGTTGCCGGTGGCAGCGAAGGAGATCCGCACGGATCCGCCTCCGGCGGGAATGCTGCGGGTGGCCGGGATTCCCGTCAGCACGTGTTTGCCGCCGTCGGACTTCACCAGGGCTCCGCTCGCCCAGGTGATCGTCTGACCTTGGGGGAAATTGATGATCAGTTCCCAGGGCGAGATGGGGCTCTTGACCAGGTTGGTGAGTACGACCGTGCCGCTGAATCCTCCTTCCCAGAGGCTCGTGACCTCGTAGTGGAGGAGGGCGTGGGCCACGGGGGCCACAGGGGCCACAGAGGACACGGTGGGGCTGCCCGGGCCTTCCCCGGAAGGTGTCGGGGAGGCGGTCGTGGTGGGTTGGTCCGCCCAGGTCAGTGTGACCTCGTCGATCTGGAACGAGGTCGGGAACGGGCCGTCCTGCTGGGCGCCCTGCGGGGCGGTCTGCTCGCTCGGGGTCTCCAGCGGTGCCACGGTCAGGCGGAGGATTTCGCCCTTCCCGGGGACGAGCACCGTGCTTTCGAGGGTCGTCCATTCGCCGTCCGTGACGACCTGGGCCGAGGACGCCGGCAGTCCGGAACGTGGGTCGAGGATCGCGATCGGGGCCCTGTACTGGCCGGGGGCCAGACGGAGGCGGGCCGTGGCCGTGTACCAGCCGGGTGCCACGGTTTTTTCCGTGATCTCGACGGCGGCCCCGGAGCCCCACCGGTCGAGGCCGCCGACCAGCAGGCCGCCCCGGCCGGCCGCTGCGGCCTGTGGTGCTGGGACGACCCACGGCCCGGCGGTGTAGGTGCTGGCGCCCACGCCGATCCATCCTTGGGGGGTGAGGTCGTCGAAGGTCCACGCCGAGGAGGCGGGCGGGGCGGCCGGGCGGGGGACGGTCCTGGTCGGGGCCGGGAGGCCGGGATTCCTTCCTCCGGCCTCCGTGATCAGGTTTCCCGCGAAGGCCAGGACTGTCACGCCCAGGCACGCGCCGAGGATCTCGAGTGTCGAACGGACCCCTGTGGTTGTGTCCCGGGTCGTGTTCCGGCGTGTGAACCAGTTGGTGTTCATGGGGGTTCTCCCTTGTCTTCGGTTCTTCCGGGAGCACTGGACCGGGAGTACCGGACCTGGAGCACTGGACCTGGAGCACTGGACCTGCGCGGCCGATCGTCGAGGGCCGATCGTGAAGGGGCTTCGGGGAGGCCCTGCGGGCGCGTGCCGTTCGGTATCTGTTCGAAACAGGATCGGCACATTGTTCGAACGGATTTTTGAGACTTTAAGGCCGAAAACACCTCCGGGCAAGGACGGGTCCGGTCAGGCGGATTCCAGCTGGGGCCTCGGCCCGTGCGGGGTCGCGTGGCCTCGGTTCTTTCATGGCCCGGCGCCGTCGGACCGTTCCGTTCCGCTCCGGTCGTTCGTTGGGCGGTCCGGCTTTCGTGGTCCGGTCAGAAGACGATGACGGGTTTGACGGTTCTACCGGTGTGCATGTCGGACACCGCCTGTTCGATGTCGTCGAGGGGGTAGTGCCGGATCAGCCGTTCCAGGGGGAGCTGTCCCGAGGCGTGCAGGGCCACCAGGCTCGGGACCAGGTCGGCGGGGACGGCGTCTCCCATGGTCAGTCCGACGATCCGTTTGCCGGCGAGCATGCTCTGGATGTCGACGGCGAACTCGGTGCCCGGTGGGGGCGCGCCGCACAGGGCCAGCGCCCCCCTGGTTCCCAGGGCGCCCAGTGCGGCGTGCACGACCGTTGGGTCGCCCGTGGTGTCCAGGACGCCGACCAGTCCTCTGGTCCCGATGATCTCGGCAAGGGCCGTCGGGAGATCGTGGGTTCTGGCGTCGATCGTGTGGGTGGCCCCCAGGTCCCGGGCCAGGGCGAGGCGTTCGGGAACCACGTCGACCCCGATGATGGGGCCGGCTCCTGCCAGGTGGGCGGCGCGCACGGCATTGAGCCCGACAGCTCCTGTTCCCAGGACGGCCAGGCTCGTGCCCGGCTGCACGCGGAGCACCGACCGGATCGCACCGAACCCCGTGATCACCGCGCAGCCCAACGGTGCCAGGACGGTCAGATCGGCGTCGTCCGGCACCGGCACGACGCAGCGCACGTCCGCGACGGCGTACTCGGCCAGGGACGACTGTCCGAAGAAGTGCCCGGCCACCGGGGTGCCGTCGCGGCTGAGGGGGGACGTGCCGTCGTCCCTGGCCCCCGCGAAGAGGTTGAGGGCGTGCCAGGTCCGGCAGTAGGCGGGGCTGCCGCCGACGCAGCCGTCGCAATGACCGCAGGAGGAGAAGCTCAGCACGACCTTCTGCCCCGGGCTCAGACCGGTGACGGCGTTTCCGACGGTTTCGAGGACCCCGGCCCCCTCATGTCCGATGACTCCGGGACGGGGGAAGGGGATCGCGCCGAAACGGACTCCCAGATCGGTGTGGCACAGGCCGGTTGCTGTCAGGCGCACGAGGACCTCGGTGTCCAGGGGATCGCCGACCTCGATCTGTTGGACCGTGAAGGGGTCGCCCGGCGTGGACAGGACGGCGGCGCGCGCGGGCCTCATCGTCCGGCCTCCCCCGGAAGGGACATGATCACCGATTTCGTGGTGGTGCAGGAGTCCAGGACCTCCGTGCCGCCTTCGCGACCCCAACCGGAGTGTTTGACACCTCCGAAGGGCACGGCCGGGTCGAGCAGACCCCAACAGTTGACCCAAACGGTTCCCGCTCGCAGGCGGGAAGTGAGGCGGTGGGCACGGGACAGGTCGCTGGTCTGGACTCCGGCGGCCAGTCCGAAGGCTGTTCCGTTCGCCCGGGCGACCGCCTCCTCCTCGCCGTCGAAGGGCTGGACGGTCAGCACCGGTCCGAACACCTCTTCCCGGACGGCCGGCGCGTGGCAGTCGACCTCCGCGAGCACCGTGGGGCGGTAGAAGAAGCCGCCGTTCAGGTCCAGCCGTTCGGCACCCGTCACGACCCTTGCCCCGGAACGCACGGTCTCCTGGACGAGTCGATCGACCCTTTCCCGTCGGTCGGCCCCGGCCAGTGGCCCGACGACCGTCGCAGGGTCCCGGGGGTCCCCGACCGGAACGGTGGGAACGGTGCGCTCCAGGGCCTGCAGGATCTCGTCGTGCACGGCTCGTTCGACCAGCAGCCGGGCCCCCGCCATGCAGAACTGGCCGGTGTTGAGCAGGAATCCCATGGTGATGTCCTGCACGGCCCGTTCGAGGTCCGCGTCGGCGAACACGATGTGCGCGCAGTTGCCCCCGAGCTCTGCGGTCACGGGCCGCAGATGGGCCCCGGCCACGTGGGCGATGTGCGCACCGACCTGGGCGGAACCGGTGAAGGAGATCTTGTCGACCCCGGGATGGGACACGAGATGGTCCCCCAGCTGTGCCCCGCTGCCGGTGACGACGTTCAGCACACCGTCAGGAACACCCGCCTCCTGAAGGATCTCCGCCATGAGCAGGGCCGACAGCGAAGTGTCCCCGGCAGGTTTGTGGACAATCGCGTTCCCGGCCGCGAGCGCCGGAGCGATCTTCGTGGCGGACAGCAGGAGGGGAAAGTTGAAGGGCGTGATGGCGGCGATGACGCCGAGGGGCTCGCGTCGGGTGAAGGCGTGCACGGGCAGGGGGGTCGAGCAGACCGTGCCGTCGAGTCCCTGGGCGAGTGCTGCGGCGTACTCGAAGTGTTCTGCGGTCGCGGTCACGTCGATCGTGCGGGCCAGGAGGAGCGGTTTGCCGACGTCGAGGCTTTCCAGCGCTGCGAGTTCCGCTCCGCGTTCGCGGATCAGACGGGCGATGTCCAGCAGGATCCGGGAGCGTTCCCGGCCTGGTCGGGTGGCCCAGGTCCCGGTGTCGAAGGCTGTGCGGGCGGCGGCGACAGCGGCGTCGACGTCGTCGGTGTTGGCAGCGGCGATCGTGGTGACGGTCCGGCCCGTCGAGGGATCCACGACGTCGTGGCGCAGTCCTGTGCCGGATTCTCGTCGGGTGCCTCCGATGAACAGCTGGCCGGGGGCGGGTTCGAAGGTGGGGTCGGGGTGGAGGTCGAAGGTGGGTTCGGGTCGGGTCTGGTCGACGGACGGGCGGTCGGCGGTCGGCGACATGTGATGTCTTCCTGTTCGTCGAGGCACGTGCGCGTCGGAGCGAGCGGTGCCCCGAGGGCGCGAGGCAGGTCCGGGACGGCGCGAGGTCCGAGGGACCGCGAAAGGGTGTAAATCAGTAGAACAGTGGCAATGCTAGTGGAGTTCGCCGTCCGTGGCCCGGGCCCGGAAGTCTCCTGTCGATGCCGGTGCTTTCTCTGCGGTTGTCCCGGCGGCCTTGCTCAGAATCTCCTCTGCCGTGAGCGGTTCGGGCGGATGATGGCTCAGACAGAAGGGCGTCGTGATCTTCCGGAAGGGTGTTCCCTCGCCCGAGGTGAAGAACTGTCCGGCCTTCAGGTGGCCGATCTCGTCGATCCTTCCGCGGCGGGACGCCGCGATGGCCTTGGCCGCTTCGATCTGGACCGGGGCGTTGAGGAACCCGAAGAACTGGGTGGAGGCGTTCCCCGGGATGCTGTTGTCCAGTCCTTTGGGGGACTGTGTCGCGAACACCAGTCCCAACCCGTACTTGCGGGCCTGGGCCGCCAGCGCCAGGGTGCTGCGGCTGCAGGCGGTGCTTCTGCCGGACGGCGCGTAGGTCTGGGCCTCGTCCATGACCAGCAGCCCTCGCAGGGGCCGCCCCCGTGCGGGGTTCTCCTTGATCCAGCCGAACAGTGCCATCTGCAGTTGGTTGACGAAGCCCTGGCGCTCCTCGTCCGAGGCGAGCCCGGCAAGACTGACGACGGACACCCTGGCCGACCGGCCCTCCGAGGGGGTCAACAGGTCCCCGACGGCGGTCGGTTCCCTGCCGGGGTCGAACAGCCGGTCGTTCACGCGGGCCGCTGCGAGGGTCTCGGCCGTCTCGGCCGCCAGTTTGGGGGCATTGGCGATACCGCTGATCCCGTCGGGCAGGTCGCGCATCAGTTCGATCAGATCGGACAGGGTGCCCGTCCCCTCGCGGGCGAAGTGGGTCACGGCCTCGCGCAGGACGGCCCGACGCTGTTCGGTCTTGGTGTTCTGAGTGGTCAGTCTGGCCCGTGGCTCAAGACTGGCCGCGGCCACCGCCACGGCGTCGGCGAGTTCGTCGGGGTCGTCGCGGACCGGGGCGAAGTCGGGCAGGGGCCGGAAGGACAGTGCCCTGCCCGAGGCCCGTCCCGGGGTCCACAGGAGGACCTCCGTGCCCTCGAAGTAGGCCCTGGCCAGCTCCGGGTCGTTTCCTGCCCAGGACTCCGGGGGCTCTGGCCAGGGATCGCCGAGTCTGGCCAGGTCGTTGTTGACGTCCAGCACCACCGAGGAGACCCCCCGCAGCGCGCACTCCTCGACGAGGCGGCGCAGCAGCACCGTCTTCCCCGAGCCGCTGCCCGCGAAGACCACGGTGTGTTTTCGCAGGTCCTTCAGTGGGATGCTCACGGGCCGACCGCCGTTTACCTCCTGCCCCAGCCGCACGGTGGCAGGATCGAACAAGGAGGTCCGGGGTTCGCCTCCGGCCGATGGCCCGGCAGTGTTCGAATCCACAGGGGTGTCCGAACCCCCGGCAGCGTCCGAGCCCACAGCGGTGTCGGGCGCCGGCCGCGGTGAGGGGACCATCACCAGGCCGCCCCCCGGCCGGTTCTCCCTTCCCGCAATCTCCTCGGGCCGTACCGCACGCGTTTCGCCCTCCGCCGAGGGAGGGGCCTGCGCGCCCGAAGGCAGCGGCAGGGCCGCGAGGTCGTCCACGACGTCCCGCAGGATCTGCAGGCCACCGGCGGGACGGCGCGAGACGAGCCAGTCGTTCAGCCCGGGCCCGGCGCGCTCCACGAGGACCCGCAGAGCCCGCAGGGTCCGCAGATCCCGTTCGCTCAGTTCCCGGACGACGCCGCCGGCGTCCAGGAAGTCCTCCACGGTCCTGAGGGTGACCCGACCGCTGGGCCAGGGATCGTTGCGCAGCAGGACGAGCCTGCGCCGGGTGCTGCCCGCCGTCAGCCCGGATTTGGTCCGCGCGTTGCGGATCCTGGTCTGCACGCCGCGGGCGCTGTGCCCCAGGACGGCCCGGAAGGCCCAGTGGAGTTCGTCCTCGGTGTCGGTGTCCAGGCACAGGCGCAGCCGGGCGTGCAGATCCGGTCGGCGCACCTGTCGGGGGTCTCGTTCCAGACGGTGCCCGCCGGCGCGTTGCTCCTGCGCCAGGCAGGCCAGCGCGGTGTCCAACAGTTCTGGCACGAGGCGGTCCTCTGTGCTCTGGTCGGGCTTCTCCTGCGGCTCCTGGTCCGGGCTCTCGCCGCTGTACAGCAGGGCGAACTCCTCGTCGAAGGAGGACAGGTCGTCCGGGCGGGGCGCTCCGGGCCCTCCCGTCGTCCGGGGGTCCTCCGTCGGCTCCAGGTGGTGCAGTTCGCCGATCTCCCCTCGGGCCAGACAGTCCACGATGTGCCGGTCGACCGCGCGCAGAACCCCCCTGGCCGTGAACTGCCGCGAGTCGGTGAACGCCTCGGGCAGGACCGGCCAGGTGGGGTAGGGGGCCGTGAAACCGGCCTGTTCGTACCGGGCGGTCAGGCGGGAGGCCACGAGGCGGCGGGCCGACATCGCGTCGGGCATGACGTCCCGCAGCGGGACGGTCCGGAAACGATCGGCGACGGTGTCGACGGCCTGCGTTCGAATGATCTCCCAGGAGGTCGGCAGACACGCCAGGACGGACAGGGTCCGGCGGGTCTCCTCGCGCAGGGACATGAGCCCGTCGGCGATCCGGTCCAACAGGCGATCGGCCTGGTCCTGCGCCTCGGACTCCTCCCGGTATTGCCCGCTGCGCACATGGGGGGCCAGGAGGGTGTCGATCTGATCGATCGCGACGACCGTCGGCCCGCTCAGGGACAGCAGACGCGACAGGTCCCGCAGGACCAGTTGGGCCGGGCGGGCCGAGGAACGGATCCCCCAGGGCGCGAACTCCGCAGGTTCCAGCGCTTCTCCCGCGGACAGCAGGGCATGCCCGATCTCCGCGGCCGGACCGTCCGTTCCGTACAGGACGAGGGCCCTGACGGTGTCCTGGGCCTCCAGCCCGACCTGCCGGTCGAGCCGGCGCAGGCCGGAGAGGAACACGTCGAGCGCCTCCCGGGTCGGTTCGTTCCGGCCGGTCAGCATCTCCCGGACCGGGCCCGTCAGGCCCGCGCGGTCGGCGAGATCCGTCAACAGGTGAGTGAGCTGGTCCTCGGGACGGCCGTCCCTGCGGCGCAACAGTCCGTCGAGGATCCCCTGGACGGCGCTGTGCCAGAACTGCGTGCCGGCCAGGTACTGCACGAGGAAGAAATAGCCGCCGTCCCGGTTGGCCTGCTGACGGGCCCACCCCAGCAGGTGGCTCTTGCCCACGCCCTTGCGGCCCTCCAACGTCAGACCGAGGGGACAGGCCGCGGAGCTGTCCCGAGCGTCCCGCAGACCGTCGAGCAGGGCCCGTTCCGCCTCCGGCTGCAGCCCCTCGACGTGGGGAGAGTTCGGTTCCCAGATGTCGTCGGGGGTCTCCGCCCAGTTCAGGCGGACGGCGCGCAGCGCGTCGAGGCGTCGGCCCGTTTCGACGGTCGTGAGCATGCTGTCCCTCCCCGGATCGCACGTTCCACGGTTCCTTCGGGTCCGGCGCCCACTGTTCTCGAGCCACCGCGTTCTCGGGGCACCTTGTTCTCGGGGCGCCGTGGGGTGGGCCGCGCAGCGGCGGACCCGCTCAGACCGGGTGGATCGCCAGCAGGTGAATGTCCTCCCCTCCGACGCGCAGGGCCCCGGCCCGGTCGTCCTCGGTCAGCGCCTTGCGGTTGGACTCCGGGGCCAGGCTGATCCCCTGGGTGCCCAGCATTCGGACCAGGGCTCTGTCGATCTCCTCCCGCGACAGGTCCGGCACGCGCTGCCGCAGGGTCGCCAGGCCGATCCACCGTCCCGGGACCGGGATGGCCTCGTGGTATGCCTGCCGGATCCTCGTCTCGGGATCCGGGCGGAAGACGTCCGACAAGCGCAGGTCGCGGCGTTCCAGGTAGCGGCCGAGCCCGTTCAGAACGGCGTACAGGGCTCCTTGAGCGCTGCCGCCTCCCGTCCTCGGGCCGGCCGAGAGCTCCGCCGAGCACCAGGCCCACCCGTCGTCCGTCAGATCGTGGACGAAGGACCGGCCCTCGCGCAGGCTCTCGACGAGCCCACGGTCGTTCAGCCGGCGGCGGGAACTCCCCTCCAGGCTCACCCCCGCGTACGAACGCAGTTCGGTGTTCGTCATCGGACGGGACTGGGCCATGAGGACGAACATCACCGCCCGTTCCGGTGCACTCAGGGTCTGCGACACGGTCGTTCCCTCCCTGCGGCCCGATGGTCGTGCCTACCCCGGGAAGATCGACGTCGTTCCGACGTACCTTGAACCGGACGGCGTCCGAGACGGTGACGCCGTCCCTCCCCTGCACCAATCCGACCCCGGGAAGGCAGGTTAGGCTTACCTAATACGAAGGTCTGCTGGGACAGCCCCCGGAGGGGTCAGGAGCCCACAGCCAACGGAAGGCGATGCAGGGAACCGTCCGCCCTCAGGATCGACTGGTGCAATTGCTGCAAAGAACGGCAGGGTCGCACCCCGAGCTCCCGGTTCAGGGTGTTCCACGCCGTCATGTACACCCGCAGGGCCTCGGCCTGCCGTTCCGAGCGGTACAGCGCCAGCATGAGCTGCCGATAGAACGACTCCCGGAACGGGTGCTCGCTCGTCAACGCGAAGAGTTCCCCGACGAGTTCACGGTGCCTGCCCATCTCCAGCGCAGCGTCCAGGCGCATTTCCAGGCACTCCAGACGGGTCTCCACCAACCAGGCGGCCAGCACCTCCGTCAGGGGCCCCCGTTTCACGCCGTCCAGGACCGGCCCCCGCCACAGATCCAGCGCCGACCGGCACAACAACTCCGCCACCTCATGGCGGCCCTCCCTCAGACACTCCCTGGCCTTCTGGACCAGGGAACGGAACTCGCACCAGTCCGCTCTGTCCTCGCCGAGGACCACCAGATACCCCGGGGGACGCGTCCTGATGGGACTGTCCTCCCGCTCGGGACAGCTCAGCAATTTGCGCAGCTGGGAAACGTACACGTGGACGCTTGCGAGCGCTCGCCGGGGCGGGTCGCCCGCCCAGATCTCGTCGATCAGTTGGTCGGTGCGGACCACCTGACCGGGGCGGGTCAGCAAAGTGACCAGGAGGACCTCCATCTTGGAGGCACTGATCCTGATCTCGTGCTTCCCGTTCAGCACGCGGAACGGTCCCAGGAACTCGTACCTCACTGAGCCGGCTCCGCGCTTGCGGGATCGTGGAGCCCGCGGGCCCACGGAGCCCACGGGTTGTTGCTTGCGAACCAAGGCATGTGCTCTCCCCATGGCCTGAGAGCGTTCGGCGAGCAGATTCCTCCGTGAAAGGCCGACAGTTCTGATCGGGTCTGGCGGCCGACGGTGAGCTGTGTGTCGATCGTAGGAAGCGAGAGCTGCCCCCGGCCACCCCATGGTCCCCCTGTCCTGTGGATGCCCCACCCCTACCCGTTCCTCCGAGGAAAGGAGAAATATGTGATGTTCCGGTCGTCGTGCCGCTCGAGGAGGAGCCATGGCCGTCATCAGTCGTCCGCGGGATTCGCTGAGAAGATCCCTGGTGGGGTTGTCCGGGGCTGCCTTGTTGTTGGTGGTGTTGCCGGTGCCTCCGGCCCGGGCCGCGCTGCCGGTCGTTCCTTCCCTGCGGGGTGTTCCCTCCGCTCAGGAGGTCGATCCCGGGGCTCGGGTGGACAACCCCTATGCGGGGGCCCTGGGCTATGTCGACCCCGAGTGGTCGGCCAAGGCGGCCGAGTATCCACAGGGCGAACGGATCGCCAGGACCTCGACGGCGATCTGGTTGGACAGCATCGACGCGGTGGTCGGTCCGATCGACGGCGGGTCGGGGGACCGGGTCGCCGAGTCCTGGCCCCACCGGCTCCTGACCCTGCGCCAGCACTTGAACAAGGCCCTGGAACAGCAGAAAGCCGCGGGCGGCCTTCCGCTGACCGTCCAGGTGGTGCTGCACAATCTGCCGGGTCGGGAGTGCTGGATCTCCGAGTGGCACGGTGGGATGCCCCCGGAGCGGATCGACCGGTACCGCGAGGACTACGTCGATCGCATCGCCTGGATCCTGTCCTCACCGGAGTACCGCTCCCTGCGGGTCGTGGCCGTCGTGGAGCCGATGGCCCTGCCGAGTCTGGTGGCGACCGCAGCCGACGGGGTGGTCGGCGAGACCTGTCGGCGGATGCGGGAGAAGGGGACTTATGTTCAGGGAATCCAGTACGCCCTGGACACGTTGGGCGGGATCGGGAACGTCTACCTCTATCTCGATCTGGCTCATCACGGTTTCATCGGGTGGCCCGATCTCCTTCGGCCGACTCTCGATCTGGTGGCTCAGACGGCCAGGGGCACGAAACGAGGGCTCGCCGGCGTGACGGGTTTCACGGTCAATGTCGCGAACTACGGTGCGACCGTCGAGCCGTACTTCACGATCGACACGGTCGTGGGAGGAGCCTCTGTGCGTCGGTCGAGGTGGGTGGACTGGAATTCCTTCGTCGACGAGTCGTCCTTCGCCCGGGCCGCGAGGGCCGGTCTGATCGAGCGTGGTTTCCCGCCGAGCATCGGCATGGTCATCGACACCTCCCGGAACGGGTGGGGCGGTCCTGACCGACCGACCGGCCCCAGCTCGTCGACGGACCTCGACACCTTCGTCGACGAGTCGCGGACCGACCGCAGGATCTCGGCGTCGGAAGGCTGGTGCAATCAGGAGACGGCGGGGCTGGGCGCCCGACCGACGGCTTCTCCCTCCCCCGGGATCGACGCCTATGCCTGGATCAAACCTCCGGGGGAGTCCGACGGCGCTCCCTCGCCGGAACTGCCCGGAGGGCTCTGGGACAGGTGTGCTCCGCACTACGAGGGACGCGGCGGGCCTGTGGCCTCGGGCGCGATGCCCGAGGCGCCCCGCTACGGACAGTGGTTCGCAGCCCATTTCGTCAGGCTCCTGGAGAACGCCCGTCCGGACGTCGTGGGCGGGCCCTGAACGACTTGCCAGAACCCGATCGGTCGGGGCATCGTTACGGGCATGAACAACAGCCGCGTGCTTCGGCGTCACATCGACTTCGGTCATGTGCACAGCGCGGCGTGTTGTCGTTCTCGCGCCTGATCCGGCCCCGGGCCGTCCCCGTCCGGCTCCGGGCCCGCCCCGCACGATGAGGCAGGCCGGTTGAGGACGAGGCAGACCGGTTGACAAGGACCAGGACATTCCTTGCCGCTCACCGGCCTGACTCCTGCGTTCCCGGCACCCGGACAGCCACCTGACCCGCTCCGGATCCGGCTGCGGTCGCACGCGCCTCCCGCGCCGCAGCCGGTCCCGGGGCTTCCAGGGTCTCCGACCGATCAGCGCCCTCCCCGACCTCGAACCGACCAACCGGAACGGCAGACCCGTGGACTATCACGACAGCATTCTCGAACTCGTCGGAAACACCCCCCTGGTCCGTCTGCACGGTGTGACCGAGAGGATCGAGGCGACCGTGCTCGCCAAAGTCGAATACCTCAATCCCGGGGGCAGCATCAAGGACAGGATCGCGACCGGGATCCTGGACGCAGCGGAGTGCACCGGGCAGCTGGCTCCCGGGGGAACCATCGTCGAACCGACCAGTGGGAACACCGGGGTCGGACTGGCCCTGGCCGCCCAGCGCCGCGGGTACCGCTGCATCTTCGTCGTCCCCGACAAGATCAGCCGGGACAAGCAGAGCGTGCTGCGGGCCTACGGTGCACAGGTCGTCGTCTGCCCCACGGACGTCCCCCCGGAGGACCCCCGGTCCTACTACTCGGTCTCCGACCGGCTGGTCCGCGAGATCCCCGGCGCCTACAAACCCGACCAGTACTCCCATCCCGCCAACCCGCAAGCGCACTACGAGAGCACCGGACCGGAGATCTGGCGTCAGACCGAGGGCCGGGTCACCCACCTGGTCGCCGGAATCGGCACGGGAGGCACGATCTCCGGCACCGGTGCCTACCTCAAGGAGGTCTCCGACGGCCGGGTCAGGGTCATCGGCGCAGACCCGGCCGGGTCGGTCTACTCCGGGGGCAGCCCGAGCCCCTACCTCGTCGAAGGAGTCGGGAAGGACTTCTGGCCCCGGACGTTCGACCAGGACGTTTGCGACGACATCCTCACGGTCTCCGACACCGAGTCGTTCGCCCTGGCCCGCCGACTGGCCCGGACCGACGGACTACTGGTCGGAGGCTCCTGCGGGATGGCCGTGGCAGCAGCGCTCGAAGTGGCTCGGGAAGCACCCCCCGAGGCCGTCGTCGTCGTGATACTGCCCGACGGCGGACGGGGCTACCTGTCGACGGTCTTCAACGACGACTGGATGGCCCAGCACGGCCTGGGCGCTCGCGGCTCGCAGCCCAGGGCGCTCGCTGGAGCGCACCAGTGAGGGGATTTCAGGAACCGGCCGGGAAGAGATCACTCGCCGGGCGTACGATCCCGGGCTCTTCCAGGGGCGTGGCTCCCTCGGCGTCCCACCAGACCGGCGTTCCCAACAGGTCCGCCAGGTCCCTGTTGCCGTCGGTGAACATCGGGGCGAGGCGTTCTCGTACCGGGGCCGGGACAGCGGGGCGGTCGGCGTGCGCGTGGTGCCGTCCGAAACGCTCGGGGGCGAACCGGCTCAGCCCCAGGAAGTCCGTGACGGAGTCGAAGACCCGCTGGGGATCGACGTAGAAGTCCTCGCTGCGCATGATCAGCATTCGTTCGGCCGGGACCTGTGCGAACCATCGGCGCAGCTGGACGGCGTACCGGCCGCGGTCGACGTACGAGAAGTGTTCGTGGGCCGGGCACGGGGTCGTCGGATCCGCCAGCAGCGCGGCCTCCTGGCCGGCCAGACGTTCGGGTTCGGCGGCCACCGCGTCCTCGAAGGAGAGGTCCTCCATCCCGTTGCGGACCCGGTCCCAGTGGTGCGACCAGGCCCGTTCGATCGGGTCCCTGAGCATGACCAGCAGTTTCGCCCGCGGTGCCTCCTCGGCCACCCAGCGGGGGGACACCGGGTGATACAGCAGGTAGGGCGCGGCGTCCCCGGCCAACGGGCGCGGCGGACCGACAGGGCGCCGCAGCGGGAAGAACGACCGGTACCAGGCGTGGGGACGGGTGTGTTTCAGATCGAAATAATGCGGGCTCTTCGTGCGCTGCCACCGCGGGAAGAGCACCGTGGCCCGGGGATGCGCGACGACGGCGTGGTAGAGCGTGGTGGTGCCGGCCCGTTTGGCCCCCAGGACGATGAAATCCGGTTCCGCCCGCAGCGGGCTCGTGATCGTCCCGTAGGCCCGCAGTCCGACCCTGGCCGTGGCCAGGAACGGTCCGGGAACATGTGCGAAACGGGATCTGCCTTCGTAAGCTCGCTCTGGTGCCGGCCCGCTGTTCTGGTCTCCTGTCACCGGTGTGATCATTCCACTGCCGCGACTTCTGTGGGCACTTCCACCGCGGTCACGTTCTGCGTGGTGGCCTCGAACACCGTGAGCCCGCCGTTGGGCAGGACCCGGCGCCAGAGGGGACGAGGACTGTTCAGGGCGTGGCAGATCGTCAGGCGCACGGTCGCGGCGTGCGAAACGGCCGCGACGGATCCCCCCGGGTGCAGGGCGGCCATCAGACGCAGGGACAGCAGCATCCGCCGGGCCGCGAGGTCGAGGCTCTCGCCCCCCGGAGTGGCAGCCCCCGGGGCGTACGCCTGGTAGGCGGCGTACTCCGCGGGGTACTCCTCGGCGGCCTCCTCCGGGGTGAGACCGTCCCATTGGCCGTAGGCGAGGTTCACCAGGCCGGGCAGGTCCTGCACGGTGTCCTTCCCCGCGGCGTCGGCGATGACCTGGGCGGTGTCTCGTGCCCGGCGCAGTGGACTGGCGTACACGGCGTCCAGGGGGGTCCCGCTCAGCCTGCCCGCGACGGCCCAGGCGTCCCGCCAACCGCCCTCGTCCAGGGGGACGTCGATCCTTCCTCGGTAGCGATTCTTGCGGTTGAGCAGGGTCGTTCCATGACGTACGAGGTAGATCCGGCAAAGAGCCGCCGTCGGTTCGTCAGGCATGTCAGGAACCCTCCCGTCGGGAAACACCGGCGGGCCATATTTTAGACTAAAACAGTCTAGTTTAAGGAAG
>JAUPKJ010000259.1 GCA_030837505.1 Actinomycetota bacterium
AAGTGATCATCACACCGACGTGCGGGTTGGCCGCTGCGACGCCCACGCGGGCTCGCGCGATCCTGCGCTCGGCGGCCCGGGCCGCTCAGATCCTCGCGGAACGCGCCCACGCCTGACACCGCAGGTCAGCAACGGTCGTCGGCCGGACTCGTCGGAAAGGTACGGCAAGATGTAGGTGTGACGACCACGCCGGACGAGGAACCCGCCCTCCACCAGCGGGAAACACAGGATTCGGGCACCGGGGCCGCCACGGGCGGAACCTCCCTGCCCGTGGCGGCCCGGCACCGTTGGAACGATCTCGCCGAACAGATCCGGGAACACCAGTACGCCTACTACCTGCGGGACGCTCCCACCGTCTCGGACGCCGAGTACGACCGGCTCCTGCAGGACCTGCACGAGCTGGAGAGCCTGCATCCGTCCCTGCGGACCCCCGACTCCCCGACCCAGAAGGTCGGAGGAACCTGGTCGACCGAGTTCCGGCCCGTGGACCACCTCGAACCGATGCTGAGCCTCGACAACGCTTTCAGCCCCGAGGAACTGGCCGAATGGGCGCAGCGAGTGCACCGCGACGCCGGGAGCACCGTCAATTTCCTGTGCGAGTTGAAGATCGACGGTCTGGCCGTCAACCTGACCTACGAGAACGGGCGACTGCTGCGAGCCACCACCCGGGGGGACGGCAGGACGGGCGAGGACGTCACCCTCAACGTCCGGACCATCGCCGGTGTCCCCCTCCGGCTCGCCGACCCCGGCCCCGACGGGCGCCCCCATCCGGAACGCATCGAGATCCGCGGCGAAGTCTACTTCCCGATCTCGCAGTTCGCCGAACTCAACGCCTCCTTGGTCGAGGCCGGGAAAACGCCCTTCGCCAACCCCCGGAACGCCGCTGCCGGATCGCTGCGCCAGAAGGACCCCCGCGTCACCGCCGCCCGGCCCCTCCGGCTGCGTGTCCACGGACTGGGACGCTGCGACGGTGTGACCTTCGAGAGCCTGTCCGAGGCCTATCAGGTCCTGGAATCCTGGGGACTGCCCGTCAGTTCCACGCACGCAGTCCTCCAGGACCTCGCGGGCGTCCAGGATTTCATCACCCTGACCGGCGAGAACAGGTACCGGCAGGAACACGAGATCGACGGCGTCGTCGTCAAGGTGAACGACACGGACCTGCAACGCAGGCTCGGAACCACCAGCAGGGCACCGCGGTGGGCCATCGCATACAAGTACCCCCCGGAAGAGGTCAACACCCGTCTGATCGATATTCGGGTCAACGTCGGACGCACCGGCAGGGTGACGCCCTACGGTGTCATGGAGCCGGTCCTGGTCTCCGGCTCGACCGTTGCCATGGCCACCCTGCACAACGCGCACGAGGTCCGACGCAAGGGCGTGCTCATAGGAGACGTCGTCGTGCTGCGCAAGGCCGGGGACGTGATACCCGAGATCCTCGGCCCGGTGGCCGCCGTCAGGGACCGCGACGGACACCCTCGGACCGAATTCGTCATGCCGACCACCTGCCCCGAATGCGGAACCCCCCTGGCCTACGAGAAGGAGGGCGACGCAGACATCCGGTGCCCCAACAGCCGTCGCTGCCCGGCTCAGCTCCGGGAGCGGCTGTTCCACCTCGCGAGCCGCAAGGCGTTCGACATCGAGGCCCTCGGCTGGGAAGGAGCATCCGCCCTGCTCGAAGCGGGCGAGGACATCCTGCCCGACGAGAGCGCCGTCTTCGACCTCACCGAGGAAAAACTGCTCCACGTCCCCCTGTACGTGCGCAAGGACGGTGAGCTCTCCGCCAACGGCATCAAGCTCCTGGAGAATCTGGAGAAAGCCAAGTCCCAGCCCCTGTGGCGCGTCCTGGTCGCACTGTCGATCCGACACGTCGGACCGAGCGCGGCCAGAGCCCTGGCCCTGGCCCTGGGGTCCCTGGAACGGATCCGGAACGCGGACACGGAAGAACTCGCGGCGGTGGACGGCGTCGGCTCCGTCATCGCCGAATCCGTGCGTGAATGGTTCACCGAGGAAGGGCACACACGGATCGTCGGCTCGTGGGCGGCAGCAGGCGTCCGTATGACGGACGACGAGAACACCGCCGTCCCGAGGACGCTGGAAGGAATCACCGTCGTCGTGACCGGGACCCTCAACGGCTTCAGCAGGGACGGCGCCAAGGAGGAGATCCTGCAACGCGGCGGCAAGGCCTCCGGCAGCGTGTCCAAGAAAACGCATTTCGTGGTGGCGGGGCAGAACCCCGGCAGCAAGAGGGACAAAGCAATTCAACTCGGTGTGCCGGTCCTCGACGAGGACGGTTTCCGCCTGCTGCTCTCCCAGGGCCCCCGAGCGGTCGGGCCCACGGCGGAGAGATGAGGACACCGATGCCGAGGCGGCCTGTCGGCAAGGCGATCCCCGGACGAGGGCTGACACACACCGGCGCGGTGGCGCCGCGTGCGATGCGGCGAGGACAACGGCCTAGACTCGGTCGCCGGTGCCCGGGACGGGCGCCCGGCGGGAACCGGAAGCACTGATCCGGCGGACGAGTCCCGCCGAGAGCCGAACCATGACCCCGGGAGCACGTATGTCAGCCATCTCACGCGAGGAAGTGGCCCACCTCGCGATGCTGGCCCGAATAGACCTCGCACCGGCCGAACTGGACCGCCTCGCAGGCCAGCTGGGTGCCATCCTGGACAGCGTGGCCACCGTCCAGCAGGTCGCCGGCGAGGACGTCCCCGCGACCAGCCACCCGATGCCGCTGACCAACGTGACCAGACCGGACGAGCCCCGGCCCTGTCTCAAGGCCGACGAAGCACTCTCCGGCGCACCGGAGAAGGAACAACAGCGTTTCCGCGTGCCCCGGATCCTGCAGGAGGACTGACGTGTCGAGCGCTACCCCCCCGGCGGACGACTCCCGCTCGCTCACCCGCCGCACAGCAGCAGAACTCGCGCAGATGCTGCGTACCCGGCAGGTCTCCTCCGTGGAAGTCGTCCAGGCCCATCTCGACCGGATCCACGGCACCGACCCGGGCGAACGAGGTGTTCACGCTTTCCTCCACGTCTCGGCGGATTCTGCGCTCGCAACGGCTGCCGCCGTGGACCGGGCCCGCGCCGCGGGCGAGCAATTGCACCCCCTCGCCGGCGTGCCCGTGGCGGTCAAGGACGTGATGACCACTCGTGGGATGCCGACGACCTGCGGTTCACGGATTCTCGACGGTTGGATTCCGCCCTACGACGCCACCGTCGTCCGTAACCTTCGGGACGCGCGGATGCCGATCCTCGGCAAGACCAACATGGACGAGTTCGCGATGGGCTCGTCCACCGAGCACTCGGCGTTCGGCCCCACCCGGAATCCGTGGGACCTGGACCGCATTCCCGGAGGGTCGGGGGGCGGCTCCGCTGCGGCGTTGGCGGCTTTCCAAGCGCCCCTGGCAACGGGGTCGGACACCGGCGGGTCGATCCGGCAGCCGGCTGCTGTCACGGGCACCGTCGGGGTGAAGCCCACCTATGGTGGGGTGTCCCGCTACGGCCTTGTCGCCTTGGCCAGCAGCCTCGACCAGGCGGGACCGTGCGGGCGCACCGTTCTGGACACGGCGCTCCTGCACGAGGTGATGGCAGGGCACGATCCGTTGGATTCCACGAGCCTGACCGACGACGTGCCGGATGTCGTGGGAGCGGCTCGGAACAGGGACGTCGCAGGTCTGCGCATCGGAGTGATCCGGGAGCTGTCCGGCGACGGCTGTCAGCCCGGCGTCAGAGCACGATTCGACGAGGCCACGGCGCTGCTCGTGGAAGCAGGGGCCACACTGGTCGACGTCGAGTGCCCGAGTTTCACCGCCGCCCTGGCCGCTTACTACCTGATCCTTCCCAGCGAGGCGAGCAGCAATCTGGCCAAGTTCGATGCCATGAGGTACGGCCTGCGTGTCCGTCCCGAGAAGGTCGTCGACCCCACTGCGGAACAAGTCATGGCGGCGACGAGAGCTGCCGGCTTCGGGGACGAGGTCAAGCGACGCATCATTCTGGGGACCTACGCCCTGTCCTCCGGGTACTACGACGCCTATTACGGGAGCGCCCAGAAAGTTCGGACCCTCATCCAGAGGGATTTCGCGAGAGCGTTCGAGAACGCCGATGTACTGGTCTCGCCGACAGCTCCCACGACAGCTTTCCGGCTGGGGGAGAAACTGGAGGATCCCCTGGCGATGTACCTCAATGACGTTGCCACGATCCCCGCGAACCTGGCCGGTGTCCCGGCAATGTCGATCCCTGCGGGGATCGCCGACGAGGACGACCTCCCCGTGGGTTTCCAGATCCTTGCCCCGGCGAGGGCCGACGACCGCCTCTACCACGTGGGTGCTGCTCTGGAGACTCTTCTGGAGGTCCGCCGGGGAGGTCCTCTTCTGGACAGGGCCCCGGAAATCTCGTCAGCATCCGTCGCCCGCTGAGAGCAGGCCGAGTTCAAGCCATCGAATCGGCCTCGGGCGTTCTCCGGGACCGGACCACCACCAAGGTAGGTAGACCGAGCATGACGACCACGGCCAACGGCCCCGGCACCCTCGACGAGGTTCTGGACTACGACACTGCCACGGCGGCCTTCGACCCGGTGATGGGGCTCGAGGTGCATGTGGAGCTGAACACCGTCACGAAGATGTTCTGCGGGTGCCCGACGGAGTTCGGCGCCGAACCGAACACCCAGGTCTGTCCGGTGTGCCTGGGGTTGCCCGGTGCCCTTCCTGTGCTGAACCGGGCCGGGCTGGAATCCGCTGTGCGGATCGGCCTGGCGCTGAATTGCCGGATCGCTCCTCTCTGCCGGTTCGCGCGCAAGAATTATTTCTACCCGGACATGCCGAAGAATTTTCAGACGTCGCAGTACGACGAGCCCATCGCGCATGACGGCTGGCTCGACGTCGAACTCTCCGACGGCGAGGTGTACCGGGTCGCCATCGAGCGTGCCCACATGGAGGAGGACACCGGGAAGTCCCTGCACGTCGGGGGCTCCACCGGCAGGATCCACGGTGCGGACTACTCCCTGGTCGACTACAACCGGGCCGGTATTCCGTTGATCGAGATCGTGACCAAACCGCTCACCGGGGCGGGGGAGCGGGCCCCGGAGGTCGCGAAGGCGTACGTGAGCTCGTTGCGTGATCTCTTGAAGGGCCTGGGCGTTTCCGACGTCAAGATGGAACAGGGATCGCTTCGGTGCGATGTGAACCTGTCGTTGCGTTCGCGTCAGGACGACGATCAGATGTCCGTACCTCTCGGAACCCGTAGCGAGACCAAGAACGTGAACTCGCTGCGCAGCATCGAGCGCGCCGTTCGCTATGAAATCAAGAGGCATGCCGCCCGTCTCCGAACGGGACAGAAGATCGTCCAGGAGACACGGCACTGGCACGAGGACACGGGGATCACCACCTCGGGTCGGGAGAAGTCCGACGCGGAGGACTACCGCTACTTCCCGGAGCCCGACCTCGTCCCGATGCAATCCGATCCGGAATGGGTGGATTCGCTCAGGGCTACCATTCCTGAGCCCCCGGCCGAGCGTCGGCGTCGGCTCCGGGCCGAGTGGGGATTCTCGGAGGCGGAACTCCGGGACCTGATCAATGCCGGTGCGGTCGACCTGGTCGCCGCCACCATCGAGGCCGGAGCAACGCCTGCCGCCGCACGGAAGTGGTGGAGCGGCGAACTGGCCAGACAGGCAAAGGCCCGGGGGGTCGACCTCTGCGATCTGCCGATCACCTGTGAGCAGGTGGTCGAGCTGCAGGGAATGGTCGATGCCGGACGCCTCACGGACACCCTCGCCCGGCAGGTCCTCGACGGCGTCCTCGCCGAAGAGGGCGGACCCGAGAAAGTCGCAGCTGCTCGTGGGCTGAGCGTGGTGTCGGACGACTCCGCTCTCGGGGCGGCGGTGGACCGTGCCATCGAAGCCAACCCCGCGGTTGTCAAGAAGATCCTCTCCGGAAAGACCGCAGCGACCGGGGCATTGATTGGCGCTGTTATGAGGGATATGCGTGGGAAGGCCGATGCCGCTAGAGTGAAGGATCTGGTTCTGAAGCGGTTGGTTCCCCAGGAGGGCGAGACGGACCTCTGACGACACAAGTCCCTCCCCGGGCCACGGATCTCCTCGGCCACGGATCTCCTCGGAGGACCGGACCGGTCCGAGGCACATCGGAGCTGCTTCCCCTCGAGGGCCTGAACGAGACAATTCTTGACACTCCGCTCGACGAACCGGGGAACGTGTCGTTCCCCCGGGACGGGCGGAGAGGGAGGGCAGGAGCGCGCAGAAGCACTGTCGTATCACGACGAGACCGGAGAACGAAGGACGGGCACCCGGTTCCACCGAGGGGCAGGGCCGACCCGCGACTGCGATCGGGGGTGAGAGTGGGCCTACCCGGATCTCGATCGACGTGGGGCACCCGCCTGTCGATCCTCGCCGTCTCGGCATCTGCAGCAGCCTCCGTCACCGTGTTCCTGGGCCTCTCGTCCTTCGACTGCACGGTGCTCAACGCGAGGATCGCCTCCGCTGCGATCGCGTGTGTCAGCGGCGTGGTGCTGATGACCGACACGGCCCCGTCGCCCCGACCCTCTCGGCGTGCGTTCAGTTATTGGACCGGAATCGCGATGCTGCTGGTCGCCCTCGGCCAGACGGCTTCGGGGATCGGCAGGGCCCCGGGGCTGCCCCCCTTTCCACCCTCCGGCCTCCTGGTTCTTCTGCTCGGACTGGCCCTGTTGGTCGGGTCCACCATGGGGACCTCCTTCTTCGCCCACCTCGGGAAGCCCTATTCGACGCTGGTCCTCGATGCCGTCCTGCTCGGTCTGGCCGCTTCTCTCCTGATGTGGCAGATCGGTTTCAGAGATATTTTGGAGTCGAGGTCCTCAGGACCGGTGATATTTATTGTCGTCCTTACTCTGGTTTCTGATGTCATCATCGGGACCGCCTGCCTGATCGCAGCTCTGCGGTGTCGGACCAGTGGGACGGCCGTCCTCGCCGTGGGCTGCCTGATCTTCATCGAGGGCGATCTCACCATCTTGAGATCCACCGCTCTGGCCGTGCAGGGGATCCCCTGGGGCGGCGCAACACTGTGGTGCTTGGGAATATCCTTGGTCGCGGCGGGTCTGATGGATCACGGACTGCGGGGACCATCCGGTCCCGGAGCTTTCCGGGCGACTTCCGGCGAGGGCAGCAAGGACCCGGAGGAGCCGTCGTCCGGAAGAACCACCACCCTCGGCCTGGCGCTCCTGGGAATTGGTATCGCCGCCACCGTGGCAGGGCGGGGGACCCCTGCGGACGCGGTTTCCATCTGGCTCGTCCTGCTGACCGTCGTGGCCCTCTGGTGCAGAGAAATAATCAACAGCCGGGGGAGGAACGCGCTCCTGGAAAGGCTCCACCGGGCCGCGACCACCGACCCGTTGACCGGGCTCGCGAACCGAAGAGTTCTCTCGGAGCGCATGGAAACCGTCGCGCACGACGCCCCCTGGTGTCTGCTCTGCGTGGACCTCGACGGCTTCAAAGTGGTCAATGACCTTCTGGGACATGCCACCGGTGACTCCCTGCTGTGCGTCGTCAGCAAGAAGATCCGACAGGTACTGCCACCTCGGACACTCGTCTGCAGAATCGGTGGCGACGAGTTCGCCGTCCTCGTCAGAGGAGATGTGGAACACGGGCTGGAGCTGGGAAGAAAAGTAATAGCGGCGGTCCACCGCTCCTCGTCCGAGGTCCCCGGCGGCGATCTTGTTTCGGTGTCGGCGAGCGTCGGGGTGGCCTCGGTCGGTCGTGCCACGATTCCCGTGGCAGTCGGAAGCGGGCACCTGGTGGTGGATCCTCTGGCCGCGCTTTCTGCGGCCAGCAGTGCGATGCGTGCCGCGAAACAACCGGGACGTGAACGGGTGCAAGCTTTCGACCATACGGCTGCGCTCGCTCGTCAACGACGTCTGGTCATCGAGCACAGACTGCGCCTCGCGGTCGACGACGGCAAGGTGACAGTGCATTTTCAGCCGATCATCGATTTGCACGAGGGGCGCGTCAGCAGCGCGGAGGCCCTGGCGCGATGGGACGACGACGTGCTGGGCACGGTACGACCGGACGAGTTCATACCGGTCGCGGAGGAGAGCGGTCTGGTGATCGCGCTCGGGGAACACGTGCTCCATGAATCGCTCTCGCAGGCCTCGTCGAGCGGGATGCTGCAGCACGGGGTCCGTGTCGCCTGCAATGTTTCGCCTCTCCAGCTGCATGTGAAAGATTTCCATCGTGTCATCGAGGACGCGTTGACCGCGCACCGTGTCCGGCCGGAATCGCTGACCATCGAGGTGACGGAGGCCGTTCTGGTGGATGAGGACGGCCCTGCGGTCCGAGCTCTGACCCGCCTCGCCAACCTGGGCGTGACGATAGCGATCGACGATTTCGGTACCGGTTATTCGTCCCTGGGCTACCTGCAACGTTTTCCTGCCAAAATATTGAAGGTCGATCGTTCCCTGACCACTCGGCTCCTGCAGGACCAATCCGATCGCGCCATTGTGAAGGCAATCGTCGATCTCGGCAAGGGAATCGGTATGGCAGTGGTCGTCGAGGGCGTCGAGGACCGGGGAACAGCGCAAGCCGTCGCAGGTCTTGGCGCGCGTTACGGGCAGGGCTACCTCTTCGGCTCCGCCGTCCCGGCCGACGTCCTCATCCAGGCCCTTCGGGGGAAGGCCATGGACGCGATCCTCCCCGCTCGGGAACCCGGAACAGGCAAACGCGTCGCCAACACGGCCGGATCGGCACGACCGCCGGCGAACTATTGTTCAGACCGACCCGTGCCTCCTGCCCTGGCGGACTTCACGTGATCCCGGTCCCTGCGCGCGCGGGGACGGACGGCCGTCAGCAGAGGACCGGTCGCTTTCGAGAACGGTGAGGGGCTCGGTCCGCTGCTGGACCGAGCCCCTCACCGGAGCCTGCGGGCTGTCCACGAACGAACGATTCGTGTCTCCCGGAGCTCTTCGGCGTTCCGAACGATCACCGAATCCAATGCTCTCGACAGAGAACCCGGTTCAGACGAGCCCCAGAGCCTTGACGGCCTCAGACTCTTCGACCAGTTCCGCCACGGAGGCCTCGATCCGCTCCCGGGAGAAGCTGTCGATCTCGAGCCCCTGCACGATCTGGTACCGACCGTCCGTCGAGACGACGGGGAAGGAGGAAATGAGTCCTTCGGGCACGCCGTAGGAACCGTCCGAGATCACACCGGCGGAGGTCCAGTCGCCTTCGGGGGTCCCCTTGACCCAGCTGAAGATGTGATCGATCGCCGCGTTCGCAGCGGACGCGGCGGAGGAGGCCCCGCGGGCCTCGATGATCGCGGCACCTCGTTTGGCGACCGTGGGGATGAAGACGTCCTGCACCCAGGCCTGGTCGACCTGGCTCAGAGCTGGGGCGCCATTGACCTCGGTGTGGATCAGATCGGGGTACTGCGTGGCGGAGTGGTTGCCCCAGATGGACATTTTTTTGATCGAATCGACGGGGGTCTGCAGGCGGAGCGACAGCTGGGAAATGGCGCGGTTGTGGTCCAGTCGCGTCATGGCGGTGAAGCGTTCCGCGGGGACGTCCGGGGCGTTCGCCTGAGCGATCAGCGCGTTGGTGTTCGCTGGGTTGCCCACGACCAGGACCCGGATGTCGTCTGCTGCTCCGGCGTTGATCGCCTCACCCTGCGGCTTGAAGATTCCGCCGTTGGCCTCCAGGAGGTCACCGCGTTCCATCCCCTTCGCACGGGGGCGGGCACCGACGAGCAGCGCGACGTTCGCGCCGTTGAAGGCACGCTTCGGGTCGTCCATGACCTCGATGCCGGCCAGCAGCGGGAAGGCGCAGTCCGACAGCTCCATGGCAGTTCCCTCGGCGGCCCGGACAGCCTGCGGGATCTCCAGCAAGTTGAGTGAAACCGGAACGTCGGGGCCGAGCATCTGACCCGATGCGATGCGGAACAGCAGGGCATAGCCGATCTGACCGGCGGCGCCGGTCACGGTCACCTTGACAGGCACCTGCGACATTACTCACTCCTCAACCACGGGAAGGCACGTTGGAAGGCACGTTGCACCTCACGCTATCTCGCCTTCCTCGTCCTCTCAGAACAGGGCTTCCCCCACAGACCGGCGTGGCGTCGGGGAATTGTGCTGGGGGCGGAGGGCGCCGGACGGTCGACGGGGAGCGGTGGTGGGTCCGACAGCGATGACACGGCGCGAGGCCCTGCTCACGAGGAGGCATGTGCCGTGGTGGGATCCGAGCGGGGCCCCCTTCCCTCCAGACCTTCGGGTTGCCCCGGACGGGTTCCCGGGGAGGGCTGTTCGGAGGCGAAGGACGGGACCTGCCGTCCCGAACTGCCCCAGGGTGCTTTTGTCAATGGGGTGGGGTGTGTTTTGTTTCATGCCCTGACGTCAGGTTGATCACCTGGATTTTATGATCGGCTGCGGCGCGTAACAGTTAACGGTAAAACCGCCGATCGGTGTCCGTCGGGACCTACGGAACGTTACTCTCACGGCGTGGTATCGCCCATCCCCCCGCCAGTCATGACAGGGTGTGCCCTTCTCGCCGGTGTGTCATGGACCTTTCAGGGCCTGACCCGCAGAACGGGCCATGCGCGCCTGACATCGATTGCGATCGCCGGCTGGATCCTTCTCGCCGGGCTCACGGTGCTTCTTGCGGAACAGTGGGACTTTCCTGAGCGACAACGGGAACTCCTGGGGACCCTGCGTGTCGTGAGCGTCACGGTTCTGGCGCTGGGAACGCTGATCGGGCAGGCCGTCGTCCTCCGGCGGCTCTGCTCGGTCTGCCGCACGGTGCGGATGCCGTTCCTGGTTCTGGAGTCCCTGGAGGTCGCCTCCTGCGCAGTTCTTGTCCTGTGGGGGGTGAACGGGGAGCTGGGGGCTCTCCCTCCGGACCGCCTCGTGTCGGTTCTCGTGGCAGGTACCCAGATCGCCCTGGCCCAGGCTCTTGCCCGGTTGTCGTCGCCTCGGGCCCGGGGAGGGGACGACCGTCGAGGAACAGCCTTCCCCTGGGGCTCGGCAGCTTTTTTGTCCTTCGCCCTCTCCCACGGCCTCCGGGCAGTGACGTCGGACCACGGCCGGGCGATCGGCGGCCTCGTTCCGTGGTTTTTTCTCGGAGGCTGTCTCCTGCTGTCGGTCTGCGCCTGGAGGGAACCCTTCGGACGGGGTTCACCGGAAGGCTCTTCGGTGTACTCCGAGGTCTTCCCGCTGATGGTTCTGATGCTCGCGGTGGTTTCGGTCTCCGTCCGGTGCACGGTGGGGGAGCGCAACGAACTCCCTGTGGTACTGCTGGCGTTCGTCGCCTTTCTCACCGCTGTCGGTCGCGGTGTCCGTGCGAAGGAGGGCCGGGCGTCGGCGGAGGAACTCAAGAGGGAGAGAAAAAGATTCTCGGATTTCTTGGAAAATACTGAGGAAGCAGTTCTGGAAATCGATGGGAACGGCCGGATCCGCTCCGCCGGCTCGGCGGTGAGAAAGCTGTTGATGGTCGGACCGGAACCACTGGTCGGTCGGAGGACGATCGACCTGCTGCCCTCCCGGCACCATGACGCCGTCCGAACCCTTCTGTCCGCCATGAGCCGGGGCGAACGCAGCACCGGCCTGGTCAGGATCGAGCTGCTTCCCCCCGCCGTGGGGATCGTCGATCTTCGTCTCCGTCGTACCGAGGAAGGGGCGGTCGCGACTTTCACCGATGTCACCGAGACCGAGGCCCTGAGGGAGCGAGTTGATCATCTCACCCGTTTCGATCAGCTGACGGCCCTGCCCAACCGTGCGCACCTCGTGGGATCGATCGAGGCCTGGTTGAACTCAGGGGGGAGGGCGACCGTCTTCCACCTCGATGTGAGGGGTTTTCAGAACATCAACGATCGTTTCGGACGGGAATCCGGTGACAGGGTTCTCGTCGAGGTGGCGGCCAGGCTTCGCGGAGCCGTCGACGGTCTGGGCGCGGTGGAATCGATCATTGCCAGAGTGGGGAACGACGAGTTCGTGATCGCGGTGAGGCAACCCCCCCATCCTCGAAAACACCGTACGGCGGGGGCCGGGGACAGCGGAGAGGGTGCGGAGAGGACGAGAGAGATCGGGCCCGCGGTCGAGGTACGGGCAGCCCGCCGTCTTCTCGGGTCGGCCAGGCCGTCCTTCCTCGTGGGGGACCGGACGGTTCGTCTGGATCTGAGTATCGGGGTGGCTCGTTCGATGGACCTGCCGGCGGGGGGCGGGGCGTCGATGCTGTTGCACCGCGGGGGTCTGGCCCTGTCCCGGGCCAAACGGGCTGGCCACGGACCAGCGGTGTGTTGGGACAGGAGTCTGGAACAGGAAGATCTTCGTCGCGTGGACATAGCCATCGGCCTCAGGCGGGCCTTGGACACCGGTCGGCTGCGCCTGGCCTACCAGCCGGTCGTGAGGCTGAGCGACGGCGCTGTGGTCGGAGTCGAGGCCCTGGTCCGGGTCAGGGACGGTCGGGGGAACCCGGATGCACTGTCCTGGCTCCCGGAGGTCGTGAGCCCCGAGGAACTCGTGGAGGCCGCTGAGAACTCCGGTGCCATCGAGGACCTGGGGGAGTGGGTTCTCGTGGAGGCGACACGGCAGGCCGCCCGCTGGAGGGCCCAGGGCCACGATCTGTCGGTGGGGGTGAACGTCTCGGTCCTCCAGCTGGCAGCTGGGGGCCTTGCCGACCTGGTCCGTCGCGTGTTGCGCAGTTCGGAACTGCCGCCGGACCGGCTCGTGATCGAGGTCACGGAGAGCAAGCTGCTCGGTGAGGGAGACCCTGCGGTCGAGGAGCTGAGGTCTCTGGCGCAGGACGGCGTCGTCCTGGCGATCGACGATTTCGGTACCGGATACTCGTCCCTCAGCTATTTGCTGCGTCTGCCGGTCCGCTCGGTGAAGATGGATCGACAGATGTTGGTGGGGCTGGGGGAGGAGCCTCGGGCCACGACCCTGGTGCGCTCGGTCATCAGCATGGTGAGAGCCCTGGGGATGCTGGTGGTCGTGGAAGGTCTGGAGGACTCCCGTACCCTCCGTCTCGTCCGAGACCTGGGGGCGTACTCCGGACAAGGGTTCGTCCTGTGCAAGGCTCTGCCCCCCGAGGAACTCGAATCCGTTCTGAGGGCCTCGCCCCTGGACCTCTCCCTGGAGGGTGGTCTCCCCCCGGTCGGGCCGGGGCAGGAGCCCTCCGGGACGGACGACGTCCCCGGGCCGACCGGGTCGACCGGGCGGTCGGGGGCTGCGCCGCAGGAGGTGTCCTGCGCGGATCCGGGAGCCGTTCCCCCAGCTCGCAGCCCTTCTCGGCGCTCGCCCCCTCCGGTGCGACGCACCACCGTGGTCGTCTCAGATCGCGAGACCGGGCGTGGCGGTGATTGACACGGTTCGCATTCCGGTGAAGCGTGACACTGTGCGTCTGACTCTCGTACTTGGACGGCGCGCCGGCTGAGGCGGTCGGAAGACCCCCGCTGAGCGCGCGACCCCTCGCCTGCCCGTTCGACCGGGCCGAGGGGTCTTTTCGTCCCCGGAAAGAGTCCCTGAAGGACCACGACCGATCCAGCTGACAGACGAGGAGAAGCCGCGATGTCAGGCTCCCGCACCGCGAACGAAACGGCCCGCACCCCTTCCGCGGGTCAACCGACAGCGTCCGGACCGAGGGCCACCGGCGAGACCATGACCGGTGCGCAGAGCCTCGTCCGCTCGCTGGAGACCCTCGGAGTGGACACCGTGTTCGGTATCCCCGGCGGTGCGGTACTGCCGTTGTACGACCCTTTGATGGATTCACCCTCCGTTCGTCATATTTTGGTTCGTCACGAACAGGGCGCGGGACATGCGGCCGAGGGATATGCCCAGGCGACAGGTCGCCCGGGCGTCTGTATCGCGACCTCGGGCCCCGGCGCGACCAATCTGGTCACACCGATCGCGGACGCGTACATGGACTCGGTCCCGATGGTCGCGATCACCGGGCAGGTCGCCACGCCCCTCATCGGTACGGACGGGTTCCAGGAAGCCGACATCTCAGGGATCACCCTGCCCATCACGAAACACAATTACCTCGTCACCGATCCCGCGGACATCCCGAGGGTTCTCGCAGAGGCCTTCCACATCGCCGGCACGGGACGCCCCGGGCCGGTGCTGGTGGACGTGGCCAAGGACGCCCTGCAGGCGAACACCATTTTCCACTGGCCGGCCAAACTGGACCTGCCCGGTTACCGGCCGGTCTCCAGACCTCACGGCAAGCAGATCAGGGAGGCGGCCCGTCTGATGGTCACTTCCCGCAGCCCGGTTCTCTACGTGGGGGGCGGAGTCATCCGGGCCCGGGCAGCTCAGGTTCTGCGCAAGCTGGTGGACCTCACGGGGATCCCCGTGGTGACGACCCTGACGGCCAGGGGGGCCCTGCCTGATTCTCATCCCGCGCATCTGGGGATGCCGGGGATGCACGGCACGGTCGCTGCCGTCACGGCTCTGCAGAAGTCCGACCTGATCGTCAGCCTGGGAGCGCGTTTCGACGACAGGGTGACCGGAAAACTGAACACCTTCGCGCCTCACGCCGTGGTGGTCCACGCGGACATCGATCCCGCCGAGATCTCCAAGAATCGGACGGCGGACGTCCCCATCGTGGGCGACTGCAAAGACGTGATCATAGAGTTGATCAACGCGGTGGAGTCCGAACACGTCGCCGGTCGGAAAGCGGATCTCGAGCGGTGGTGGACCCAGGTCGGCTCCTGGAGAACCACGTATCCCCTGGGGTATTCGGAGCCGCCCGCCGGTGAGATCGCCCCTCAGCACGTCATCGAACGGATCGGCGAGATCAGCGGTCCTGAGTCGATCTTCGTGTCGGGGGTCGGCCAGCACCAGATGTGGTCCTCGCAATTCATCCGGCATGAGAGGCCCAATGCCTGGATCACTTCCGGCGGGCTGGGGACGATGGGCTTCGGGGTTCCGGCCGCCATGGGGGCGAAAGCCGCTCAACCCGATCGGACTGTTTGGACGATCGACGGCGACGGCTGCTTCCAGATGACCAATCAGGAACTGGCGACCTGCGTGATCAACAACATTCCCATCAAGGTCGCTGTGATCAACAACTCCAGCCTCGGAATGGTCCGGCAATGGCAGACCCTCTTCTACGAGCAGAGGTACTCCAACACCGACCTGCACACCTCGGTCGGAAATCGGATCCCCGACTTCGTCCGGCTCGCAGAGGCTTACGGGTGCGTCGGTCTGCGCTGCGAGAAACCCCAGGACGTGGACGCCACGATCGAGAAAGCGATGTCGATCGACGACACACCCGTCGTCGTCGACTTCGTGGTGCACCGCGACGCCATGGTCTGGCCCATGGTGCCCGCCGGGGTGAGCAACGACAACATCCAGATCGCGCGGGACATGACCCCCGACTGGGACCGCGACCTGTGACGAGCCCAGCGGAAGCCGGACCAGATCATCCATGCGCAGCACGAGGCATCATGCGCAGCACGAGGAATGAGGACCACCCGATGAGCAAGCACACTCTGTCGGTTCTCGTGGAGAACCGACCCGGCGTCCTGACCCGCGTGGCGGGGCTGTTCGCCCGGCGCGGGTTCAATATCCACTCTCTGGCCGTCGGCCCGACCGAGCATCCCGACGTCTCGCGCATGACCGTGGTCGTGGACGTCGAGGAGCTGCCCCTGGAACAGGTGACCAAGCAGCTCAACAAATTGATCAACGTCATCAAGATCGTGGAGTTGGAGCCCCCGGCCTCCGTGCAGCGCGAACTGTTGTTGGTCAAGGTCAAGGCCGATCTGCAGAACCGATCACAGGTCATGGAGGCCGTCGGGCTCTTCCGGGCCAAGGTCGTCGATGTCGCTCCCGATGCCCTGACCATCGAGGTCACCGGCAATCCCGAGAAACTCGAGGCGTTCTTGAAGGTGATGGATCCCTTCGGCATCCGGGAACTGGTGCAGTCCGGTCTGGTCGGGATCGGCCGGGGCAACCGGTCGATGGCCGAGCGGGAGCTGCGCTCGGCCTGAGACCCTCGTGGAGGCTCCGCCGGTCCCCGAAGGAAGGGCCGCCGGTCCCCGAGGGAAGGACCGGGAGCCGGATGCCCCATGATCGGAGAATCCGTTCCGTTCCGTGACCGATCCGGTCACGACGACGTCAATACCAGGTGAAGGAGAAGGTCCCTGTGGCCGAGATGTACTACGACGACGATGCAGACCTGTCGATCATCCAGGGCCGCCGTGTTGCGGTTCTCGGGTACGGCAGTCAGGGACACGCGCATTCGTTGAGTCTGCGGGACTCGGGGGTCGACGTTCGGGTCGGGCTGCCCGAGGGCAGCAAGAGCCGTCCCAAGGCCGAGGCCGAGGGACTGAGGGTGGTGACGCCGGCCCAGGCCGCGCAGGAAGCTGATTTGATCATGGTCCTGGTTCCGGACCACGTGCAGCGGCATGTCTACAAGGACTCCATCGCACCGCATTTGTCCGAGGGTGATGCCCTCTTCTTCGGACACGGGTTCAACATCCGTTTCGGGTACATCACCCCGCCGGAGGGCGTGGACGTCTGCATGGTGGCGCCCAAGGGCCCGGGGCACCTCGTCCGCAGGGAATATGTGGACGGCCGGGGAGTGCCGGTGCTCGTCGCCGTCGAGAGGGACGCCTCCGGTCGGGCCTGGCCCCTCACGCTCGCCTACGCCAGGGCACTCGGCGGTCTGCGCGCGGGCGGGATCAAGACGACCTTCACGGAGGAATGCGAAACAGACCTGTTCGGTGAGCAGGCGGTTCTCTGCGGAGGGGCATCCCAGCTCGTCCAGTACGGCTTCGAGACCCTCATCGAGGCCGGGTACCAGCCCGAGATCGCCTACTTCGAGTGCCTGCACGAGCTGAAGCTCATCGTCGACCTCATGTACGAGGGCGGGATCGCCAAGCAGCGTTGGAGTGTTTCGGACACTGCGGAGTACGGCGACTACGTCTCCGGTCCGAGGGTCATCGATCAGCACGTGAAGGAGAACATGAAGGCGGTCCTTGCTGACATCCGCAACGGTGCCTTCGCCGAACGGTTCATCGCCGACCAGGACGCCGGCGCCCCGGAGTTCAAACAGCTGCGGGCCCAGGGCGAGCAGCACCCCATCGAGGTCACGGGCCGGGAACTGCGAAAGCTCATGAGCTGGGTCAAGTCCTCCCAGAAGGACGATGCGGACTACCAGGAGGGTTCAGCCGCCCGCTGAGTCCGCCCGCTGAGTCCGATTGCGCTCTCGCACCAGCGCCCCGTCCCGAATGGCGGACGTTCGTGAAGCCTTTCACAAGCGTCCGTACACTCGGGCCGGGGTGCTGGAAAGCCCTGCCGTAGATCATGAAGGGACAGTCGTGACCAAGCCCGTCGTGCTGATCGCCGAGGAGCTCTCGCCCGCAACAGTCGAGGCTCTCGGCCCTGACTTCGAGATCCGCTCCTGCGACGGATCCGACCGGTCCCAGCTGCTGGCAGCGATCGTCGACGCCGACGCCATCCTGATCCGCTCCGCGACCAAGGTCGATGCCGAGGCCCTCGCCGCGGCCCGTTCGTTGAAGGTCGTCGCCCGGGCCGGGGTCGGCCTGGACAACGTGGACGTCAAAGCCGCCACCCAGGCCGGCGTGATGGTGGTGAACGCGCCCACCTCCAACATCGTGTCCGCGGCCGAGCTCGCCATCGCACTGCTCCTGGCCAGCGCGAGGAACGTGCCCCAGGCCGGCAGCGCCCTGCGCGAGGGCCAGTGGAAACGGTCCCAGTACTCCGGGGCGGAGCTGTACGAGAAGACCGTCGGCGTCGTGGGCCTCGGCCGGATCGGCATGCTCGTCGCCGAGAGGCTGTCGGCCTTCGGCATGAAGGTCATCGCCTTCGACCCCTACGTGAGCAGCGTTCGCGCGGGGCAGCTCGGCGTGCGTCTGGTCGCCCTGGACGACCTGCTCGCCGAGAGCGATTTCATCACGGTGCACCTGCCCAGGACGCCCGAGACCCTCGGCCTCATCGGCGACGCGGAACTGCACAAGGTCAAGCCGACCGTGCAGATCATCAATGCGGCCCGGGGCGGCATCGTCGACGAGAAGGCCCTGTACGACGCGATCGTGGACGGGCGGGTCGCCGGCGCCGGACTGGACGTCTACTCCAAGGAACCGTGCACCGACTCTCCCCTGTTCGGCCTGGACTCCGTGGTGGCCACTCCCCACCTGGGGGCGTCGACCGCGGAGGCCCAGGAGAGGGCCGGGGTCTCCGTCGCGAGGTCGGTCCGTCTGGCCCTGGCCGGTGAACTCGTGCCGGACGCCGTCAACGTCTCCGGCGGGGTGATCGACACTGATGTTCGTCCCGGGATCCCGCTCACGGAGAAACTGGGCCGTGTCTTCACCGCGATCGCCGCGGGCGTGCCGGTGCAGCTGGACGTCGAGGTGCGCGGTGAGATCGCTGCTCTGGACGTCTCCGTGCTCCAGCTGGCCGCGCTCAAGGGACTGTTCCTCGACGTTGTCGAGGAACAGGTCACGTACGTCAACGCCCCGGCCCTGGCCAAGGACAGAGGTATCGAGGTCCGGCTCGTCAAGGACCCGAACTGCCCGGAGTTCCGCAACATGATCACGTTGCGGGGGACACTCGCCGACGGCACCCACCTGTCCGTCTCGGGGACCCTGACCGGGCCCAAACAGATCGCGAAGCTCGTCGGCATCGACGGTCTGGACCTCGAGGTCCCGATCGCCGATCATCTTCTGGTCCTGCGCTACACGGACCGTCCCGGGGTCATCGGGGTCCTGGGTCGCCTTCTCGGTGCGGCCGGAGCCAACATCGCGGCCATGCAGGTCGGCCGGGATGTCGAGGGCGGGGAGGCCGTCAGCGTGCTCACCCTGGACACGGCGGTCGGGGCCGGTGTCATCGAACAGATCGCCGGTGAGATCGGGGCGACGTCGGCTCGGCTCGTGGAGCTCTCCGACTGACCCGTTCCTGACCCGTTCCCACTGATCGTTCCACGCCCGTCGGGAAGAGACCTCCACCGGTCCTTCCCGACGGGCGGTCTTGGGGGACGCAGAAGGGGACGCCGAATCTCGCCATGACCAGCAAACCTCGCCGTGACCAGCATCTGAGATGTGAATACCGGATTCCGGACCGAGGAGTAGGGTTTCGGCCATGCCGCAGTCCATTCGTCTCGCTGTCATTCCTGGTGACGGGATCGGTCCGGAAGTCGTCACCCAGGCTCTGAAGGTGATGCGAGCCGCCGTGGACGGTCAGGCCGCTGTGGACGTCACCGAGTACGGCCTCGGTGCTGGCCGCTGGCACGCCACCGGGGAGACCCTGCCCGATTCCGTCCTGGCAGAGCTCCGTGGGCATGACGCCATCCTTCTGGGAGCCGTCGGCGACCCGGGGGTGCCCAGCGGAGTCCTGGAACGTGGCCTCCTCCTGCGGCTGCGGTTCGAACTGGACCACTATGTGAACCTGCGTCCCTCGCGTCTCTACCCGGGTGTCCGTTCTCCTCTGAGTGAGCCCGGGGAGATCGATTTCGTGGTCGTGCGCGAGGGGACCGAGGGCCCGTACGTCGGGAACGGCGGTTCTGTGCGCACCGGGACCCCCCACGAGATCGCGACCGAGGTGAGCATCAACACAGCCTTCGGGGTCGAACGCGTGGTCCGTGACGCCTTCCGGCGGGCGGCGAATCGTCCTCGTCGGCGGCTGACGTTGGTGCACAAGCACAACGTCCTCGTGCACGCCGGTCACCTGTGGCGGCGGATCGTTGAGCGTGTCGGACAGGAGTTTCCGGAGGTCACCACCGACTACCTGCACGTGGATGCCGCCACGATCTTCCTGGCGACCGACCCGGAGCGCTTCGACGTCATCGTGACCGACAACCTCTTCGGCGACATCATCACGGATCTCGCCGCTGCCATCACGGGCGGGATCGGACTGGCGGCCTCGGGCAACGTGAACCCGGACCGCACGTCGCCCAGCATGTTCGAGCCAGTCCACGGTTCGGCTCCCGACATCGCGGGAACCGGCAAGGCCGACCCCACCGCAGCGGTCCTGTCCACGGCCCTGCTTCTCGAACACTTGGGACTGGACAAACCCGCGCGTCGGATCGAACAGGCCGTTGCCGCGGACCTCGCCTCGCGGGCCTCGTCGGGCGAGCGAGTATCCCGCTCGACGACGGAGGTCGGCGACGCCCTTGCCACCCGAGTGGCAGGCTGATCCGCAGCCCGGTGCGCCTGCTGTCCGCCTCCTGCCGACGGTGTTCCCGGCGTGCTCTTCCTGCGCCCGAGCAGGTGCATGAGGCACCCTGGAACTGTCCCGGCAAGCAGGATCGGACAGGTCGCTCGATTTTCCGTTGATACGGTCCCCACCTGATCCGATGCCGCGATCGCGTGCGGTGCCCCGGGACCCGTGGTGCGTCGGCGGCGATGAGCATAGGGAGTCAGTTCGTGACAGGTTCCACGTTCCGAGAGATCCGCCATGAGGATCCCACCGACCCAGCCCGTCGGCAGGAGATCCTGGAGTCTCCCGGGTTCGGTCGCCACTTCACCGACCACATGGTCACCATGGTCTGGACCGATCAGGAGGGCTGGCACGACGGGCGGATAGAGCCCTACGGGCCGTTCCGTCTCGATCCTGCCGCTGCCGTCCTGCACTACGGCCAGGAGATCTTCGAAGGGCTCAAGGCCTACCGGCACCCGGACAGTTCCATCTGGGGCTTCCGACCGGAGGCCAACGCCCACCGTTTCAACCGGTCCGCCCGCAGGATGGCCCTGCCGGAGTTTCCCGCGGAGGACTTCCTCTCCGCAGTCGAACTACTCGTGGCCAAGGACCGGCAATGGGTTCCGGACGGCGACGAGCAGAGCCTGTATCTCAGGCCGTTCATGTTCGCCGAGGAGAGTTTCCTCGGGGTGCGCCCCGCCCGAAGGATCCGGTTCTGTGTCATCGCCTCCCCGGTCGGCGCCTACTTCTCCCAGGGAGTCGAACCGGTCTCGATCTGGTTGTCCACGAACTACACGAGGGCTGCCAGGGGCGGCACCGGTGCGGCCAAGTGCGGCGGCAACTACGCGGCCGGTCTGGCCGCGCAGCAGGAGGCCTCTGCCCACGGCTGTGACCAGGTCTGTTTCCTGGACGCCGCCGACCAGCGGTGGGTCGAGGAGCTGGGGGGCATGAACCTCTTCTTCGTCCACGACGACGGCCTCCTGGTGACCCCGGAACTCACCGGGACCATCCTGGAGGGCATCACCCGCTCGTCGATCATCGAACTGGCGAAGGAACAGGGGCTGGAGGTCGTCGAACGCAGGGTCGACATCGACGAGTGGCAGCGGGGAATGGCCGATGGTCGGATCCGTGAGGTCTTCGCCTGCGGTACAGCTGCTGTGATCACCCCGGTGGGTCGGCTGGTGTGGGACGGCGGCGAGGCGACCGCGCCCTCGGGGACCTCGGCCGGCCCGCAGGACTCCGTCTGGGGCCGGCTGCGCTCCGCCCTGATCGACATCCAATGGGGGCGCACGGCCGACACGCACGGCTGGATGCGGCGTTTCTGCTGAGAGGTCTCGTCGGCCCGCTCGTGCGATCCCGCTCCCCGCGGGGTCGCACGAGCGGGAACTGCAAGGAATCCTGCGCGAACACCCCACCCGGTGGTCCGGGACCGGGGATCTCGGCGTGTCGTATGGCACACTGTGGGGTGCCATGACTTCCGGCGCCATCATTATTGACGGGCGCGTCGACACCGTTCGAGGGCAGACCGGCCGGAGAGCACACAGCCTCCCGGCATGACCAGCCCCCACACCGTCGACGCGCAGGCCCTTCGCATCCGCGAGGGGTCTTTTTCGTGGCGGCGGTTCAGGGCACGGACATCGGAGAACACGATGAGTGAGTTCCACGTCTACGACACCACTCTGCGCGACGGGGCGCAGCAGGAGGGGCTGACACTGTCCGTGCAGGACAAGTTGGCCATTGCGCGGCATCTGGACGATCTCGGGGTCGGCTTCATCGAGGGCGGATGGCCCGGCGCCATCCCCAAGGACACCGAGTTCTTCCGCCGGGCCGCCTCGGAACTGACGCTGCGCCACGGGCTCCTGGCCGCTTTCGGTTCCACTCGGCGGACCGGGACGCGTGCCTGTGACGATCCCCAGGTGCGGGCCTTGCTGGACTCCCAGGCCCCGGTCATCACCCTGGTGGCCAAGAGCGATGCGCGTCACGTGCGCAAGGCGCTGCGGACCACGCCGGAGGAGAACCTTGCCATGGTGACCGACACCGTGCAGTTCCTGCGCGCCGAAGGTCGCCGGGTGTTCCTGGACGCGGAGCACTTCTTCGACGGGTTCCGTTTCGATCGCTCCTGTGCACTCGAAGTGGTGGTGGCGGCCTCGCAGGCGGGGGCAGAGGTCGTGGTGCTGTGCGACACGAACGGGGGGATGCTGCCCCCTCAGATCAGCGAGATCGTCCGGTCCGTGCGGGAGTCCTCGGGCGCGACGCTGGGGATCCATTGCCACGACGACACCGGTTGCGCCGTGGCCAACACCCTCGCGGGCGTGAGCGCCGGGGCCACGCACGTGCAGGGCACGGTGAACGGGTACGGCGAGCGCACGGGGAACGCGAACCTGGTGACGGTCGTGGCGGACCTCGAGCTCAAGATGGGAAAGACGGTCCTCCCCCCCGGGAAACTCGCGGAGGTCACTCGGATCGCGCACGCCATCAGCGAGATCACCAATGTGCCGCCCCATTCCCGCCAGCCGTACGTGGGCGCGAGCGCCTTCGCGCACAAGGCCGGGTTGCATGCGAGTGCCATCAAGGTCGATCCCGATCTCTATCAGCACGCCGATCCCCAGTCCGTGGGGAACGACATGCGCATGTTGGTCTCCGACATGGCCGGCAAGGCCTCCATCGAGTTGAAGGGACGCGAACTCGGCTTCGATCTGGCGGGGGACAGGGACCTGCTCACCCGGGTCTGTGACCGGGTGAAGGACCTGGAGGCGCGGGGATTCACCTTCGAGGCCGCCGACGCGTCCTTCTCGCTCCTGCTGCACGAGGAGGTCAACGGCGCGCGCCCGTCCTTCTTCGAGGTCGAGAGCTGGAGGGTCATCACCGAATCGCGTCCCGGCTCCGACGCGGTCTCCGAGGCCACGGTCAAATTGCGGGCGGGCAACGAGCGACAGGTTGCGACGGGGGAGGGGAACGGGCCCGTCAACGCCTTGGACGCGTCCTTGAGGAAGGCCCTGATGCCGGTGTACCCGGAGCTGGCCAAATTGGAGCTGGTGGACTTCAAGGTCAGGATCCTGGAGTCCTCGCACGGGACCGATGCCGTGACGAGAGTTCTGATCGAGACGAGCGACGCTGCAACGACCTGGGAGAGTGTCGGGGTCGGCGCCAACATCGTGGAGGCCTCCTGGCAGGCGCTCTGCGACGGGTTGACCTTCGGTCTGATCCGTCACGGCGTGCTGCCCCGCTGATCCCCCTGCCGTGAGCCCTCTGGCGGCGGGCCTTCCTTCTCCGGTGTCGCCCGGTCTTCGTGGCGTGCCTTCTGTTCGTGGCCGGGAAACACTTGTTTCATTGCAGCTAATAGTGCAATGAAACGAGTGTTCGACCCTGTGGGCGAGCATTTTGCATTTCGGGCCGAAAGGTGCATCCTAGGAATGCGCAGAGAGTCGCGTGGGCGAGGGATCGCGACTCTCTGCCCTCCGGGGGGTCCGGTCCGTCATGGGCACGGTTCGCTTCCTGGAAGATCGCGTCACTGCGCACGACGTATCGGAACCAGACCATGCGGAGGTTCTATCGCACTGAGAACACGAGGCCTCAGTCACCAGATCGCCCTGTGACCTGCCACGTTGTGTCATTGAAACAGGTCGTGTCAGCGAAACAAGTCATGTCAGCGAAACAAGTCATGTCAACGAAACAAGTCGTGTCATTGAAACAGGTCGTGTCAACGAAAAGAGTCCGTGACAGGGGAGGCTTTGTCATGGTCCGGTGTCGCCTTCAACCTCCAGGGAAGGTCACCTTTCTATCGGATGAACACGAAAATGTTGGATGACCACGAAAAAGCTGACGTGGCAGGTTCACACGGAAAATGCGATTGTTTTCGGATCGGGTCGATACGGATCCGCGGAGGGTGCGAGGAATCGGACTGGACATCGCCTCGCCGTGAACCCCCGAGCGGATTCGCCTCGCCGCCCTGGAGAAGCCTCTCGTGACAAGACCGGCTCCAGTGTCGGGTTGACCGGTCGAAGGCGCCGGGGCGGCTGATGGCCTGGGGCCCGGCGGACTTTCGGGGAAGGACTGCCCCGACGTCCGCCGGGACCTCGGAAACAGCCGGATCCGTTCCCACCATCAGAGCCGCACGTGAACACAGGCGGACAGCACTGCCCGCAACACTGCCTGCAGCGCACCTCGGGGCACTGTCCGCAGCACAGCCTGGGGCACAGCCTGCAACGCACCTCGGCGCACTGCCCGCAGCACAGCCCGGGCACTGCCCGCAGCGCAGTCCGCAGCACTGCCCGCAGCACACCTGAGCAGAGATCGAGCCCCGCAGCTGAGGGGGGGACAGAGCCCCGCAGCGGGCCGGGAGGAACAACATGCGGCGCCCCCGGGAGGGGCGCCCTCCACAGACGGCGCTCGGCCCGGCCTGTACCCGTCCAGGTCGAGCCGAGCGCCCTCCATGTGTTTCTCCTGGGCTTCCTGCCCCATGCGTCTCCCGAGACGCTGCTGTGGACATCGGCGCCAACGACCCGTTCCTGTAGGAGCACTTTTCTGCCTGTAGGAGCACCCCCCTGCCGGGGACCCCCTCCTCCCGGCTCCTGCCGGTCACTCCGGGCTCGTCCTGCTCGTGTTCGGGAGGGCGACACCGACCCCCGGCCACGTGTCCGGCGTGCTGGCGGGGACGGCGCTGTGCGGGGTCGGGAAGAGGGGTGTGCCGGATCGGGGGAATTGCCCCGGAAACGCATGATCAATCGATACAGTGCCACGATGACGCAGCAGGCGGATAACCGCGTCCATGTGCGGGTTCTCATGTCCGACCCCATCGCGCAAGCCCTGGAGGAACTCGGACGCAGGCTGGCGGATGTCCCAGAGCTCCGAGATCGATGCACCCACGTACAGCGTGAGGTCTGCGGGGAGCCCTATGCCCCCGTCGCCCACGGTGTGGGTTCCGATCCCCGGAACGAGGCTTGGGAAATCGCCGGGTGCTCCGGGAAAGTCGCCTGGGTGCTGGCGGAGACCCTGATCTCATGGATCGTCGAGACGGGGCGGGGGCTGAGGATCCTGATCCGGGGGACCCAGGCCATTCCCCTTCTGGTCGAACTGTCGGCGAGCCGTCTGAGAGCCCGACGGGGTCGGGAGACAGCTGCTGCGGTGTTCGAACTTGCCCACCGGCTGGGATTCGAGCGGGAGGCGGTGCCCTGCGACGGGCACGGTCCGTACCCACCGATCGGAGCGCGGCCGGTCGCCTCCGGGTCCGGTGACGATCGGCGGAGCGTCCCGATCGGGGAGAACGACGTCCCGTAGGCTCGCCCGGTGCGTATCGCAAGATTCACCACGGGAGATGACCCTCGTTTCGCCGTCGTGGACGGGGAAACAGGGCAGGAGACCCTCGCTGTCGTCACCGGAGACCCCTTGGTCTCGGCCGTGCGGTTCACCGGCGAAAGGATCCCGGTCGAGGGGACGCGATTGCTGTCGCCCGTACTGCCCCGGAGCAAAGTGGTCGCCATCGGTGGCAACTCCGCCCGGGACAGGGACGGGGAAGGGCCCTGGGAGCCTCAGGCCTTCCTCAAACCCAACACGTCCGTGGTCGGGCCGGACGACCCCATCGTCCTGCCCCCGTGGTCCTCGGAGGTCCACTGCGAGGGGGAGCTGGCCGTCGTCATCGGCCGCATTTGTCGTGACCTGCCGCGACACAGGGTCCCGGAGGTCATCGTCGGTTACACCTGCGCGAACGACGTGACCGCGCGCGATCGCCAGGAGGAGCCGGGCGGGTCCTGGCGGGCCAAGGGCGCCGACACCTTCTGCCCGTTGGGCCCGTTCCTCGTGACCGACCTGGACACTTCGGACCTGCGCATCCGCACACGGCTCGACGGGAACATCGTGCAGGACGGTCGGACGGGATCGATGCCCTGGGATGTCGCCGATCTGGTCTGTCACGTGTCGATGGCCATGACTTTGTTGCCCGGTGACGTTCTGCTGACCGGAACCCCCGTTCCCTCGGCCCCGATGTCCGCCGGACAGAGGGTCGAGGTCGAGGTCGAGGGGATCGGCACCCTGTCCAATCCGGTGGTCGTCCGCTGACTCTCGGATCGACCTGGCTCTCGGATCGACCTGGCTCTCGGATCGACCTGGCTCTCGGATCGATCAAGGGTGGGTCCCTCCGACCCGTCGTCTCCGCCGATCGCCCCCTTGATCGTCCTCTGCCCTTCTGCGCGGGGGCTGCTGGACAGGGTCGACCGGGAACCGATTTGGGGGTGGAGGGCACCGGCCGGTAGAGTCCTCTCGGGTTGAGGCGAGATCCGGCTGAGAGGCTGGTGATCGTTTCGATACCCATTGGGGTATGGTGTAATTGGCAGCACGCCGGATTCTGGTTCCGTCAGTCTAGGTTCGAGTCCTGGTACCCCAGCGCGTTTCGTCGGTTGTGTCCCGTGTGGATATGATCAGAAACGTTCGGAAGGTTCGTTACGGCACGGACCCTTCGATGGCAAGGCCCCGTTGTGTAGTGGCCTAGCACGCCGCCCTCTCAAGGCGGTAGCGCGGGTTCGAATCCCGTCGGGGCTACACCGGGCAGGCCCAGGTCAAGCGACCTGGGCCTGTTGTTTTTCCCGAGGGTTCCCAGCGGCCGGCTCACCGGCCACCATCCGCCGTGCCGGCCACCTGTCGAAGTCCCCTCTTCCCGGTCGCTCCTAGAACACCAGTGCCCACTGGTCGAGGCGTCCCGTGTTCCCGGCCCGGACATCCTGCACGATCAGGGTCCAGACCCCGTTGGCCTGGCAGCCGGACGGGGTGATCGAGTAGAGCGCTCGCAGATCGGGGACGGTGTCCTTCTCGTCGGCCTCCTTGAGACGGAACTCGCGACCGTCCGGTGACCGGAGGTCCAGCTGGAGGTCCCCGCGGGACGGATGCCCGATCTCCACCGCGACCATCACCTTCTGCGGCGCGACGCCCGGGATCCCCTCGACCTTGATCGTGCTGGTCGTCGAGCCCGGATCGGAGATCGTCGTCCTCGTCAGGTTCTCGAAGTACGTGGTCGTCGGGGGAACGATGGTCTGCCCGGTCACGTTCACGGCCGACCAGGCCTCGGCGACGCTCCTCTGCTCGGGGCTCTCCGTTCCGTACAGATCGGAGGCCGCTTGGAGGGTCGCCCGGCGGGCGTCAGCGTAGTCAGTGGTCGAGGTGAAGTAGCGGGTGAGCGCGTGGTACCAGATACGGACGGCCTTGTCCCGGCCGAGACCGGTCACCGTGCTGCCGTCGACGGTCCGGCTGGTGTGTTCGACCCCGTTGATGGTCCTGCTCCCGCTGCCCTCAGCGAGCAGGTAGAAGAAATGGTTGGCCGGGCCACTGGACTGATGGACCCCCAGGTTCTTCAGCTGGGGGGACCAGTAGTCCTTGGAGATCCCGTCCAGGGAAGGCATGTCCATGTACCTGACGGCGGACCCGTCGCCGTAGTAGTCCAGTTTCTCCCCGATGCGGTAGTCGCCGGGGTCCGAGGGATTCCCGGCGAAGAACTCCGCGGAGGTCGCGAGAATGTCGCTGGCTGCCTCGTTCAGTCCTCCGGACTCCCCGGAGTAGGCCAGCCGTGCCGTCGAGGCCGTCAGTCCGTGCCCCATTTCGTGGGCCACGACGTCCAACGCGGTCATGGGCCTGTCATCGGCCGGACCGTCCCCGTAGGAGACGCTGAAGGCCGCCTCGTCCCAGAAGGCGTTCGCATAGAACTTGCCGTAGTGGACCTTGCTGGTGGGAGCCCGGCCGTCGTCCCGGAGGCCCTTGCGTCCCAGTTCCTTCTGCAGGAAGTCCCAGGTGACCGCAGCACCGTAGGCGGCGTCCACGGCAGCGCTCTGCCGGGAGGCCGGCGTGCCGTCGCCCCAGACGTCGTCGGGATCGGCGAACAGGGTTCCGGCCCCCGCTGTGCCTCCCCGCAGGTCACGGACGGCGTGCGTTCCCCGTCCGGGATCGATCAGTTGGTACCCGGCGTCGGTCGGGGTCGTGTCCAGGGCGACCCTTCCGTTGTGAACGCCTTCTCCGACACCGGTGTGGATGTCCTCCCTGGCATCGATCACCTGGTTGGAGCGGGCGTCGGTGAAGACGTGCAGCCTGCTGGGCGTTCCCTCGGCCCGGACACCGGTCACCACCGTCTCCCAGACCAGCAGCGGCGCCTTCACGGTGGACAGGTCCGCCATCACGGCGAGCCGACAGCTCAGGTCGTCCACCGTGATCTGATCCGCCGCGGCCCGTCGGACGGCGGCGTCCCTCGCCCGCTGCTCGCTCGTCCTCGGGACGGTGTCGGACAGGGTCAGGGCGGCCTCGGACGCGCGGTCCACGTCCCGGATCCTCCCCGCCGCATCCGTGTGGACCACCACGTCCCCGCCCACCACCGGTAAGCCGGCATACCGGCGGTCGTAGCGCACATGTTCCTCCCCGTCCGGATCGACGATCCTGTCCCGGACGACGAACCGTTCGAGCTCTGGCGAGGACAGCACCGAGGAAGAACGGTCGGCGTGAGGGGAGTCACGGGGCGCTGCCGCACCGGCGGCCAGAGCACCTGTGACCGGGGTGGCCCAGACGAGTGCGGCTGCGGCGAGCGCCACGCCTCCTGGATGGATCCGTTTCATGAGAACCCTCTCCCTCGTGCGTTCTCGTGTCGCGGGGCGACCCGAGCCCTGTGCGGTTCGGACTTTCGTTCTGTCGGGGCCGAACGTCGGTTCTTCGTTCAGGACCGGAAGGTCGGCGTCCCAACAGTACGCACGGAAGGTGAAAAAGGGTATGAAACACTAATCTGTCATGAAAAGAGATTAAAGGTCAGTCGACGGTTCGGCGGAGAACCTCCGTGAGACGCATTCCGGCGGCCACGACCGCTGCGGCGTGTTGCCGGCCCGGTTGGCGGGTGATGCGTTCGACCGGCCCGGAGATGGAGACCGCGGCGACCACTCGTCCGGAGGGCCCTCGGACGGGGGCCGAGACGGAGGCCGCCCCGGGTTCTCGTTCGCTGATGCTCTGCGCCCAGCCTCGTCTGCGGACGGCGGACAGGGTGGTCGCGGTGAAGCGGGCGCGCTGGAGACCTCGGTGCAGACGGTCCGGTTCCTCCCAGGCCAGGAGCACCTGGGCTGCGGATCCGGCCAGCATCGTCAGGGACGAGCCCACGGGGATGGAGTCCCTCAGGCCCATGGGGCGTTCTGCGGCGGCGACACACACCCGCTGATCGCCCTGTCTGCGGTAGAGCTGGGCCGATTCCCCCGTCTGGTCGCGCAGGGCCATGAGTACGGGCACCGCGGCGGCGAGGAGGCGGTCCTCGCCGGCGGCGGAGGCCAGTTCGGCCAGCCGCGGTCCGAGGACGAACCGTCCTTGCATGTCCCGGGCGACCAGCCGGTGGTGTTCCAGGGCCACTGCCAGTCGGTGGGCCGTCGGCCTGGCGAGCCCGGTGGAGGCGACCAACTGGGCCAGGGTCGAGGGTCCGGCCTCGAGGGCTGCGAGGACCGTTGCGGCCTTGTCCAGAACACCGACACCACTGGTCTTGTCCATACTTCGATACTCTCATCTCATAATATGAACCCGCGGGGGGTGGGGGGATCGGCTGCGATAACCTGTCCGGTAGTCGATATTGACGTCTCAGTTCGTGAGATGCAAGGGGCTGTGCCCGCCGGTGGACCGGTGGGCCGCCGTGCACTACAGCGGATCCGAGCATCCGGGTCCGGGATGCGTTCGAGGAGGACAGCGGTGGGACGCACACTGGCAGAGAAAGTCTGGGACGCACACGTCGTGCGCCGGGGCGACGACGGCGAGCCCGACCTGCTCTACATCGATCTCCACCTGCTTCACGAGGTGACCAGCCCCCAGGCGTTCGAGGGGCTTCGGGTGGCGGGTCGGCGGGTGCGTCGAACGGATCTGACGATCGCCACCGAGGACCACAACGTCCCCACCGTGGACATCGATCAGCCCATCGCCGATCCCGTGAGCCGTCTCCAGGTGGAGACGCTGCGGCGCAATTGCGAAGAATTCGGCGTCAGACTGCACCGTCTGGGCGACATCGACCAAGGAATCGTTCACGTGGTCGGACCGCAGCTGGGCCTCACCCAGCCGGGTCTGACAGTCGTGTGCGGGGATTCCCACACCTCGACGCACGGCGCCTTCGGGGCCCTGGCGTTCGGAATCGGCACGAGCGAGGTCGAGCACGTGCTGGCGACCCAGACCCTGCCCCTCAAACCTTTCAAGACCATGGCGATCACGGTGAACGGCGCCCTGCCCGAGGGCACCACGGCCAAGGACGTGATCCTGGCGGTGATCGCCCGGATCGGTACCGGTGGCGGCCAGGGGTATGTCCTGGAGTACCGCGGCGAGGCCATCCGGGCGCTGAGCATGGAGGCCCGGATGACGATCTGCAACATGTCGATCGAGGCCGGGGCCAGGGCCGGGATGATCGCTCCGGACGAGACCACCTTCGCCTACCTCGCCGGCCGTCCCCATGCCCCGAGCGGGAAGGACTGGGACGCCGCCGTGGCCTCCTGGTCCCGGCTGGCCGGTGACCCCGAGGCGGTTTTCGACACGGAGGTGGTCCTGGACGGTTCCGAACTGGAACCTTTCGTGACCTGGGGCACGAACCCGGGACAGGGGCTGCCCCTGTCGGGGAAGGTGCCGTCCCCGGAGGACTTCACCGACCCGTCGGAGAAGATCTCCGCGCAGCGGGCCCTGGAGTACATGGACCTCGTACCGGGCACCCCGCTGCGTCGGATCGCTGTCGACACGGTGTTCATCGGATCCTGCACGAACGGTCGGATCGAGGACCTGCGCGCTGCTGCGGACGTCCTGCGGGGCCGTACCAAGGCCGAGGGAATCAGGGTCCTGGTGGTCCCCGGATCTGCCAAGGTCCGGCGCCAGGCCGAGGAGGAGGGCCTGGACCAGGTCTTCACCCGCTTCGGGGCCGAGTGGCGGCAGGCCGGCTGTTCGATGTGCCTGGGGATGAACCCCGACCAGCTGTCAGCCGGGGAGCGCAGCGCTTCGACGTCGAACAGGAACTTCGAGGGTCGGCAGGGGCCGGGCGGACGCACCCACCTGGTCTCCCCGCTGGTGGCTGCCGCCACGGCGGTCCGGGGCACCCTGTCGTCCCCCGCCGACCTTGCCGCAGTCCCCGCCGGACGCTGAGCCGACGCCCGGACCCGACCGGTCGGACCGATCGCCGGGCCCCGGGCGAGGCCCCTCCCACTGCTCTTAGGAAGGATCACCGTGGAGAAGTTCATTGCGCACACCGGCGTCGGCGTCCCCTTGCGGCGTTCGAACGTCGACACCGATCAGATCATCCCGGCCGTCTACCTGAAGCGGGTCACCCGCACCGGCTTCGAGGACGGCCTGTTCGCCGCCTGGCGGAACCAACCGGACTTCGTGCTCAACGCCGACGCCTACCGTTCCGGCTCCGTGCTCGTCGCCGGTCCGGACTTCGGCACGGGCTCCTCGCGCGAGCACGCCGTCTGGGCCCTGAAGGACTACGGGTTCCGCGTCGTCCTCTCCTCCCGTTTCGCCGACATCTTCCGGGGCAACTCCGGTAAACAGGGTCTGTTGACCGGGGTCGTCGATCAGGCGGACGTCGAGCGCCTGTGGAAGGTCCTGGAGGATGCGCCCGGCACGAGCGTGACCGTCGACCTGCGCGAACGGACCGTCACGGGCGGGGGGCTCTCGGTCCCCTTCGAGGTTGACGACTACACCCGGTGGCGTCTGTTGGAGGGACTGGACGACATCGGGCTGACCTTGCAGCACGTGGACGCGATCGCACAGTTCGAACAGCAGCGACCCGGGTGGCTGCCCACCACGCTGCCGGTTCCCTGACCGGACCGCTCGACAGGAGCGATCTTCGCGAAGACCGGGCCGCTCGTCGACCCGGTCTTCGCCGTCCGACCGTTCTCGTGCCTTCGTTCCTCCCTCTCCCGTCTCCCGCGTGCACATTGGTGCCGGACGCTTCCCGAGAACTCGTTGCCCCACATCGCTAAAGAAAACCCTGCGACACAACGACATGGTGTGTGGATCGTATTGGACTACTCACCGTGAGCCCCCTACCTTCGAGAGCGACGTTGAGTACCCACTCGGCACCGTGTATCGGAGGGCATCCTGTGAACAAGGGAGATCTCGTCTCGGCGCTCGAGGCGCGTCTCGGAAGCAAGCGAGTCGCGACCGAGGCACTCGAAGCAGTCGTGGAGACGATTCAACGCACCGTGGCCCGTGGCGAGAAGGTGGCCATCTCCGGATTCGGCTCCTTCGAGAAGACGGTGAGGGGCCCCCGAGTGGGGCGCAACCCCCGAACCGGGGAGACCGTGAAGATCAAAAAGACCTCGGTCGCCCGTTTCCGTCCCGGGACTGCTTTCAAGACGTACGTCGCCGACCCCCGGACCTTGCCCAAGGTTGCGAGGACCACGGCGGGAACCGCTCGGAAAGCCGCTGGAACTGGGGCTTCTTCTGCCACCAGAGCCCGGGGCGCGAGCGCGACCGACGCCGTGCCCCGCAGCGGATCGGCGAGGACCGCACCCGCGAGGACGGCGAAGAAAACCGCAGCGGGAAAGACGTCCGCCACGGGCACGGCCAAGAAAACCGCTGTCGCTCGGAGCGGGGCGAAGAAGACCGCCGCCGGTGCTGCCGGGACAACGACGAAACGCGCCGTCGCGAAGAGGACCGTCGCGAAGAAGGCGGCTGCGAAGAGAACAACCATCGCGAAAAGGACCACCGGCGTCGTGAAGAAGACTGTCACGGCGAAGAAGACGGGCACGGCGAAGAAGACGGCTGTGAAGAGTGCCCCTGCCAAGAGAAGCGCAGCGAAAAAGACCGCCGTGAAGAAGGCCACCGCCAAGAGGGCCACCGTCAAGAAGACCGCTGTGAAGAAGACCGCAGTGAAGACAATACCCGCGGCGAGGAGGGCGACCGCCACAAAGGCGACCGCCAAGAGGGTGACAGCCAAGAAGAGCATCCCTGCGAAAGCCGCGAAGAGTGCCACGGTGGCCAAGAGGACGAACCGGAGCACAACAGGGGCCACCGGTGGAAAACGGACGGTCAAGGTGGCCAAGGCCCCCACGCGGGCCGCGCGCGCCACCCGGGTCCTGCCGACGGCCTCCGCGAGCGTCGGAAGGACCTCCGCCCGTGCTCGGAAGTCATGAGTGAGTGTTCACGACGCGCAATCGCCGGACACGACCTCGCCACCTGATGCACGACCATCGACCCGAGTACGTCACGATGGGGGGATGAACGACGACGTGCTCACCGTCCACGGAGGAACCCCGCTGCACGGCAGCATCGAGGTGCGCGGTGCGAAGAACTTCGTGTCCAAGGCCATGGTGGCCGCGCTGCTCGGTGAGGAGCCGAGCCGCTTGTTGAACGTCCCCCAGATCAGGGATGTCGCCGTCGTCACCGGTCTTCTGGAGCTGCACGGCGTGACCGTGTGCCTGGAAGATCCCGCCGTGGGGGAACTGCACCTGGACCCCAGCAACGTCGAACGGGCTGCCGTGGCGGACATCGACGCGCACGCAGGGTCCAGCAGGATCCCGATCCTGTTCTGCGGGCCTCTGCTGCACAGGCTGGGACAGGCCTTCATCCCGGATCTCGGCGGATGCATGATCGGTGGTCGGCCGATCAACTACCACCTGGAGGTCCTGCGCCAGTTCGGCGCGGCCGTCGAGAAGAAGCCCCAGGGCATCTCCCTGACCGCCCCCCAACGACTGCAGGGCACCAAGATCGAACTTCCGTACCCCAGCGTCGGCAGCACCGAGCAGGTCCTGCTGACGGCGGTCAGGGCGGAGGGCGTGACGGAGCTGCGCAACGCTGCCACCGAGCCGGAGATCATGGACTTGATCGCCGTGTTGCAGAAAATGGGCGCCATCATCAGCGTCGACACCGACCGTGTGATCCGGATCGAGGGCGTGGACCGTCTGGGCGGCTTCGTCCACCGGTCTCTGCCCGACCGGATCGAGGCCGCCTCCTGGGCCTGTGCAGCCCTGGCCACCAAGGGCGACATCACGGTCAAGGGTGCGCGCCAGCTGGAGATGATGACCTTCCTCAACGTGTTCCGGAAGGTCGGGGGCGTCCTGGACGTCCGGGACGACGGGATCCGCTTCTCCCACCCGACCGGGTCCCTGAACTCCATCGCGTTGGAGACCGACGTCCACCCCGGGTTCATGACCGACTGGCAGCAGCCCCTCGTCGTGGCCCTGACCCAGGCCTCGGGCCTGTCCATCGTCCACGAGACGGTGTACGAGAACCGGTTCGGTTTCACGCGTGCCCTGCGGGAGATGGGTGCCCAGATCCAGCTCTACCGGGAATGTCTGGGACGCCTGCCCTGCCGGTTCGGGCACCGCAATTTCCGTCACTCCGCTGTCATCTCGGGGCCCACCAAACTCCACGGGGCCGACATCACGGTGCCGGACCTGCGCGGGGGATTCAGCCACCTGATCGCTGCCCTCGCAGCGGAGGGAACCTCCCACGTGCGGGGGATCGGCCTCATCGACCGCGGCTACGAACACTTTCAGCAGAAGCTGGATGCCCTGGGCGCCCAGTACGAGCGCTCCGACTCCTGAGGGTTCCGGCCACCGGTTCCCTGCGATCGACAGCGCGACCCTGCGACCGACAGCGCGACGGGACCGACAGTGCCACCCTGCGATCGACAGGGCGACCGGCCCGGTAACCGTTCGTCGTCGGAGGCCGGGCCGACGCGACCGCCCTGGTCAGGCCGGGCCGGGCCCGCCCGCACCGACCCGTCAGGGCCGTGCGGGATCCTCCGGGATCCGCCCGACCGTCCCGAGCCCCAGGGCGATCACCCGGGCGTCGGGGTCGTGGCCGTCGGCCCGCCCGCTGACCCGGAGCGTCAGGCGCTGCCCCGGACGGAGCGTGAAAAGCCCGCTGGTGGCGAAGGCGTCCCGGTCGAAGGGGACGAGGACACCCGCGTCGGTGACCACAGTGCCGGACGCCGTGGCGGGATCGAAGTGGTGAACGGTGGCTTGCACGGGCCCAGCCTACGGCCCGTCACGGCGTGGGCCGAGCCCCGTCCCGGGAACCCGGCCCGGTGCCCGGGGAATGACGGCTCGACTCGGTCCTCAGCCTCTCCGCGGTCAACGGCCCGACCCCCCAACCGATCGCCTGAAGCAGATCCTCCCTGGTGTCCACGTCCCGTCTCAGCCGAGGCAGATCCAGCAACAGGGGAACGGCACCGGCCCGGACATGAGCCGCGGCCGAGTCTGGCCCGAAAGCCGGCGACAAATGCCGCGGGGAGGAAGCGGCCAGCAGCACCGTGCCCGTTCCCTCGAGATCCGGCACGATCACCCTCGTCGCGCCGCGCCCGCCCGGCGCGGACAACACGTCCGCCGTCGCAGCCAACGCGCCCTGCAGATCCTCGGGGCGCAGAGCGGGCAGATCACCCAGCAGCACTGCGACGGGCCTCTTCCCACCCCCGGCCCTCCCGTCCCGCATCCCCCGGACCCCGTCCAGGACCGCGCGGGACGGCCCGGCGCCCCGAACGCTCTCGGGACACACCTGCGCCCCCAGGGCGACACAGGAACGGGCCAGCCCGACGTCGGAGGTCACGACCCTCACCCCCCGTACTGCGGTACAGTCCAAGGCCGCTCGGAGGGTGTCCAGAGCTATGGCCCTGGCCAGCTCCGGGGACGCCCCCAACCTGGATTTGGCGTGCGGACCGCCCTTGAGGGGGATCAGGAGGGTCCAGCCCCCACGGGGTCGGACCGTCCGATGCGTAGGCTGGGGGCCCTCCGGTATCGGCATGAGCATCGATGATGCCAATCCCCCCGCCAGGGTCAGATGCCGGGGAACCCCTCTCCGCAGGCTCCGCCGCGCGGCAGAACCCTGTGCCTGACCGCACCGGCCGGAAGGACCGCACGTGAGACCCCGTCACCGCAGCGCCCGCTACCACCTGGCCGTGGCACTGCTCGAACCGCCGCCGGAGGCCCTCGGCGGCCACGAAGGGACGGGGGCGGAGCACGTGCCGCAGGACAGGGAGGAGTCCCCCTTCCGGGTCCCCCCGGGAGACCGGGTCCCCCCGGCGCGACAGCGGGACCCCCGAGCCCACGGTCGGCCGGTGACCGGACGCCCCGACGAGCAGGAGGAAGCGTGACAGCCCGGGTCGCAGTGATGGGGGCCGGGTCCTGGGGGACCACCTTCGCCCAGGTCCTCGCCGACGCCGGGGCCGACGTGATCCTCTGGGGACGTCGACCGGAGACCTGCCGGGAGATCAACCTGGAGCACCGGAACCGGACGTACCTGGATCAGACCCCCCTCCCCGAGTCCCTCAGGGCCACGCCGGACCCCGCCCGGGCCCTCGACGGCGCGCAGATCGTGGTGCTGGCAGTCCCCTCCCAGACCCTCCGGGACAACCTCACCACCTGGAGATCTCTCCTGCCGGGGGACGCCTGTCTGGTCAGCCTGATGAAAGGCATCGAACTGGGCACCCTGGACCGGATGAGCGAGGTGATCCAGGAGACCGTCGGCTGCCCTGCCGGACGCATCGCCGTCGTGTCCGGCCCGAACCTCGCCCGCGAGATCGCGGACCGACAGCCGACCGCGACGGTCGTGGCCTCGACCGACATCGACACCGCAGAGAGCGTTGCGGCCGCCTGCTCTGCTCCCTACTTCCGCCCCTACACCCAGACCGACGTCGTCGGCGTCGAGCTGGGAGGCGCCGTGAAGAACGTGATCGCGCTCGCGGTGGGGATCGTCGAGGGCCGGGGACTCGGCGACAACGCCAAAGCCTCGATCATCACCAGGGGACTCGCCGAGACCACGCGGCTGGGGGCGGCCGTCGGCGCTGAACCCGCGACGTTCGCGGGTCTGGCCGGTCTGGGCGACCTCGTGGCAACCTGCGCCTCACCGCTGTCCCGCAACCGCTCCTTCGGCGTCCAACTGGGCAGGGGCCGGCTCGTCGAGGATGTCGTGGCCATGACCCGGCAGGTGGCCGAGGGGGTCAAGTCCTGCGGGCCCGTGCTCGACCTGGCGCGCAAGCACGGGGTGGACATGCCGATCGCAGAACAGGTGGCCGCGGTGGTGCACGGCGGGACATCCGTGGAGGAGATGGGCAGCCGCCTTCTGGGCAGGCCCAGAAAGTACGAGACCGCGTGAGGGTCCCGGGCCCGGGCCAGGGTAGCCTCGACCCCGATGGACGCCTCCGACCAGCACTCCGACCAGCCCGTCGTCCGGTCCGACGCGCGGCCCGACACCGGCTCCTCCTCGCCCGACGGCGGTCAGAGCACCGACGTCGCGCCGAACGTTCCCGACGGACTCCGCAGCCGGGTCCGCAGCGGACAGCACGCCCGACGTCCCCGGGTCGCCGTCGTGTTCGGCGGACGTTCCGGTGAACACGCCATCAGCTGCGTCACGGCCTCGGGGGTTCTGGGAGCCATCGACCCCGACAAGTACGACGTCGTGCCCGTCGGGATCACGCCCCGGGGCCGCTGGATCCTGGTCGAGAAGGATCCCGCCCGGTGGGCGTTGACCGACGGCGACCTGCCCGCCGTGAGCGACGGGGACGGCCCGACCGTCCTCCTGCCGCGTGACCTCGACGATCGGCACCTGACCGTCCTGAGCCCCGGGACGGCCCCGGAGACCCTCGGCACGCTCGACGTGGTGTTCCCGCTCCTGCACGGCCCCTTCGGGGAGGACGGGACGCTCCAGGGACTGCTGGAACTGGCCGACGTCCGCTACGTGGGGTCGGGCGTTCTCGCCAGCGCCATGGGCATGGACAAGCACGTCATGAAGATCATGCTCGCTGGGGCGGGAGTCCCGGTGGGGCCCCATGTCCTCGTGACGCCGCGCCAGTGGGAACGCCATCCGCAGGATGTGCGGGAGTCCGTGGAAGAACTCGGCTGGCCCGTCTTCGTCAAGCCTGCCCGGGCCGGATCGAGTCTTGGCATCACGAAGGTGACGGACCCGGCCGACCTGGACGCCGCGATCGAGCGGGCGCGCGAGCACGACCCCCGGATCGTGATCGAGACCATGATCGAAGGCCGTGAGATCGAGTGTGCGGTCCTGGAGTCCCTCGACGGCGGCCCTCCGGCAACCAGTCTTCCCGGGGAGATCGAGGTCCTGCCGGGCCACGATTTCTACGACTTCCGCGCCAAGTACCTGCAGGAGGAATCGGTGCGGCTCACCTGCCCCGCCGATCTGCCCGACACCGTGACCCACCGGGTCAGGGACCTGGCTGTGCGGGCCTTCGAGGCCCTGGGCTGCGAGGGACTGGCCAGAGTCGACTTCTTCGTCCAGGAGGACGGCGAGGTCGTCGTCAACGAGATCAACACCCTGCCCGGGTTCACACCGCTGTCCATGTACCCCCGGATGTGGGGACGCACGGGACTGGAGTACCCGGACCTGGTGGACAGACTGATCCAGCTGGCCCTGGCCCGGCCCACGGGTCTGCGCTGACCCTGTCGGCCTTGCGTTGACGTTGACCCTGTCGGGCCTGCGTTGACGTTGACCCTGTCGGGCCTGCGTTGGCCCTGTCCGCCGCGCTGATCCCCGCCCAGCTGGTCGGTACGCCGCTGGGGGGAAATCCGACCCGGCGCGAACGGTTCGTGCTGTCCGTTGTCGCACCGGGTCAGGGGACCCCCGGTCCTCCGGTCCGGACGGGGCGGAGCGCCTCAGCCCGCGACGATGGTGCAGGTGAGGGTCCGGGTGATCCCCGGGACCTCCTGGATCTTGGCAATCACCCCATGTCCGAGAGCCTCGATGTCCGGGGCCTCGATTCTGGCGATCACGTCGTAGGGGCCGGTCACGTCCTCGGCGAGGGCCACTCCGTCGATCGCGGAGACGGCCCGGCACACCTCCCGGGACTTGCCGACCTCGGTTTGGACGAGAATGTAGGCCTGCACCACCTCGGACCCTCCTGTCGTTCGGCGCCTGGTGGGAAGGTCTGCGACCTGGCTCCCACCGCCGGCGGACATGGCGCAGTGGACGGCCGGCCCGGTCACGCTACCGTGTCCCGGGGGCAGGGAGTGAGTACCTTCGGGTACATCTCGGTCACTCAGATGTGTGATTTTTCTCTACCCCTGGTTCTTGGAACCTTCAAGGTGACTCAATGTCGGGCAGGACGGGACTCTCCAGAGTGGAGCGATTACTCACGGTAAGAGGGGTGGGGGTGAGGTGACCATGCAGGCCGACGACGGGACCGGCGTGCCAGACGGGCCCCCCACCCTCTGCGAGACGGGCGAGGACCACTTGGTCTCCCAGCTGCTGTCACGCCTGGCGCAGAGCCCCTGCCCGCCGCAGGATCCCTGCCCCCGCGGGCCGGCGCTGCTGGAGGTGGGACCGGGGGACGACGCCGCAGTCCTGACCCGGACCCCGACGGGCGGACGGCTGGTCCTGTCGACCGACACCTTGGTCCAAGGGCACGACTTCCGCCCGGACTGGTCCACTCCCGAGGAGATCGGGGCGAAGACCGCCGCTCAGAGCTTCGCCGATGTGGCGTCCATGGGGGCGCGTCCGCTGGCCCTCCTGTTGAGCCTGGCTGCCCCGGGACACCTGGGCACGGACTGGGCACTGCGGCTGGCGGACGGCCTGGCGCAGGAGTGCCGTCGGGCGGGCGCTGTGGTCGCGGGAGGCGACGTCTCGGCCGCGAGCGAGATAGTGCTCACGGGGACGGCCGTCGGGCTCCTGGTGGGGCCACCGGTGCTGCGTTCGGGCGCCAGGGTCGGGGACGTCGTGGCCCTGGCCGGGCGGACCGGGCCGTCCGCTGCGGGGCTGGCACTGCTCGCGGCGGGTGCCGGGGGAAGCACGTCGGAGCACGCCGAGTTCCTCGCTGCTCACCGGGCTCCGCGCCCGGACTACTCCGTCGGTCCCGTCGCGGCCGGGGCGGGGGCGCACGCCCTCATCGACGTCAGCGACGGGCTGCTGAGGGACGCCGCACGGATCGCCGTGGCCTCGGGCGTCCGGGTGGACCTGGATCCCGAGGCCCTGCGCCCGGACCGGGCGATGCTCCGGGCAGCCGGAACCGTCCTGGCAGCCCGGCAGCCCCTTGTCTCCCGGCAGCCCCTGGCAGCCCGGAGCCTTCGGGATCCGGAAGTGTTCCTGACCGCTCGTGAGTGGGTCCTGTCCGGGGGCGAGGACCACGCCTTCCTGGGCTGCTTCGATCCGTCCTCTCCCCTGCCGCGCCCCTTCCGGCCGGTGGGCCGCGTTCTGGCCCTTCCCCGGGGACCGGGGGGAGACACGGGGAAGGACACTGTGGCCGCCGTGACGGTGGGAGGGCAGCCCTGGGAGGGGTCGCCCGGTTGGACACACTTCAACGGCTGAAGAGCTACCGCGCGCGGGCACCCGGAGCCGACCGGCGGGCTGTTGCCGAACAAGGGCTAAGGACGTGCCGAACAAGGGCAGCAGACCGAGCAAGGGCAGGACGCCGAACAGCGGCACCGCGTCCAGGACGCCGTGCCGCTGTTCGAAAAGTCTTCTGCGGGTCGCTCTCGGCCGTCCGGCCGGATCGGACCGCTGGGGTCAGCGTGTGACCTTACCGGCCTTGAGGCACGAGGTGCAGACGTTGACCCGCTTCGGGGTAGCTCCGACCGTCGTGCGCACTCGCTGGATGTTCGGGTTCCAACGACGCTTGGTCCGGCGGTGCGAGTGCGAGACGTTGTGACCGAAGCTCGGCCCCTTGCCGCAGACGTCGCAGGTGGCAGCCACGGTTGCTCTCCTGAAGGGTCTCGTGCGGCGCGAACGTGTGTCCGCGATCCTCATGCTGATCTTCTCTAAGGAACAATGGTTCTTGTCGTTCCTGTGACCGGTACCCACCGCGCAGGACGCGAATCCCGGTGCGGAGGCCGATCCAGTGTGGCACGTCCAGTGTGGCACGTCGCACCGGGCAGTGCTTCTCCGGGGCCGTGCAACCAGGCAAGGCTAGCCGACGGCGAGGGGTTGACCCAAACCGGCGATCCCTGGGCAACCTTCCTCGGCAGAAGGGCGACAGGCCGGGGAAGGTGGGAATCCGACAAGATAACCTGCGGCAGGTCCAGGTTCCGTGCCTCGCGGTGCGTTTTTCCCGGACAGCCCGCGGGCCCGGCCGAGGGCTGCGCACCTCGCCGGTCGCTCCGAGGCGGACAGGACGGTCCCAGGACGTGGAGGCGGAGGTCGGGTGCTGAACACCCTGGACGGTCGGGACGCCCAGCGGTGGGCCGCCCAGGCCCTGAGCGCGTTGGGACGCTTCCGCGAGGAGATCGACGCGCTCAACGTCTTCCCCGTCCCGGACGGGGACACGGGCACCAACCTCTACCTCACCCTGGAAGCAGCCTGCGCCGAGGCGCTCAAGGCCCCGCAGGGGACCGATCCGCGCGAGGTCGGTGCGGCCTTCGCCCGCGGTGCCCTCCTGGGCGCCCGGGGGAACTCCGGGATCATCGTCGCGCAGTTGTTGCAGGGATGGGTGGAGGTCTTCTCCGAACGCGGCCTGCTGGACGCCGCAGCGGTCAAACGGGCCATGACCAGGGCGGACGAGCAGGCTTGGGCGGCCGTGGGCAGTCCGGTCGCCGGCACGATCCTCTCGGTGAGCCGCGCCGCCGTCCATGCGGCGCAGGGGGCCGGCGACCGGCTGGACGAGGTCGTGTCGGCGGCCACTCACGCCGCGCGCAAGGCTCTCGAACACACCCCGACACAACTGGAGTCCCTGCGCAGGGCAGGGGTGGTCGATGCGGGTGGTCGGGGACTGCTGGTCCTGTTGGAGACCTTGGAAGGTCTCGTTCGGGGGACCATGGCACCGGAGCCGGCCGGCAGCCGGTCGCTGTCGTCCTCCCCCTCGGCGCTGCCGGGCCCACCGACTCCGCAGCCACGACCGACGCCGTGGGCCCAGCAGACGCCGTGGGTACCACCGACGCCGTGGCCACAGGACCCGACCGACGGCCCCGGACCGGCCTACGAGGTGATGTACCTGCTGCGGGCGGACGCTCCGGGGATCGAGGCCCTGCGCGAGCGCCTCTCCGGCCTGGGGGAGTGCCTGGCCATCGTGGGGGGAGAGGGACAGTGGCATGTCCACGTGCACGTGAACGATCCCGGGGCAGCTGTCGAGGTGGGGATCGAGGTGGGTGAGCCGTCCCAGATCCGGATCGAACGTCTGGAGCACGGCCCGGAGCCCGGCGACGGCGTGTCCCGGGAGGTCGGCGGGCTGGTGGCCTGTGCTGCGGGCCCCGGGCTCGCGAGCCTGTTCTCGCAGGCCGGTGCTGTCACGGTTCCCGTGCGTCCCGGCCTGGGGGTGGACGAGGCCGAACTGCTGCGGGCCGTGTGGTCCACGGGCGTCCCGTCCGTCGCCCTGCTGCCCAACGACCCGCGCAGCGCGGAGGTGGCGCAGGCCGTTGCCCGGTCGGTCCGGGTGCAGGGGACGCAGGTCGTTCTCGTCCCGACCCTCTCGCCCGTCCAAGGGCTCGCCGCCGCCGCCGTGCACGATGCGGGCAGGCCCTTCGACGAGGACGTCGCCCGGATGTCCTCGGCCGCCGGGGCGACCGGGTACGGCGCGGTGACCGTCGCGGTCCGTGACGTGCTGACGCCCACCGGGCTGTGCCGTGAGGGGGAGCTGCTCGGCACGGTCCTCGGGGAGCCTGCCGTGTCGGGGTCGGACCCGGTGCGGGTGGCCGGCGAGGTCGTGTCGCGGTTGTTGGCCGGAGGGGGTGAGCTGCTGACCCTCGTCACGGGTCTGGATGCGCCCGAGGGACTCCTGCGCGAGCTCCTGGCGGGCCCGGTGTCCCTCGGCGATCATGTCGAGGTGAGCGAGCACTACGGAGGTCAGCCCGGGGACCTGCTGCTCGTCGGGGTGGAATGATCCTCTCGTGAGTCGCTTCGAGGAACCTCTGGCACGCGTGCTCGGCACGAGGTCGAAGCGTGCGGGACTGGGCAAACTGGGCCTGGAGACCGTCGGTGATCTGCTGCGGCACTACCCCCGCAGGTATGAGCGGTGGGGGGAGCTCACTCCGCTGGCGCACCTGCCGCAGGGGGAGGCCGTCACGATCCTGGCGCAGGTGGTTTCGGCCAGTTCCCGGAGGATGCGTCAGCGCCGGGGCGAACTGCTGTCCGTCGTGGTCACCGACGGCACGGACACCCTCGACCTGACCTTCTTCAACGCCGGCCGGCTCAAGCACGTGCTCCTGCCCGGCCGCAGCGGCCTGTTCTCCGGCACCGTGGACCTGTACCGGGGACGCCCCCAGCTCGCGCATCCGAAGATGCACCTGCTGGGCGGGGAGGAGTCGCAGGACAGCGCTGTGGCCGACCTGGACCGTCCCATCCCGGTCTACCCCGCCTCGGGGTCCGTGGACTCGCAGGCCCTCCGACGCAGCGTCGGGGTGGTCCTCGACACCCTCGGCGAGGTTCCCGATCCGATCCCGCCAGAGGTCAGGTCCCGGCAGGGGCTGGTGGGGCTGGGGCGGGCCCTGGAGGGGGTCCACCGTCCGGTCACGGAGGAGGACTGGAAGGAAGCCCAGCGCCGACTGCGGTTCGAGGAGGCGTTCGTCCTGCAGGCGGCCCTCGCCCGGCGCAGACACGCCGCGGGGTCTCAGCCGGCCACCCCGCGCCGGGCCGTGACCGGTGGGCTGCTGGATCTTTTCGACGACCGGTTGCCCTTCCGGCTCACCGACGGCCAGCGCGAGGTGGGCGAACGGATCGCCGAGGACCTCGCCGGGGACCACCCGATGCACCGGTTGCTGCAGGGAGAGGTCGGTTCCGGCAAGACGATCGTCGCCCTGCGCGCGATGCTCACCGTCGTCGACGCCGGTGGACAGGCTGCTCTTCTCGCGCCCACCGAGGTGCTCGCCGTCCAGCATCACCGGACCATCAACGCCCTGTTGGGGGATCTGGCCGAGGCCGGGTGCCTGGGAGGCGACGACCGGGGCACACAGGTCCGCCTGGTCACCGGGTCGCTGTCGGCCTCGGCCCGCCGACAGGCCCTGCTGGACGTGGCCTGCGGGCGGGCGGGACTGGTCGTGGGCACCCACGCGCTGCTCCAGGACCGGGTGGAGTTCTGCGACCTGGGACTGGTCGTCGTCGACGAACAGCACCGTTTCGGGGTGGAGCAGCGCGACGCCCTGCGCGGCAAGGGGCGTGACGTGCCCCACCTCCTGGTCATGACGGCGACCCCGATCCCGCGCACGGTGGCGATGACGGTCTTCGGCGACCTGGAGACCTCGGTCCTGACACAGCTGCCCGAGGGACGTTCGCCGATCCGGACCCATGTCGTGCCGGCGGCCGAGAAACCGTCCTGGTACGAGCGGATCTGGCACCGCCTGCGCGAGGAGATCGACGCGGGCCACCAGTGCTACCTGGTCTGTCCGAGGATCGGTGACGACCGGGAGGACCCGGGCGAGGGGGGACACCGCGAGGACGGCGACACTCCGGACGCCGACACTCCCGACGGCGACATCCCGGACGCCGACGCCGGCCCCGCCGAGCGGCCTTCCGCGGGCTCGCCGTCGCGTTCCGCGCGTGCGATCCGGTCCGTGTTGGACACCCTGCGTCTGGTCCGCGAGCACCCGGCTCTGGCCGGCGTCGGGATCGAGGCCCTGCACGGTCGGATGCCGGCCGAGGACCGCGAGAGGACCATGCGTGGGCTCGCCGCGGGGGACGTGCAACTCCTCGTGGCGACGACCGTGATCGAGGTGGGGGTCGACGTCCCGAACGCCACCGTCATGGTCGTCATGGACGCCGACCGTTTCGGGGTCTCCCAGCTGCACCAGTTGCGGGGCAGGGTGGGCCGTGGCAGCGCCCCGGGGCTGTGTCTGCTGGTGACAGAGGCTCCCTCCGATTCGCCTGCTCGCCGGCGGCTGGACGCCGTGGCCGGGACCCTCGACGGCTTCGCCCTCGCAGAGGTCGATCTCGAACAGCGCCGCGAGGGGGACGTCCTGGGGGCGGCCCAGTCCGGGGGACGCAGCTCCCTGCGTCTGCTGCGGGTCCTGCATCACCGTGCTGTGATCGAGGCGGCTCGGCACGAGGCCGGAGCCGTCGTTGCCGAGGATCCCGAACTCATCGGGCATCCTGCTCTCGGTACGGCGATCGCCGAGCTGCTGGATCCTGAACGCGAGGCTTACTTGGAGCGGGGGTGAGCGAACCGTGACGAGGATCATCGCGGGTACCGTCGGCGGACGCCGTCTGGAGGTCCCCCGGGGCGACGGCACCCGCCCCACGAGCGACCGTGTGCGCGAGGCCGTGTTCTCCGGCCTGGAGGCCAGGGGGGCCCTGGACGGCGTGCGGGTCCTCGATCTCTTCGCCGGCTCGGGCGCCCTCGGTCTGGAGGCCGCCAGCCGAGGGGCCCGCGACGTGGTGCTCGTGGACTCCGCGCGTCCCGCTGCCGCCGTGGCCCGGAAGAACGCGGGGACTCTCGGTCTGGCGGGCGTGACCGTAGTGCCCTCCTCCGTCCAGCGCTACCTCACCCGCAGACCTCCGTGGAGGGCCGGGCTCGTGTTCCTGGACCCTCCCTATGCACTGGAGGACTCCGTGCTCCGCGAGATCCTCGCGAACCTGAGCAGGGGCGGGTGGCTGGCGCCGGGGGCCCTGGTGGTCGTGGAGCGCAGCAGCCGCAGTGGTGAGCCCCCGTGGCCGGTCGGTCTCCGGCGGGACTCCCTGCGCCGCTACGGGGAGACGTCGGTCTGGACCGGAATCGAGGTGGCCGGTGACGGCCCGATGGACGAAACGGATCCGCAGTGGCCGAGCGACCCGCCCGGGGACTCGGAACCGACGCGGGTTCCGGGAACCGGGTGAATATCCGAAACCGGGTGACATCGGTTCTTTTTTCCACCCCACCCACCGACGGGCTCCTCGTGGGCTCCGGGCGCTGCTAAGTTTCCCCGGTGGCCGTAGATCGCCCGACCGATCACCCCTCCGAGTTTCCCCGACTGCCGGACCGGCGCCGATGCGTCTGCCCTGGCAGCTTCGACCCTGTGACCCTGGGGCACGTGGACGTGATCCGTCGCAGCGCGGCGTTGTTCGACGAAGTGATCGTGGCTGTGCTGGGGAATCCGTCCAAAAGCGGCACTTTCAGCGTGCCCGAACGGGTCCAGATGCTTCAGGAGAGCTTGCAGAATGTTCCTCGTGTCGAGGTTGTTGGTGTTTCGCGGGGTCTGCTGGTGGAATTCTGTCGCGAGGTCGGTGCGCCCGCGGTCGTCAAAGGGCTGCGTTCGGGGACGGACTTCGCGTACGAACTGCCGATGGCACTGATGAACCGGCATCTCACCGGGCTGGAGACGGTGTTCCTGCCGGGAGAACCTCGACTCGAACACATCTCCAGCAGTTTGGTGAAGGAAGTGGCCCGGCACGGAGGACCGATCGAGGGGCTGGTCCCGCAGGCCGTGGTCCCACGGCTGCGCGAGCGGATCGGTCGGCCCTCATGACCTCCGGGACGGACGGGAGCACGTGATGAGGGGAAAGAAGTCATGAGCCTGCAGGGGTCTCTGGACCGCATCAGCGCGACGGTCCAGAGAGCGGCACGAGTGCCGATGTCGGCATCCTGTGTGGTCAACCGAGCGGAGATCCTGGCCCTGGTCGAACGGGCCCGGGCCGGGATCCCGGTGGAGATACGCGACGCCGACGCCCTGCTGGCCCGCAGGGAGAAGGTCCTGTCGACCGCCAGGGACGAGGCGGAGAAGACCCTGACCGAGGCCCGCCGCTGCGCCGAGCAGCTGGCGGAGAGCAGCACGATCGTCGCAAGGGCCAGAGACCGGGCCGAGGAGATCATCGAGGCGGCCCACGCCGAGGCCGAGCGCCTGCGCCGGGAGGCCGACGACTACTGCGACCGACAGCTGGCCGACTTCTCCGAGGAACTCGAGCGGCTCCGCGCCCAGGCGGCCCGCGGGCGGGAACGCCTACGGCACCGCACACCCGAGCAGAACACCTCGGGCCGGGCAGCACCGGACCGGGCAGCACCGGACCGGGCAGGGCAGAACCGGACAGGGCAGGAACCGGTGGGCGGGTGCGAGACCGGGCGCGAGACCGGGTACGAGACCGGGGCCCGGACTGTGCCGGCCGGCTCCGGCGCCGACGCGACCGACCCCGGACCCCCGATGTCGGTCGGCTCGGAAACCTCCCGACACGCCCCCTCGGGGCAGGTCCCCGGGCCGTCCGCCCCCGGGGCGACCCGCTCCGGCTTGGGACAGGACGCAGGTCTGGAGTAACCTTTCACCTTGGCTTCGGCGCACCATGCGCCGTGGCCGGAAGCAGCCCACCGAGAACTGCGGCTGACGGTTGTCCATGCCATGGGTTTCCGTGAGATGCAGATCATGGTGTCGTTCTTCGTGCCTCGGAAGAATCTGGTACGTCGGAAGAATCAGGAGTGTGCCATTCGTCTCGACCCGCGCTCGCCCTACATCCTCGACACCCGGGAGCTGGGGCGGCGTCCAGGAACGATGCGGAAGGTGCAACGGACAGTTCCGGCACCGGACGATCTCGGTACTGACGTCATCGGCGTGCCCCCGGGGACCGATGTCGAGCTGGATCTCAGGCTCGAATCGGTCATGGAGGGCGTGTTGGTGTCCGGCACGGTGCAAGGGCGTGCCGTCGGGGAGTGCGTGCGCTGCCTGGGCGAGGTCGAGTGGGACCTTCGGACTCGTTTCCAGGAGCTGTACGAGTACACCGAGCGCACGCGCGACGACGACGACGAGAACGAGGACGAGATCCGCCGGATCCAGGACGATCTGATCGACCTGGAACCGGCCCTTCGGGACACGGCGGTGCTCGCACTTCCGTTCCAACCCCTGTGTCAGGACGACTGTCCGGGACTGTGCTCCGAGTGCGGAGCCCGCTTGGCGGACGATCCGGACCACGGGCACGAGGACCTCGACCCGCGTTGGGCGGCCCTGCAGATCCTGACGTCCGACCCGGACGTCGGAACAGACGGTGGGAACGGCCAGAATGGCCTGAACCACGTGGATGACCTGAAAGACGACGAGAAAGAGAGCTGACCGTGGCCGTTCCGAAGCGGAAGATGTCCCGCAGCAACACGCGGTCCCGTCGCTCCCAGTGGAAGGCGGAGGCCACCCCCCTCACCGCCCGTCTGGAGGGCGGCCAGACCACCTACGCCCGGTCCCACCAGGCCTACGTGGTCACCGACTCGGCGGGTACTCCGCTCTTCCTGGAGTACAAGGGTCGCAAGGTCAAGGACCTCTGAGGGACGCTCGAGGCACTGGTGCCGTGAGTAGACAACAGATACCGACGTATCCGGGGGACCACGAGGCGTTGACCAGACGCCTCGGGGTCCGTCTCGGTCCCGGCATGGTCATGCTGGCCTTGACCCACCGTTCCTATGCCTACGAGAACGGTCGGTTGCCCACCAACGAGCGTCTGGAGTTCCTCGGGGACTCCGTCCTCGGACTGATCGTGACGGATGCCCTGTTCACCCGTCACCCCGATCTGGACGAGGGGCAGCTCGCCAAGCTGCGGGCCGCCGTGGTGAACATGCGGGCCCTGGCCGACGTGGCACGTCGGTTGGACCTCGGCCGCTTCGTGCTGCTCGGACGGGGAGAGGAGACCAGCGGCGGACGGGACAAGTCCTCGATCCTCGCCGACACCCTGGAGGCGTTGATCGGCGCCGTGTACCGCGAACAGGGCATCGACGAGGCTTCCGTGCTGGTCCGGCGACTGGTGGACCCGCTGTTGGAGTCCTCGGCGGCCATGGGTGCCGGCCTGGACTGGAAAACCTCCCTGCAGGAGCTGACGGCCAGTCTCGGACTGGGCGTGCCCGAGTACGCCGTCACGGAGGAGGGCCCTGACCACGCCAAGGTCTTCCACGCGGTGGCCTTGGTGCTGCGCAACCCCCACGGGAGCGGCAGCGGCCGAAGCAAGAAGGAAGCGGAGCAGAGGGCTGCTGCCGCAGCCTTCGAACTCCTGCACAAGAACGGTGAGGACGAGCCCGACGACTCCTCGTCCTCGCAGAACGGGACCCCAGGGCCCCGGTGACGCGTCCTGCGTGACGCGCGACGAGATCGTTCCACGGGCCCGGCGGTACAACCGCCGGGCCCGGTCGCTCTGTGCTGTCATGACCTGTTTCAAAGCCATATCTGTGGAAAGCGGTATCAAAGGGGCTGTTCGGGGGCTCCCGGGGCTCTCCCGGCGGTTTTCAGCGATCTGAGGTCGGGCCAACAGGCGCGGGCCCTGCCGTGATGGGTAGCCTGACGGCGTGGATGGTCAGGGACGTATCCGTGTTCTGGTGGTTGACGACCATGAGGTCGTGCGCCGTGGAGTGGTTGACGTCGTCGACGCGGACCCTGCGTTGACGGTGGTCGCCGAGGCGGGTTCGGTGCTGGACGCGGTGCGTCGGGCTGCCGCTGTGCGCCCCGACGTCGCGGTGGTGGATCTCAAGCTTCCCGACGGCACCGGGATCGAGCTGGTCCGTCGCCTGCAGGAGGACCATGCGGAGATCCGCTGCGTGGTGCTGACCTCCTTCGACGACGACGACGCCGTGGCAGCGGCTCTCGATGCCGGTGCGGCGGCCTTCGTGCTGAAGACCGTTCGGGGCACAGAGATCGCCGACGTCGTGCGCGCCGTGGCCGCCGGGCGGAACCTGTTGGACGAACGTGCCGTGGCCCGGCGCAAGGCGGCCCACACCGATCCCACCGAGGCGTTGACCCCGACGGAGCGCAAGGTCCTCGAACTGATCGGGGACGGCCTGTCCAACCGGGAGATCGGCGACGAGCTGGGGCTCGCGGAGAAGACCGTGAAGAACCACGTCACGGGTCTTCTGGCGAAGATGGGCTTCAGACGGCGCACGCAGGCGGCCGCGTGGGTCGCGGCGCATCGCCAGGGCACGGGCTGGAACGTCAGCTGAGAGCTGTCGGCTGCTTCTGCCTCCTGGCCGGGGCCGGTGGGCTGCGGGGGTCGATCAGGCCGGCAGCGGGACCTGCCAGCGCAGGATGGTGCCCCGGGGTTCCCGGGGCAGCGCCAGACAGCGGCCGGTGTGTCGGCGGGCCCTTTCTCCCAGATGGTCCAGCCCGCTGCTGCGGTGCTGGATGGGGGGAAGGCCGACGCCGTCGTCGCTGACCTCCACGAGGATCTCCGCGTCGGACACGAGCACTTGGACCTCGACCCGTGTCGCGTGGGCGTGTCGCGCCGCGTTGGACAGCCCTTCCCTCACGACGGCGACAACGTCGTCGGCAAGATCGGCCGGTTCCACGGCGTCCAGCCGTGCCAGGTCGGGCAACCGCAGAATGGGCTGGAAACCGAGCGACGCGTGGGCCCTGTTCGCCTCACCGTGCAGGCGGTCGACGAGTCCCACGGGTTCTCCCGGGTCACGCAAGGCCCTGATGGTGGATCGGATCTGGCGGACCG
>JAUPKJ010000260.1 GCA_030837505.1 Actinomycetota bacterium
AACGCCATGGGACAGGACCCGAGCGACGGAACAGGGCCGGAACGGCCCGGACCGGGCGACACCGGTAAGCCCTCGGACGGTGACCTGACCCATGTCCTGCACCTTTGTGCCGAACAGCCCGGTGCTCACCGCACCGGGCCGTTCGGTCCGGACCCCCTGGTGTTCCGGAACGGCAGGAAGATGTTCGCCCTCGTCGCCCAGGACAGACAGCCCGAGATGTTGACCGTCAAATGCGAACCGGAGGCCGGACGGCAACTGATCGACCAGTTCGAGTCGATCGTGCCCGGCTACCACATGAACAAGTTGCACTGGATCAGCATCCGCCTGGACGGCACGGTCCCCCGCGACCTCCTCGAAGAGCTGATCATGAATTCCTACGACCTGGTCGGCGGGGGCAAGATCCTTTGACAGTGACGCCGGGGGCCTCAGCCCTCGGCCAGTTCCAGGACGTAGGCGTGCAGCCGGACCCCGGGGTGGGGTGTGAAGTCCAGATCGGGGCAGCGGATGAATCCCAGGTCCTTGTAGAGGTGGTGGGCGGCCGCCATCTGCGGCTGGCTGGACAACAGGAGCCGCTGGCAGTCGTAGTGGTGGGCCCGGGCGATGCACCACTGAACCAGGGCACGACCAGCCCCCCGCCCCTGCGCCTGCGGAAGAACCCCGAGCATTCGGAACTCCGCTTCCCCCGGGGCATCCGTCAGCTCCGCCCACCGACTGCCGGGCAGGGCGAAGGTCACGCTGCCCACGACCTGTCCGTTCAGGACCGCGACCGCGATCTCGGAATCCTCGGCACGATCACGAGCGGCCCCCAGAGTGTCCAAGTAGTACTCGGGGACGAAATGCGCAACCTCGTACGCCTTGCGAACGGCTGCCCCTGCGGCGTCCAGCTCCTGGTCACGCGCGGGTCTGACCTCGACTCGGCTCATGCGAGGAACGCTACCCTCACGACCGCCGCCCCGTGAGGCGGACCCGTCGAGGCCACCCCCGGCCACCGGCGCGCGCCCGGCCACACCCTGCGAGGACGGGACGAACCCCCTGCGTGGTCGGGGGAACGCGGCACCAGGCACACTCATTGCCGTGTCAGGTGACGTCTGGGCTGCCGCCGGGTCGGCCGTTTTGTTCGCAGTGGCGAACAATCTGCAACGTCACGCAGCCGCCGCCGTCCCCCACGAGAACAACGGACCGGTGCGCCTGCTCCTGCGCCTGTTCCGCTCCCCGCGTTGGCTCATGGGCGTGGCCTGCGCGAGCATCGCGGTGATCCTGCAGGCCACGGCCCTCGCCCGCGGTGGTCTGATCATGGTCCAGGCTGTGATCGCGACCGGACTCGTCGTGGCCCTGGGGATCGAGGCCGCTCTGGACCGTCGCCGGCCCCGCCCCGCCCAGATGGTCGGCGCAGCCCTCGTGGTCCTGGGAGTCGTGCTCGTGGTCGGCATCGGCCGCCCGGGAGCCTCCCACTCCGATCCCAGCTTCACCAGCACGGCGATCGCCTGGGCCGCGGTGCTCACCGCCACGACCGCGGCCCTGACCAGAGCCAGACGCCGGCCCATCGGCCGACTGACCGCTGCCGTCCTCGGAGCCTGCGCCGGGGTCTGTTTCGCGCTCGAAGCAGGTTTCCTCCGCGAGATCGCCACCTCCCTGCCGGAACTCGACCCACAGGACCTGAGTTCGCCGTCCCTGACGCTGCTGGCCCCGGCCGTCGCCCTCGCCGGCTTCGGGATGGCGATGCTCTTCGGCACCCTGCTCACCCAACGCGGCTACCAGACCGCGACCCTCCACGACGTCATGCCCGCGGTCGCCGCAGCAGAACCCATCACGGCCTTCGCCTTCGGCCTGCTGGTCCTCGGCGAACACCTGAACGACGCGCCGCATGCCGTGGCGACCGTCGTCCTCGGGTTCACGATGATGCTCGTCGGCGTGGTGCTCTCTGCCCTGGCCAGGTCCGATCGATCGGTGCGCACCCAACTGCGCGAGAGCCGGTCCCTGCAGGGGATGCGGTCCCGCAACCGCAACGGTGCCCACCGGACGACCTCCGGCAGACAAGCGGGCACCACGAACCCGGGGCCGTGACCCCGGGACTGTGACCCCGGGCCCGTGACCCCGGGCCCGGTCAGTTGTCCGGAAGCCCCAGCCAGGCGTACCAGCCTCCGTGGAGGACCAGCCAGGCGATCAGGCCGTAGCCGGCCTGTCCGGGATGCAACCCGTCCCCGGCCTCCAGATCGGTCAGCCAGTCCTCGTGCGCCACGAGCGGCGTGAAGGAATCGACGTAGGGGACCCGGCGCCGCAGACACACGTCGGCGAAGGCCGACGAGAGCTCGGCCACCCGGGAGTTGAGCCGCTCATGGGTGGGGGGAGGGCCGACGACGAACACCGCCAGCCCCCGGGCCAGACAGTCGTCCAGGACATTGGCGAGGTTCAGCCGCGACCGCGGCAGGGAGAGCCCCTCGTGCAGGTCTGCGTGTCCCAGGCCCACCACGAGCCGACACGTGTCCAGTGGGACGTCGGCGAAACGGCGCGCGGTCTCCTCCCGCCAACGCCCCAGCAGTCCGGCCGTGGTCTCCCCCGGGACCCCGAGCGGGAACAGCGTCACCGGATGCTCGGCCCGGGGAGTGCGGGCCGCCACGCGCCCGACCCAACCCAGGGCTTTCGGATCACCGACCCCCGCCGTCAGGTCGTCGCCGACGACACAGATCCGTAGATCTGCGAATCCCTCCACGGGCGAGGAAAATCCCGATCGGGAAGGGGAAGGACCCGTGTCACCGGTCTGCCCCCTGATGCTCATCCTTGACTCACCGCTCATCCTCGCTTCGCTCGCCGTCGCCCACCGTGCCGGCACCCCGGTGCGGGGCTGCCGACCCCGCACCCCGTCGGGGTTCCTCGGCCCTCGAGGCCACGACCGGTGCAGTACATCAGGCATTGTGCCCTGAACGGGCCACTGTGGGGGGAACGCGCTGTCACGGTTCCGATCGGGACCGCCGGTTCCCTGTCCGCCGGCTCTCTGTCCGCCGGTTCGTTCCGTCCGAGGAACTCAACGGCGGACCCGGGGCCCTCACCGGTCGAAGGACTGCGCGAGCAGCGTCGACTGTTCCCTCTGGTGGATCCTGGCGGACCCGACCGCGGCCGAGGCCGACGGCGGCCGCGAGACCCGCAGCAGGGGCCTGCCCGCGAGGTGCTCCGGCAGGTTGAGGGCGATGAAGGACCACGCCCCCTGGTTGGCCGGCTCCTCCTGGACCCACACGAGCTGCGCCGTCGGGTACGGCGCGACAGCGCGCAGGATCGCGGGCACGTCCAGCGGGTAGAGCTGTTCCAACCGCACGATCGCCGTCCGGTCGTCGCCGCGGGCCAGTCGTTCGGCTGCGAGCTCGTAATAGATCTTGCCGGAGCACAGCAGCACCCTGTCCACCCGCGTGGGATCGGGCGGAGAACCGTCGGGAACGACGGTCAGGAAACCGCCCGTTGTGAAGTCCTCGACCGCGCTGGCCGCCGTCTTCATGCGCAGCATGGACTTGGGGGTGAAGACCACGAGGGGACGGCGGGGCCTGGCCTGGGCCTGCCTGCGCAGGAGATGGAAGTGGGAGGCCGGGGTCGAGGGGATCGCCACGGTCATGTTGTTCTCGGCGCACAGCTGCAGGTAGCGCTCGATCCGTCCCGAGGAGTGGTCGGGCCCCTGCCCCTCGTAACCGTGCGGCAGCAGCAGCACGACCGAGGTGCGCTGCCCCCACTTCTGCTCCGAGGACGAGACGAACTCGTCCACGATGGTCTGGGCACCGTTGGCGAAGTCGCCGAACTGGGCCTCCCACAGCACGAGGGCGTCGGGCCGCTCCACCGAGTAGCCGTACTCGAACCCCATGGCGGCGAACTCGCTGAGCAGGGAATCGTAGATCCAGAACTTGGCCTGGCCCTCCGACAAATGCGCCAGCGGGGTCCACTCCGCCCCGGTCACCTTGTCGGTGAGCACCGCGTGTCGCTGCACGAAGGTGCCGCGGCGGCAGTCCTGTCCCGCCATCCGCACCGGGACGCCCTCCATGAGCAGGGACCCGAGGGACAGCAACTCGGCGAAACCCCAGTCGATCCCGCCGTGCCGGACCATGTCGGCCCGGCGCTGCAGCAACGGCAGCAGCTTGGGATGGACGGTGAAGCCCTCCGGCGGGCTCACGTGGGACTCGCCGATCCGTTCGAGGACCTCGGGGGGCACTGCCGTGTCCTCCCCGGCCGCGACCTGCCCGGCGTCGGAGAGCTGGGCCAGGGGCAGGTCCAGTCCCGCTGTCTGCGGGGGGTGGGCTGCGGTGTCCCCGGGGCCACTGACGTCGACGTCCCCGGGGCCTTGGACGTTCCCGAGGTCCCGGACGCCCCCGGAGCCTCGGACGTCCCCGGAGTCCTGCGGACCTTCGGGCCCTTTCCGGTCCTGGGGGTCGTCGTCCGGGGCTGTGTCCCTCGTCTCGGTGAAGACCCGTTCGAGCTGCACCTTGTAATCGCGCAGGGCGGCCTCGGCCTCCTCCACGGTGATGTCCCCGCGGCCTATGAGCGCCTCGGTGTACAGCTTGCGGACGCTGCGCTTGGCCTCGATCAGGCTGTACATGAGCGGCTGGGTCATCGAGGGGTCGTCGCCCTCGTTGTGCCCGCGCCGCCGGTAGCAGACCATGTCGATGACGACGTCCTTGTCGAAGGCCATGCGGAACTCGAAGGCCAGGCGGGCCACGCGGACGCACGCCTCCGGATCGTCGCCGTTCACGTGGAAGATCGGGGCTTGGATCATCCGCGCCGCGTCGGTGCAGTAGGCCGAGGAACGCGAGGAACTGGGCGCCGTCGTGAACCCGACCTGGTTGTTGATGACCACGTGGACGGTGCCGCCGGTCCGGTAGCCGCGCAGCTGCGAGAGGTTGAGGGTCTCCGCGACGACGCCCTGGCCCGCGAAGGCCGCGTCGCCGTGCAGCAGGACGGGCAGGACCGAGAAGAAGGCACTGCCCCGGTTGAGGCGGTCCTGCTTGGCCCGCACGACCCCTTCGAGGACCGGGTTGACGGCCTCCAGGTGGGACGGGTTGGCCGCGAGGTACACCCGCGTGCTCCGCCCGCTCGGGGTCGTGAAGACCCCCTCGGTGCCCAGGTGGTACTTGACGTCGCCGGAGCCCTGGACGCTGCGGGGATCCTGCTGGCCGTCGAACTCCCGGAAGATCTGGCTGTAGCTCTTGCCCGCGATGTTGGCCAGGACGTTGAGGCGGCCGCGGTGCGGCATGCCGATGCAGACCTCGTCGAGTTCCCGGCGGGCCGACAGGCACAGCAGCTCGTCCAGCAGCGGGATGACGCTCTCGCCGCCCTCCAGGCTGAAGCGCTTCTGCCCGACGTACTTGGTCTGCAGGAAGGTCTCGAACGCCTCGGCAGCGTTGAGGCGGCGCAGGATGCGCAGCTGCTCGTCCGGCGACAGCTTGGCGTAGGGGTGCTCGATGCGCGACTGGATCCAGGAGCGCTGCTGCGGATCCTGGATGTGCATGTACTCGACGCCGATGGTGCGGCAGTAGGAATCGCGCAGGACCCCGAGGAGGTGCCGCAGCTGGGCGACGGGCCTGCCCCCGAAACCGCCCGTGGGGAACTCGCGTTCCAGATCCCACAGGGTCAGGCCGTGGACCGTCATGTCCAGGTCGGGGTGCTGCCGCTGCCGGTACTCCAACGGGTCGGTGTCCGCCATCAGATGCCCGCGCACGCGGTAGGCGTGGATGAGTTCGTGCACCCGGGAGGTCTTGTTGATCTGGTCGTCGTGCGAGACGGAGATGTCCCTGACCCAGCGCACCGGCTCGTAGGGGATGCGCAGCGCGTGGAAGACCCGGTCGTAGAAGCCGTCCTCGCCCAGCAGCTTGCCGTGGACGATGCGCAGGAACTCCCCGGACTGGGCCCCCTGGATGATCCTGTGGTCGTAGGTGGAGGTCAGGGTGACGGTCTTGCTGACGGCCAGGCGGGCGATCGTGTCGGCGGAGGCCCCCTGGTACTCGGCGGGGTGTTCCATGGCCCCCACGCCGATGATCGTCCCCTGCCCGGCCATGAGTCGGGGGACGGAGTGGACCGTGCCGATGGTGCCGGGATTGGTCAGGGAGATCGTGGTGTCGGCGAAGTCGTCCGCCGTCAGTTTTCCGTTCCTCGCCCTGCGGATGACGTTCTCGTACGCTGCCCAGAAACGGCCGAAGTCCATGGACTCCACGTGTTTGACGTTCGGCACGAGCAGCTGCCTCGTGCCGTCCGGCCTGGCGATGTCGATCGCGATGCCGAGATTGACGTGAGCCGGGCGGACCAGGGTCGGCCTGCCCCGGTCGTCCGGCCGGTAGGCCTGGTTCATCACCGGCATCTGGGCGAGGCCCTCGATGAGGGCGAAACCGATGAGATGCGTGAAGGAGATCTTCCCGCCCCGGGCCCGCGCCAGATGATCGTTGATCATCATGCGGTTGTCGATGAGGAGCTTGGCCGGCACGGAACGCACGCTCGTGGCCGTGGGCAGCGCGAGGCTGCTCTCCATGTTGGTCACGACGCGGGCTGCGGGCCCCCGCAGGCGGGTCACCTCCGTCTGCCCGGTCGCCGCCGGTTCGTGCTTGTGCCCGGGGATGTCGCGGGGCTGGGGCGCGAGGGAGGGCAGGGGATCGGGGGCAGGGACGGCGAGGGGGGCGACCGGGGCAAAACCGGCGGTCCGGTCCGAGACCGGTCCGCGGCGGTCCCTCGCCGTCCGTCTGCGGTCGTGGCCTGTGTGGTCGTGGCCCGCGCGGTCGGGCTCCTGCTCGCGGGCCGGTGCGGGCCGGCGACCGTTCCGCGACGGTTCGGGGGAGGCGACCGGCCCCAGCCCGCCGGCGGGCGCGTCGTCCGGTGGACCCGGTGGTTCGGCCCGGGCGGGGTCCTCGGCGGGAGGTTCGAGGACGGGTTCGGGGACGGGCTCGGGGATCTGCGTGGCCGGGCGGATCCTGGGAACCTCTGCGGGCCGGTAACCGGAGAAGAACTCCCACCAGGCCGGGTCCACGGAGTCCTTGTCCCGCAGATAGTCCTGGTACAGCTCGTCGATGAGCCATTCGTTCGGTCCGAAGGTCACGTGCTCACGCGAAGGGTGCCCAGACACGGCGGCGATCGCCCACTTCCGGATGCTCGGACTGGCAGCGGCCGTTTCAACAGTAGCCGGTGACCCGGATCACATCGCAGCGACAGGGAGGGCACGGGAGCCCCTGCCCGAAGACCCTACCCCCAGGACCCGCGGACCGGGCCCGGCAGAACGCCGGACGGGGGAACGATCGGCGGACGGCAGAACCATCCGTGACGGCCCCTTCTCCGTAGGACGGCGTGTCGCGTGACATGGCAGGCTCACACGACATGCGATTCCTCGACGACCGGACCCCCTCGACAGACCTGACCTATTCCGATGTCTTCCTGGTGCCCAACCGTTCCACCGTGGCCTCGCGCCTGGACGTCGATCTGTCGACGGCCGACGGCACGGGGACCACGATCCCCGTGGTCGTCTCGAACATGACGGCCGTCAGCGGACGTCGGATGGCCGAGACCGTGGCCCGCCGCGGCGGCCTGGCCGTCCTGCCCCAGGACGTGCCCCTGCCCGTCGTCGCAGAGGTGATCCGGTGGATCAAGAGCAGGCACCCGGTGCTGGAGACCCCGCTGACCCTCCACCCGCAGGACACCGTCCGAGACACACTGCACCTGCTGCCCCGCCGGGCGCACCGGGCCGCCATCGTCGTGGAGGGACCCGCGGGGGCCGAACGACTCGTCGGGGTCATCACCGACGACGACTGCCGGGGCGTGGACCGCTTCACCCAGGTGCACCAACTGATGACGACCGATCCGCTCGTGCTGCCCGCGGACCTCGTCGAGGGCCCCGACGGGCTGAGAGCAGCCTTCGACCGGATGCACGCCGCCCGCCGCCGTTACGCCCCGGTCCTGCGGGACGGCCGGCCGATCGGCGTCCTGACGCAGATCGGGGCCCTGCGCTCGACGATCTACCGTCCGGCCCTCGACGACGCCGGGCGTCTGAGGATCGGCGTCGCCATCGGGATCAACGGCGACGTCGGGGCCAAGGCGACCCAGGCGCTGGAGGCCGGGGCCGACCTGCTCGTCGTCGACACGGCCCACGGGCACCAGGAGCGCATGCGCGAGGCCCTGCGGACGGTGCGTTCCCTCGACCCGGTCGTGCCGGTGGTCGCCGGCAACGTCGTCACGGCGTCCGGGACCCGGGAGCTGATCGAGGCCGGGGCCGACATCGTCAAGGTCGGCGTGGGGCCCGGGGCGATGTGCACGACCCGGATGATGACCGCCGTGGGCCGCCCGCAGTTCTCGGCCGTGCTGGAATGCTCCCTGGCGGCCCGGGAACTGGGACGCCACGTCTGGGCCGACGGCGGCACGCGCCACCCCCGGGACGTCGCGCTCGCCCTGGCCGCGGGGGCGTCGCAGGTCATGGTGGGCTCGTGGTTCGCAGGGACCTGCGAGGGCCCGGGGGACCTGCAGACCGACGAGCAGGGGCGGGCCTACAAGGAGAGCTTCGGCATGGCCTCGGCCCGCGCGGTCGCGGCCCGGACCCGGACCGACAGCCCGTTCGACCGGGCGCGCAAGGCTCTGTTCGAGGAAGGGATCTCCTCGTCGCGGATGTACCTGGACCCGGCGCGGCCCGGGGTCGAGGATCTGCTCGACCAGATCACCTCCGGGGTTCGCAGCGCCTTCACCTATGTGGGGGCCCGTCGGGTGCCGGAGTTCGCCGACCTGGCCGTCGTCGGGGTGCAGTCCCGCGCGGGCTACGAGGAGGGCAGGCCCCTCCCCACGGGGTGGTGAGAATTCTTCGGGATCCCGGTCCCGTCACTCACCGTGGTGGGCGACAGGACCGGGGCCGGCAGGGCCGCCGGCCCGGGGACCGCTGGTGACCCAGGGTCGTGATCGGCAGAACCCGTGTTCGGTCTGGGGCCCACCGGTATGCGCAGCGTGTTCGACACGCCGTCAGAGCGTTGTATTTGCGTAACAGGTCCGAGGCGTAGTTCGGTGATCTGGCTGCCGATATCAGGGGATCGGGCGGCTCGACGATCCACCGCACCAGGAGGTCCCTTCCTTGCCCTCGCATCGCGCCGAAACGCCGGCCCCCACCGGGTTCGGAGCGCATCGTGCAGCCCGGCCGGGCAGCCGTCATGCGCGGTCGGGATCGCGTGTGCCGCCGTTCCCCGGCCCCCGACCGGAACGGCCCCCGACGGCGCCCCGGCCGGGGCCGACCGACACGAACCCCGCCGGCAGCACTCCTCCTCCCGGGGGACACACCGAAGCGCGCCGGGCCGACCTGCGCCGGGCCGAAGCGCACAGGGCCGAATCGCACAGGGCCGAAGCGCGCCGGGCCGACCTGCGGCGCTCCCGGCCCGAGGGCAAACGTCACCGGGCCCGGAACTCGACTGTGACCGGTTCCCAGCGGGGGATCGTCGGAGCCCTCGGACTGGCGACGATCGCCGCCCCGCTCTCGGGCGTCCTGCCCGGCGTGGTCCCCCCGGAGGTCCGGAGCGCGGCACTCCCGTCCATGGCCCTCCGGGGCGCGCTCGCGGAGACCTCCTCGGACACCACGGGGCCCACCGGATCGTCCGCGGTGCCCGTGCGGGCCCTCGGAGCACGGGACTCCGCCGAAACGCTGCTGGTCTCCCGCGGGACGTCGCGCTCCGTCCTGCCGGGCTGCGAGGGAACCATCCCTGTGCGGAAGGTCTCCAACGGCCGGTTGCCCTCCGCGAACCTGTGCACCCTCTGGGACGGCGAGAACCGGTTGCGAGCCGACTCCGCGATCGCCCTGGCCCGGCTGAACATTGCCTACAACCGGCGTTTCGGACGCGACCTGGAGCTGGTCGACTCCTACCGGACCCTCGCGGAACAGCGATCGGTCAAGGCCAGCCGCGGCGACTTCGCCGCGAGGCCCGGCACGAGCGAACACGGGTGGGGACTGGCCGTCGACCTGGGCGACGGCGTCGCCTCGGCAACGAGCGACACCTACCGTTGGCTGCGCCGCAACGCCGGCGCCTACGGCTGGGAGAACCCCGCTTGGGCCCGGTCCGGCGGCAGCGGCCCCCACGAGCCCTGGCACTGGGAGTACACGCCGGGCCGCAGCGAGGGCACCGGGGCCTGAACCGGGCCTGACCGGAGCGCCGGCCGGACCCTGGCGAACGCTGTCGGAGCGCTCGCCGTTGCGACGTCGGCCGTCCTCAGCGGGCCGCCCTCGACCCCTTGCAGAGCACCTGGACGTTCCCGGACCGCGAACGCGCCTGGACGAGCCGCCCGGCACCTTCGAAACGGGGTACGTCGATCCGGGCACGCCCTCGGCCGGCCACCGCCCGGACCCGGTAAGGCGTGCCGTCGTCGGGCAGCGTGACCTCCACGTCGCCGTGTGCCGTGCTGACCTGCAGATCTCTGGGGGGCAGGGCGAAGCCGGCCCCGATGTCCCCGTCGTCGCTGGACAGATCGGCCATCCGACAGCGGGCCCCCCTCAAGCGGATGTCCCCGGCCCCCGTGGTGGCGCGGACGGTCCCGTCCGGGGTCACCAGGATGATCGATCCTCGGTGCGTCGACAGATCGAGGGCCGTGCCCGAGGGCAGCTCCAGGTCGAGATCCGCGCGGCCGGGCGCCCAGGCCGGTCCTGGCCGGTCGACCGTGACCAGGAGCCTGCCCCCCGTCAGGGAGTGGTTCAGCCGTGCTGATCCCCACAGACCGTGGGAGGTCGTGGTGAGACGTACGGGACGGTCCGTCGGGACCGTCCTGACGGTGATGTCCCCGACGTCGGCCCTCACGCAGACCTCGTGAGGGCGTCCGGGCAGGGACAGTCCTTTACGGGCAATCCGTGTCAAGCAGGGCGACATTGTCCGAACGGTAGACCCTGGAGGTGTCGGAGGCCGGTTCTCCCGGTGAACAGCTCACGTCGGGACGATGCCCTTCGGAAACGTGATCGATCCCCCTGTTCCCGATCGGTCCTTCGAACGGGAGAATCACCTGTATGGGCGAATCGGGGCGCGAGGGATCCGGGCAGCGGCCGACGGCACGGGGAACCGGGCGACCGGCGTTCCGCTACCGCAGGACCCTCGGCAGGCCGAAGCCGACACACCTCGTCATCCGGCCGGTGGGGGCTGCCCTCGTGGTCGAGGACCCGCACGGCGCCCCCGGCCCCGGGAACGGTGCGGGCACCGCCGCCGTCGGCACCGCGACGGCGGGCTCGACGGCGGCAGCTGCCGGGGTCGCCCTGGGGGCCACGACGGGAAAGGGGGCCGACGCCGGTTTCCTCGAGAGGTTCGCCCGGCTCCTGCCCGCGGACCCCTCGACCCGGACGGTCCTCGTCCCCGACGGCGTGGACCTCGGCCGCTCGCTCGAACGCCTCGACCCCGTGGTCGAGCACCTGCGGGACGGCGAGAGGCTCCGCCTGGTCCTCGGCAGCGCCTCCGTCCAGGAGGACGGCGGGTCCTGCCCGGCTTCCCAGCTGGCGACGCGGATCGGACGGGAGGTCATCGTCCCGGACGGACCGGTCCTCCTGCACCCCGGCGGCACCCTCTACGTCACCCACCCCGACGGCCCCCAGTGGGGGGCCGGCCGGTGGCTGAGATTCCGCCCCGGCAGCTCGCCCGTGGCCCTGGGAGCCCACTACCCCGCACCCCGGTGGATCGAGCACGCCCGGCAGACGATGGCAACGGCCGGGCGGATCGCCCACGGCGAGGTCCTGGGGATCCCCATCCCCGCCGGGTGGATGCTGCGCCGTCTCGGAGCCTCCGCCGAACGCCCCCACGGCGATCTCTCCTTCTCCGTCCCGGTCAACGACCACTGGTGCACCGTCCTGCTGGGCTGCGGCGACGAACTCGCGCCCGACGCCCTGCAGGTCGCCGGATGGCTGGAGAACCTGCCCCCGGAACTGCGCGCCCGCGTGGCCCTGGGGGCCCAGGGCACCGGACCGGCACGGGACGCGCGTTCGTGGCCCTGGGCCGTCGCCCGCGCCCTGGGACAGCGTGTCGCCGCCTGGAGCGGCGTTCCCCTCGCCGACGAGGCCGGCACCGTGCGGGTGACGATCTGCGCGCACGCCGGGGCCCCCGCCTGGTGCCCGACCGCCGGGCTGCTGCTGGTGTCCCCCACCGGCCGATGCGACATCGCCGCCTGGCAGTACCGACCGGGGGCGGACCTGCCGCCCTGCGCGCCGGACCCCGAGGGCCGCCCCGTCGCGCCGCTGCCCGAGGGCTGGGTCTGCGAGGTCGTCCCCTCCGGGCTGTGGATACGCCCGCGGGAGGTGGAGCCCTCCCCCGTGAGGCGGCCGGTCCTGGACGCCCTGCCGACGGCAGAACGTCTGACCCTCGTGGTGGGGACGACGGGCCGCCGCGTGCCCTCGGGGGTCTGGTCCCGCCTGCCGGGGCTCGTGACCTCGATGCCCCCGCAGATGCGCAGCCGCCTGGACCTGGTGATCATCGGCGAGGTCTCCGTGCCGGGCCTCAACGCCGTCACGGCGGTGACGGACCGTTACAAGGTCAGCTGTGGTTTCCGGGACGAGTTGGCCGAGCCGGGGCCCCCGGCGTCGGCCTGACGCGTTCACCGGGCTGCCGGGTCGCGGCCGCCGCCGCGAACTGCCCGAACGGGTGGGCCAACGAACCCAGCGACACCGTCTCCCTGCGGAAGAAGAGCGCGAGGGTCCAGTCGGCCATCACCCGCACCTTGCGATTGAGGGTCGGCACCCTGGACAAGTGGTAGGTGCGGTGCATGAGCCAGGCGGGCAGGCCCCGCAGCTTGATCCCGTAGATCTGGGCGACCCCCCGGTGCAGGCCGAGACTGGCCACGGACCCGGCGTTCACGTGCCGGTAGGGCACCGTCCCACGCCCCCTCAGCTCGGCCAGGACGTTGTCGGCCAGGCGCCCGGCCTGCCGGACTGCGTGCTGCGCACTGGGCGCGCAGAACCGGACCTGTCCGGCCGGTGCCCCCAGGTCCGGCACTGCCGCGGCGTCCCCGGCCCCCCACGCCCCCGGGACGCCCTCGACCCGCAGGTGCTCGGTGCAGCGCAGCCGTCCCCGATCGTCCAGGGGCAGCCCCAGATCGCCCAGCACAGGATTGGCCTTGACGCCGGCCGTCCACACGAGCGTGTCGGTGTCCAGGCGCGTGCCGTCGTCGAGGACGACGTGCCCGTCGGTGCAGGATGTCAGCCGGGTCCTCAGCCGCACATCGATCCCCTGACGGCGCAGCTGGTCGACCGTGTACCGGCCCATGTCGGGATCGACCTCCGGCAGGATCCGATCGGAGGCCTCCACGAGCAGGAAACGCAGGTCCTCGGGCCGGACGGAACGGTGGTGGCGCAGCGCGTCGACCGCCATGTCCCCCAGCTCGGCGATCGCCTCGACGCCCGCGTAACCGCCGCCGACGAACACGAAGGTCAGCGCCCGGCGCCTGCGCTCGGCGTCGGGCGTGGACTCTGCGACGTCCAGGCGGGACAGGACCTGGTTGCGCAGGTGGATGGCCTCCTCGATGGTCTTGAACCCGACCCCGAACTCTGCCAGCCCCGGGATCGGCAGGGTCCTGGCCACCGAGCCGAGCGCCACCACGACGATGTCGTAGGGGTAGTCGTACTCCGGGCCGGACAGGGGGGCCAGGCGGACGCTGTGGCGCCCGTGGTCCAGGGCCACGACCCGGGCGTTGATCACCGTGCAGCGGCGCAGGACCCTGCGCAGGGGCACGACGACGTGGCGCGGCGACAGGGAACCGGCGCTGGCCTCCGGCAGGAACGGTTGGTAGGTCATGTACGACTGCGGGTCGACCACCGTGACCTGGGCCTCGCCCTTCCTCAGACGGGACTGCAGCCGCAGCGCGGTGTAGAGGCCGACGTAGCCGCCGCCCAGGACGAGGATCCGCGGGGGAGCGCTCTGTCGCGAAAGTGCCATGCCTCGGACACTAGAGGCTTGTGAAAACATTCACAAGCTGG
>JAUPKJ010000261.1 GCA_030837505.1 Actinomycetota bacterium
CCGGTGACCTCGTGAAGGCGCTCCTGACGAACGCCGAAGCTCTCGCCGAACGCCTGCCCCGCCTGACCGAACAGGAGAGGTCCCTTCTGCTGCGCGGTCCGGACGACCCGTGGACCGATGCCGATGTGGCCTTGCTGGACGAGGCGGCGAGCCTGCTCGACGGCCCTCCCGAACGGACGTACGGGCACGTCGTCGTCGACGAGGCGCAGGAACTGACCGCCATGCAGTGGCGGATGATCGTCCGCCGCTGCCCGGCGAGGGCTATGACGCTGGTGGGTGACTTCGCCCAGGCAGGCCCGGTCGCGACAGCACGCGACTGGAAGGAAGCACTGAGCCCTCACGTCGGACCGCGGTTCAAACTGCACAACCTGACCGTCAGTTACCGCACCACGCAGGAGATCCTCCAGAGCGTCCGGGACCTGCTCGCGCGGATCGCCCCGGACCAGAAGCCCACACGGTCACTGCGCAGCGGTGAGAGCCCCCGCACCGTGACCACACCTTCCGACGGGTTGGTCACCGCCGTCGTTCAGGAACTCCGAGCCCAGAGCACCGCGCACCCGGGCGAGCTTCTGGGAGTGATCTGCGCGGACACCAGGGTGAATGAACTGACGGCCCAGGGCATCGTTCACCCTGCACTCATCGTGCCGGCGTCCGAAGCACGCGGCCTGGAATTCGACGGGGTCGTCGTCATGAACCCAGAGGAAATCGTCACGGCCCGCCCCGGTGGGGAAAGAGACTTGTACGTAGCCCTGACCCGGGCCACCAAGCGCCTCTGCACCATCACCGTCCAGCCCGTCTGACGACTCGGCGCCCGCTTCCGCAGCTGTGGTGCAGAGGTACTCGTCCTTCCGGAGGCGTTCCCCGGAAGTCACATCCTTCTTCAGGATGATTTTCCCGTTTCAACCCCTCCTTCACTCTTCCGCTCCCCACACATCCCTTCATCGACCCTTCATCAAAACCTCACACTGATTTCCAGGGTGACTGCTTCATGCCGTTTCTCCACTTTTCCCTGCGCTGATTCCGAGGAGGAACGCACCCATGGTGGGGACGGGTTCACGTGCCGCAGCCGTCGCGGCGCTCGCGGCGGGGCCGACCGTACCGACCGCAGCACCGGTCGGCCCCGGTCACCGCCTCCGCCACCACCGCAGCCGTGACAGGGACGCCCCTCGTAACCACGGCCCGAGGACGCCCTCCGGAGGCAAAGAACCCGCCGCCGTCCTCGAATCCGTCGCCCGGCGTCTGCGGAAGACTTCCCTGGTCATCTCGGAGAACGACCCGGAGACTTCCCCGGTCGGCCGTGTCCGCTCCCTGATGGACGGGGATACGACAGGTCGTCCTGTCGAAGGAGTCTTCAGAGGGCGGCCTCATCCTTCGGGATGATATTTCCGGTCCCTCCCGTTCCATCGTCTTAAAGACATATTCGTCCTTGACCGATCCTTTTCGTGTCCTCACAGTGGTTTTGCGGGTGATTCCGATACATCACTTCCGCCTCCCTCTGTTCGTCGACTCCGAGGAGGAACATGCCCATGGGGACGAGCCCACGTGTCGCAGTCGTCGCGGCTCTCGCGGCGGGACTGGCTCTGCCGGTCCCGACCCTGGCGGCCCCTGCCACCGCACCGGCCGCCACGGTCGGGGCGGGCACGCACCGCACCGCCACGACCCACGATGTCACCAGCCCCCTGGAGGCCCAGCGCACCGCCGCGGCCCCGCTGCCCCAATTCAACTGGTGGGACTGCACGGACGAAGCCGAGTGCTCGACCGTCAAACTGCCGCTCGACTACGACTCCCCGAAGGGTCCCACCACCGAGATCGCGGTGGCCCGGGTCAAGGCCACGGACCAGCAGCACAAGATAGGAACCCTGTTCGTCAACCCCGGCGGACCCGGCGGGTCCGGGGTCGACCTCGCGATGGACTCGGTCTTGTTCCTCCCCCCGAATCTGCTCGAGCGCTTCGACGTCGTCGGGTTCGATCCCCGGGGCGTCGGCTACAGCGACCAGGTCAAGTGCTTCGCGGACCTCCGCGAACAGGACCTGGCCCTGGGCGGGTTCAACGTCCAGTTTCCCTGGACGGAACGGGAAGAACAGGACATGATGAAGTCCGCCCAGGCCCTGGGGAAGGCCTGTTCCACCACGGGCAAGCCGCTGTCGACGTCGATGTCCACGGCCCAGGCTGCCAGGGACATGGACATGCTGCGCAAGGCGCTGGGCGACGACAAACTCTCCTACCTGGGATTCTCCTACGGTTCCGAGCTCGGTCTCACCTACGCCAACATGTTCCCCGACCGTGTCCGCGCCATCACGGTCGACGGCGTCATCGACCCGGCCCAATGGGCCGGCACCGAGGCAACCTCTTCCAAGATCCTCGACGAACGGCTCGGGAGTTCCGCGGGCTCCTACAAGGCCCTCAAGGAAATCCTGACCCGCTGCGAGGCCACGACCACGAAGCGCTGTCCTCTGGCGGACGAGGATCCCGCCGCCGTCCTCGAGGCCATCGTCCAGCGCCTGCGGGAGTCCCCCGTGGTCGTTCACCCCACCGACGACATCAGTTTCACGCTCAGTTACTCGAGCTTCATTTCCAGCCTCCTCGGCGACCTGTACACGTCGGATCCCGCCTGGCATGTGGCAAGCAACATCGTCCTGGTGCGGAAACTCATCGACCCGGAGACCTCCTCGGTCGAACGAGCTGCGGCCGGACGGGCCTTCCTCGCCGAACGCAAGAAACTGCTGAAGAGTCTGCAGGACCGTTTCGCCGATCCGACGGACGCCACGTCCCCGCGCGGGTTCCCGCCCCGGGGATTCCCCTATGACAACGATCTGGAGGCATTCTCCGGCGTGATCTGCTCAGACGGGCTGCACCCCGCCGACATGTCCACGTGGCCCGAGGCCAGCGCGACCCTGGACGAGCAGTCACCCTACTTCGGCCGCGCCTGGGGCTGGAACAGTGTCCAGTGCGCTTCCGACACCTGGACCGCCCAGGACGAGGACGCCTACCGCGGACCCTTCGACCGCCGCACCGTCTCCCCGGTCCTGCTCGTCGGCAATTACTGGGACCCCGCCACCGCCTACACCGGCGCGCAGTCCGCTGCGGCCGCGATGCCCGGCGCCCACCTGCTGTCCAGCGACAGCTGGGGCCACACCGCCTACGGCACCTCCGACTGCGTCACCGACGCCGTCAACAACTACCTCCTCGACGGAACCCTCCCCGCCGAGAACCTCACCTGCGTCGGGGACATCCAACCCTTCAGCCGGGACCTCAACCAGGACGGTCTGCCGATCTCCTCCAGCGCTGCGGGCGAGGACAGCGCTGCGGGCGAGGGCAAGATCCTGCCCCCGATCGAACCCGACTCGATCGTCGAACAGACCATCGAACAGCTCCAGAAACAAAACTGACCCCTGCACCGACCACGACAAGGGCCCGGGGCCCGGCGGACCGTTCCGCCGGGCCCCGGGCCCTGCGCCTTGGAGCGACCGGCCAGAGGTGGCTTCGGCACGCTGCGTCCGGGAGGCGCCCGATCGTGTTGTCGTCGGCCGATCCTCGAACCAGGGCACCGACCTCCTGCCACCTTGCCGGACACCGCTCCCTGATCGAAGTCACCTCTTGTCGGTCGCTCTCAGGCCGGGGGCTTGGCTACCGGCAGACGGCCGGTGATGAGGGGAAGGAACACCTCGTTGACGATTTCGATGATGGTGGATGACGGGACCGGTCGAAGTGTCATGATCACTTCATGGCGGAACAGGTCGTGCGGGAGACTGACGATGCGCGGTGACACCCGAGCCGGGTCGATCTCGCCGCGTTCGGTCGCCCGCCGGATGATCGTGTCCATGTGGGCGGCCTGGTGACTGAGGAGGGCTTCCCGCAGGTCGGAAGGGGTCGTCCCGGTCTCGTGGTAGTAGGTGCCCACGTGCATGCTGATGATGGCCGCCATCCTCTGCCGATTGTCATTGGCGTGCTGCAGCAACTCGATGACGTCATCTCGCAGTGAGCCCGTGTCCGGTGTGGCGCGGGCGTTCCGGAGATCGTGCTGGTGGATCGCGGCCAGCGCCAGCGCGCCGCGGGTCGGCCAGCGGCGGTAGAGCACGTGCCGGCTGGTCCGGGCGCGATGGGCTACGGCCTCGACGGTGAAGGCCGCATAGCTGCCGCTGATGAGCTCTTCCCAGGCCGCCTCCAGCAAGGCGTCGTCCAACTGGCGCCCGCGGCGGCGTGTCACGGACCCGGTGTCTCCATTAGGGCTCACTTGTGCACCTTACCGAATCGGGTTACCCTCCAGGAGGTACACAAGTGTACCTAATGAAGGTTGGGGGACGACGACTGTCGAGATGCCCGGGCCGACACTCACCGATCTCCCGGACCTGGCCGAATGATCACTCCCGGAGACTGCCCGGGGAGTCCCAAGACCGACCATGAAGAAGGGGAAACCTCATGACCGCCCACGACGGGGGACAGCCGCAGGCCGAGCTTGCCGGCCAGGCGATGGCGGAGAACACACAGATCTTTCGTCACACCGCAGGTATGGCAAACAAGTTCACATCCCACATGGACTTTCACTTCACGCGTATCGTGAGCACGGAAGCATACGGTGGGGCCTCCGCAGGAGAGTGCTTCGAGACGGCCAGCCGTATCGTGGACGCAGATGTCAAGAGCTACACCCGTGCCTGGCTCACCACGGCCGAACGAATTGAGGCCAGGGCCTGGGACTGTCTCGAGAAGGGGCACGAGGTGAGCGCCCGTGAGGCATTCATGCGTGCGGTCGTCTACTGGGGTTGCGTGGGGATGTACACGGGGGACAAGGATCCCCTCACCAAGGAGTCGTGCGCTCGTTCACGTCTCTTGTTCAAAGAGGCCGGAAAGCTCTTCGATCCCGTCATCGAACCAGTGAACATCCCGTACGAGGACGGCCGGACGATGAAGGGGTATTTCCTCCGCGGGGGTGCCCCGGGCGAGAGGCGGCCGACCCTGATGGCCATGGGCGGCGGCGAGAACTATCTTGAGGAGATCTACTTCCACTCCGGCGCAGGGGCGGTCCGGAGAGGCTACAACTCGCTGATCTTTGAGGTGCCCGGCCAGAAGGCTGCGATCTGGGAGAACCCTGATCTCCGCTGGCGGCTGGACGCCGAGGTGCCGGTCCGGTACGTGGTCGACTATGCGCTGTCCCGCTCCGAGGTGGACCCCGAGCGTCTTGCCCTGATCGGCCACAGCATGGGCGGGTACTACGTGACCAGGGCGGCCTGCTTCGAGAAGCGACTCGCCGCCATCATCCCGAGCCCCATCATCTGGGACATGCAGTCCGACATGTTGGCCGTGCTGGGCTTCGATCCGACCATACCGTACCCGCGCGACATGGAATCGCAGATCGATCCGGGCAACACGACGGCGAAGTTCCTCCTGGAAGGGGATTTCCGCGCGAGGTGCGGGTATACCGACTCCACCATCGCGGAATGGATGGACTTCTTCGGCGAGTACTCCGTTCTGGGCCTGGAGGACCAGATCACCTGTCCGGTTCTCAACATGGTGGGCGAGGGAGAGTTCGGACCCGGGAGACTCGAGGAGGAACGGCGTCATTTCGCCATGCTGAAAAATCCCAGGAACAGGTTCAACCTGACCACGACCTCGGAGGGAGGGGAGGCGCATTGCACGGGGAACAATCTGTTCCTCAAGAACCAACTTGAATTCGACTGGCTCGACGACATCTTCGGCGAGTCCGCACACGGATCCACGTCCGGCACATAAGGCAGAAGGGACCCGATGCAGGAGAACGTCTCTGAATCGCTCCGGAGCGGTGCCCCCGTGTCCGCCTCAGACGGGGAGGTCGGCATCGGGGCCGCCGTCCAGGGCCGGGGAGCCGGACAGCACTGCCAGGAACGGCAGGACAGGCAGGACGACGGTGAGGGTCGTCATACAGGCCAGGGTCGTGCACGCCGC
>JAUPKJ010000262.1 GCA_030837505.1 Actinomycetota bacterium
TCGCCTCGGCCGACAAGGTCAGGACCCCCGACCCGGGGTTCATCAACCAGAACTGAGAACGTTCGGCGGGGGCGCAACGACGGGCAGAGGGGATGACCGACACCGTTCCGGTCGATCGCGTCCGTGTACCGCGATCGTCCCCGAGCAAACCGGGCCGAAGACCTTTAGAGTCTGAAGCCTGCGAACCATCGGTATGTCGAGACCACGATCGAGGGACCCTTGAGCACTATTTTCGGACTTTTGTACCTGGTCGTATTCCTGTTCTTCATCGCCCTGATCATCAGGCTGGTGCTGGACTGGATACAGATCTTCTCGCGCGACTGGCGTCCCCGCGGGGTCGTCCTGGTCCTTGCCGAGGGGGTCTACTCCATCACGGAGCCTCCGCTGAGGGCCCTGCGCCGGGTTGTTCCACCGCTGACCCTCGGGTCGGTCCGGCTCGACCTGGCCTTCACTGTTCTCTTCCTGATCGTGGTGATCCTGATGAGCGTGTTGCAGCCATGACCGATTGCGTGATGTGATCGGGTGGGTACGGGGGGTCGCGCCGTTACTTTTGTCGCGGCGTTCGATCTGTCGGCCCGCATCCGATACGGTGACACGGCGACACCAGGCCGGACCAATGTCTTCTCCCGCGAGGTGACCAGATGGCTTTGACGCCCGAGGACGTCGTCAATAAGCGGTTCCAAGCAACCAAGTTCCGCGAAGGGTACGACCAGGACGAGGTCGACGACTTCCTCGATGAGGTCGTCAACGAGCTGCGGCGCCTCACCGAGGAGAACGAGGAGCTCCACCAGAAGCTCAACTCGTGCGAGCGCCGTGTCGGCGAGCTCTCCCGCGCCACCGTGGCCCGCGAGACCGTGCAGCCCGACCCCGAGCCCGTCGTGGCGCCCCCGGTCCCGGAGCCCATGCGGGCGCAGGCCCAGCTGGAGGCCATGGGACAGGCCATGGGGCAGAGCCTTGCCGCGGGCGGCCAGGGGCCGGAGGCCGCAGCAGGCATGCTCGCGCTGGCCCAGAAGCTGCACGACGAGTACGTGCGCAACGGCGAGCAGGCCCGCGACAGGATCGTCGGGGAGGCCAGGGAGCACTCGACTCGTCTCATGCGTGAGGCCGAGGAGAAGCAGCGCCAGACCCTGGGTTCCCTCGAACAGGAGCGTTCGCTGCTCGAACGCAAGATCGACGAGCTGCGTACCTTCGAACGGGAGTACCGCAGCAGGCTCAAGTCCTACATGGAGGGCCAGCTGCGCGAGCTCGACGCCAAGGCCGCCGTCATGCCCAACCGCGGACCCGCTCCGGCGGCCGCCCGGTCGGGCGGGGGCCAGGCAGCCTACGCCACGGGCGGCGCCCTGCCCACTCGCGGTGCCTACGCCGCGGAACAGCAGGACTCCGGCGGTCAGCAGTACCCCTTCGGGGACCGCAACTGACCCACGACTCCCTCCACGGGTACACCGGGTCCGCCGCCGGCCCAGGTCCAGATCCGGCACGACCCGGACGAGCGTTCGCGCGGGAGAGCGCGCTCGTCCGGGTCGTCCCCGTGCGTGGACCAGGGCCGTCCCCCGCGGATCGGCTCCCGGAGCGAACGGGCGGTTCCCGCCGGGGAAGGCAGTTCCCGCCGGGGAGGCGATGTGATGGCAGACCGTGAGGAGCCCGAGAGCCTGCGGGTGGGGCTGAGGGTCCGCCCGGGGGCGAGCCGGACCAGGGTCGGCGGTCTGTACGGCGAGGACTTGGTGGTCGCCGTCACGGCGAGGGCCGTGGACGGCAAGGCCACGCAGGCCGCCCTCAGGGCGCTGGCCGAGGTGCTCGGACTGCGACCTCGTCAGGTGACCTTGGTCAGCGGGGCCACGAGCCGCCACAAAGTGGCGCTCGTACAGGCCCCCGGCCAGCTGGAGCGGGTCCGGGCGCGCCTGGCGGAGCTGACCGGCCCCTGATCGTCCGGCCCCGCCGACCTTCCTCGGGCCCGTCTCATGGCACCCTGGTCCCATCATGGTGGAACAGGACCCCGAATCCGACGTCGGTGCACAGTCCCCGGTCGGCGACCATCCTCCGAGCGGCCCGGGCCGCCCGTCCGTCGTCGATCCCGCGAGGCGAGGGCGGCTGGTGCTGGTCCTCTGGCTGCTGGCCCTGGGGACGGTCCTGCTGGACCAGGTCACCAAGGCGTGGGCTGTCGCGGAGCTCACCGGTCGCCGGCCCGTCGAGGCGATCGACGGGATCCTGCAGCTGCACCTCGTGCGCAACTCCGGTGCGGCGTTCTCGTTCGCCTCGGGCACGACCTGGATCTTCACCGTGATCGCGAGCGTCGTGGCCGTCGTCATCGTGCGTGTGTCACGTCGTCTGGGCAGCCTGTGGTGGGCGGTGTCCCTGGGACTGCTCCTGGGGGGCGCCCTGGGGAACCTGCTGGACCGCCTGTTCCGGGCCCCCGGGTTCGGAACAGGGCACGTCGTGGACTTCCTCGAGTTGCCGCACTGGCCGGTCTTCAACGTCGCCGACTCGTGCATCGTGGCGGCGGCCTGTGTGCTGTCCCTCACGACCCTGCGCGGGATCGAGGTGGACGGTACCCGGTACACCCCTTCGAAAAATGGAGCCGAGGCCTTGACGCCGTCCTGCGAACAGCAACCCTGCGAACAGGAACAGGGCACGCCGGGACAACAGGCGCCGGGACAACACACGTCGGGACAACAGGCGCCGGGACGGCGCCCGGAGGGACAGGGCTCGGATGTCTGAGATCAGGACCCTGCCCGTCCCGGAGGGACTGGCGGGGCAGCGCCTCGACGCGGGGCTGTCGCGCCTGCTGGGCCTGTCGCGCACCGCAGTGGGTCAGCTGGCGGGCGAGGGGATGATCATGCTCGACGGGCGCCCGGCGATCAAGTCGGACCGCCTGTCGGCCGGGTCCTGGCTGGAGGTGCACCTGCCCGAGCCCCCGGCGGCCGTGTCGGTCGTCGCGGAGCCCGTGCCGGGCCTGCGGGTGATCCACGACGACGACGACCTGGTCGTCGTCGACAAACCGGTGGGCGTCGCGGCTCACCCCAGCCCCGGGTGGTCCGGCCCCACGGTGATCGGCGGCCTCGCCGGGGCCGGGTACCGGATCGCGACGTCGGGGGCTGCCGAACGCCAGGGCATTGTCCACCGCCTGGACGTCGGGACGAGCGGGCTCATGGTCGTGGCCAAGAGCGAGTACGCCTACTCGTGTTTGAAACAGGCTTTCCGCGAACGGACGGTCGAGAAGGTGTACCACGCCCTTGTCCAGGGCCACCCGGACCCGCTCTCGGGCACCATCGACGCTCCCATCGGCCGTCACCCCACGGCCGATTACCGCTGGGCCGTCGTCGCGGGGGGCAAACCCAGCATCACGCATTACGAGGTCCTGGAGGCGTTCCGCGCAGCCTGTCTGACGGAGGTGCACCTCGAGACCGGCCGCACCCACCAGATCCGGGTGCATTTCTCGGCCCTGCGGCACCCCTGCGTCGGGGATCTCACCTACGGCGCGGACCCGACCCTCGCCGCTCGGCTGGGTCTGGAACGGCAGTGGCTGCACGCGGTCCGGCTGGCCTTCACCCACCCGGGCACCGACGAAGCGGTCGAGTTCTCCAGTCCCTACCCCGAGGACCTCGGCGCGGCCCTGGACCGCATCGCAGCGGGCTGACCGCCCACCGCACCCCCCGACCGCCCACCGCGGTGCCCGAGCCCCCTCCGAACGGACCCTCTAAACTGACCGGCGCGGAGATTTCTCGGGCTGTGTCAAACCCCTGTTCCGCCGTGGCAGGGTGACCCCGACGGGGCACCGTCCTTCCTTCGTCCGTGTCCCCAGGAGGCCCGTATGCCGTCCGGCCAGCCGTCGGCCGACAAGAGTTTCGTCCACCTGCACTGCCACACCGAGTACTCGATGCTCGACGGCGCGGCCAAGATCGACGACTTGTTCGCCGAGGCGGCTCGTATGGGAATGCCCGCGGTGGGGATCACCGACCACGGGTACCTGTTCGGGGTCTACGAATTCTGGAAGAAGGCCAAGACACACGGGGTCAAGCCGGTCATCGGCCTGGAGGCGTACCTGACTCCCGGCACGAGCCGGCACGACCGCACCCGGGTCCGGTGGGGCGACGGCTCGCGCGACGACGTCTCGGGCGGCGGCTCCTACACGCACGTGACCCTCCTGGCCCGCAACACCACCGGTATGCACAACTTGTTCAGGATCGGGTCCCTGGCCAGCCTCGAGGGACACCTGTACAAGCCGAGGGCCGACCGGGAACTGCTGTCCACCTACCGCGAGGGACTGATCGCGACCACGGGGTGCCCGTCGAGCGAGATCCAGACCCGTTTGCGTTTCGGTCAGTACGAGGAGGCCTGCAGAGTCGCCGCCGAGTTCCAGGATCTCTTCGGCAAGGAGAACTACTACTGCGAGCTCATGGACCACGGCCTGGAGATCGAGAAACGGGTCCAGAAGGACCTGTTGCGCCTGGCCCGGGACATGAACATCCCCGTGATCGCGAGCAACGACCTGCACTACACCCGGCCGGAGGACGCCAAGGCCCACGCGGTGCTGCTGTGCGTGCAGTCCGGGGCCACCCTGGCCGACCCCAAACGGTTCAAGTTCGACGCGGACAACTTCTACCTGTGGAGCCCGCAGGAAATGCGCCACAAGTGGCGCGAGATCCCCGAGGCCTGCGACAACACCCTGTTGATCGCCGAGCGGTGCGAGGCGAACTTCACCGAGGGCGCCAACCTGATGCCGCGCTTCCCCGTGCCGCCGGGGGAGAGCGAGGAATCCTGGTTCGTCAAGGAGGTCGAGCGCGGCCTGCTGCGGCGTTACCGCGGCGCCGTACCCGACCACGTGCGCAAGCAGGCCGACTACGAGGTCGGCGTCATCTGCCAGATGGGGTTCCCCGGCTACTTCCTCGTGGTCGCCGACTTCATCAACTGGGCCAAGGCCCAGGGGATCCGGGTCGGTCCCGGCCGGGGATCGGCCGCGGGGTCGCTCGCGGCCTACGCCGTGGGGATCACGGACCTCGACCCCCTGCCCCACGGGCTGATCTTCGAACGGTTCCTCAACCCCGAACGCGTGTCCATGCCGGACGTCGACGTGGACTTCGACGAGCGTCGGCGCGGTGAGGTCATCAAGTACGTCACGGACAAGTACGGCGAGGACCGGGTCGCCCAGATCGTCACCTACGGCACCATCAAGGCGAAACAGGCCCTCAAGGACGCCTCCCGGGTTCTGGGTTTCCCCTTCTCCATGGGGGAGAAACTGACCAAGGCCATGCCCGCGGCCGTCATGGGCAAGGACATCCCCCTGTCGGGAATGTTCGACTCCGAGCACCCCCGCTACGCCGAGGCCGAGGAGTTCCGGCAGCTCGTCGCGAGCGACCCGGAGATCACCAACATCGTCGAGACCGCCCGGGGCCTGGAGGGCCTCAAACGGCAGTGGGGCGTGCACGCCGCCGGCGTGATCATGTCCAGCGAACGCCTGATCGACCACGTTCCGATCATGCGTCGCGAACAGGACGGCGCGATCATCACGCAGTTCGACTACCCGACCTGCGAGACGCTCGGCCTGCTCAAGATGGACTTCCTGGGCCTGCGCAACCTCACGGTCATCGACGACGCCCTGAAGAACATCGTCCTCAACGGCAAAGAGCCCCTCGACCTGGATGTCATCTCCCAGTCCCTGGACGACCCCGCGACCTACGAGCTGCTGGCCCGCGGGGACACCCTGGGCGTCTTCCAACTGGACGGCGGGCCCATGCGCTCGCTGCTGAGGATGATGCGCCCGGACTGTTTCGAGGACATCTCCGCCGTCCTGGCGCTGTACCGGCCGGGGCCGATGGGGGCGAATTCCCATACGAACTACGCCCTGCGCAAGAACGGCCAGCAACCAATCACCCCGATCCATCCGGAGCTGGCCGAACCGCTCGCCGAGATCCTGGGCACGACCTACGGGCTCATCGTGTACCAGGAGCAGGTCATGGCGATCGCGCAGAAGGTCGCCGGGTACACGTTGGGCAAGGCGGACCTGCTGCGCCGGGCCATGGGCAAGAAGAAACGTTCCGTACTGGACGCGGAGCTCGAGAACTTCTCGGCCGGAATGAACGAGAACGGGTACTCGGCCGTCGCCGTCAAGACCCTGTGGGACATCCTCGTCCCCTTCTCGGACTACGCCTTCAACAAGGCCCACACGGCCGGGTACGGCCTGGTCTCCTACTGGACCGCGTACCTGAAGGCCAATTACCGGGGCGAGTACATGGCAGCCCTTCTCACGAGCGTTCGGGACGACAAGGACAAATCCGCGCTCTATCTCAACGAGTGCCGGCACATGGGCATCAAGGTGCTCCCGCCGGACGCCAACGAGTCCGATGCGAACTTCACGCCCGTCGGCGAGGACATCCGGTTCGGGCTGACGGCGATCCGCAACGTGGGGGCCAACGTCGTGGACGCGATCGTCGCGGCGCGGGTCGCCAGGGGCCGCTACGCTTCGTTCGAGGATTTTCTGCGCAAGGTGCCCGCCGTCGTCTGCAACAAGCGCACGATCGAGTCCCTGATCAAGGCCGGGTCCTTCGATTCCCTGGGACACACCCGCAAGGGCCTGGTCGTGGTCCACGAGCAGGCCGTCGAGGCCGTGGTCGCCGACAAGCGTCAGGAGGCCATAGGCCAGGACTCGCTGTTCGGCGGACTGGACGACGCCGGCCCGTCCCTGTCGGTCGTGCCGACGGTCCCGGAGGACGAGTGGGACAAGCAGACCCTGCTGGCCTCCGAGCGGGAGATGCTCGGCCTGTACGTGTCCGACCATCCCCTGTTCGGCCTGGAGCACCTGCTGTCCCGGGCCGCCGACTGTTCGATCACAGCGCTCACGGCCGACGAGGGCCGCCCGGACGGCGCCACCGTCACGATCGCAGGAATGATCAGCTCCCTGCTGCGCAAGATGACCAAGAACGGCAACCCGTGGGCCATCGCGACCGTCGAGGACCTCGGGGGCGCGATCGAGGTGCTCTTCTTCCCGCAGATGTACCAAACGGTCTCGCACGTGCTCGCCGAGGACCTCGTCGTGGTCGTCAAGGGCCGGGTCAACCGGCGGGACGACATCCCCACCATCTACGCGGCAGAGCTGACCCTGCCGGACATCTCGGACACCGACCGGGGGCCGGTCGTGCTGTCCCTGCCGGTCAACCGGTGCACCCCGGATGTGGCCGAGCGGCTCAAGGACGTTCTCGTGACCCACCCGGGCAGCACGGAGGTCCAGGTCAGACTGACACAACCCGGCAGGGTGAAGGTCATGCGTCTGGCGGACGGGTTGAGGGTCACACCTTCACCGGCTCTGTTCGGCGATCTCAAGGCGCTTCTCGGCCCCAGCTGTCTGGCGTAA
>JAUPKJ010000263.1 GCA_030837505.1 Actinomycetota bacterium
AGTTGGGGGAGCAGGTGGCCGAGCGGGTGGAGGAGTTGACGGAGGAGAACTTTGCGGCGTCGCTGCACCCGGACGACGATCCGCGGACTCGGGCGCAGCGGGGGTTGATGGCGATGTTGCGGGCGAGGGAGGAGGCGATGGACGAACTGGTGTACCTGCCGAAAGAGCCGGGCACGGAGGCCAGGGAGATGCCGCGGGCCCGGCGCGGGACCAGGTAGCAGCCTCACCCCAGGGATCGACGTCACCCCAAGGAGCAGCCCCAGCTCGGGGATCGGGTTCGCCGGTTGCTGTCGTGCGGTTCGTTCCGCGGGGGCGGGAGGATCTGGCGCCGTCGGGGGAGCGGGCGAAGGTGGTGGCGAACCTGGCGGCGTTGCGGACGCTGCGTGCCATCCAGTCGCGCGCCGCCGGAGGGGAAGACGGGGCGGGCACGACCAAGGAGCGCGCCGTCCGGGAGGGCGGGGCGGCCACGGCCGGGGAGCAGGTGGTGTGACCGGTCTTGATCATGACCGGTACGGCGTCGCGCCGACGGCGAAGGCGACGGCGACGGCGACGGTCGTGGCTGCGGCTGGCGGCCGGCGGCTGGGGTGTGGGGTGGCCGGGCGCGGGAACGTTGCAGCTGGCAGCCGGCAGCCGGGCCGTGCGGGCGAGGGGGGTAGGTCTGCGGTTCGGTGTCGGGTAGTTCGACGTGGTCGAGGTAGTGCTCGACGTTGTCCAGCCGATCGGCCAAAGGCCCTGCCGTACACCACCCTGCGGGACTCCACTCCGAGTGGTGGCACTGCGTCGATCAGCCGATGTCACCGGGACTCGGGCAGGAGCCAGAATCGACGACCGTGACAACACCTGCCGAGGGACAGGGGCCCGTGGAGCGACTCCTGGCACCACTGACCGATGATCAGACACAGCTACTGACGCTCATCGCCAAGGTGCTCGACGACAAGCGTGTCTGGCCGATCTGGCAGTACGTTGATGAGTACATGGCTCGCCGAGGCATCGATGCCGCTCAGGTGATCTCGACCCTGCCGTCCATTTCTGGGATGGGGCCCCAGCCACCCCGCTACACCCTGGTCAGCTACGGCGGGGCACTGCCGCCAGGTGATGACCAGCGGATCCACCTGACGGTGGCCGGACTGGCTCATATCGATTTTCTCTCTGACATCGTGACGATGTTCCTGCGAAGCCTGACTGTGCTGGCCAACGGCCGTGCCCGAACGTCCTTCGACCCGGACAAGGTCACTGAGATCGTCGTCCCTGAAAGTGACCTCATCAACGCTCTACGCGATTCGCAGCGCTGGCTGTCGCTTCTGCCTGACCTGGTCAGAGGAGAGCCCGGGGTCTGGCTGACCCAGTACATGCCCGGCAACGAGACCTTTGTCGAGGACGATCCGCGCCGGTACCCCTCGTGGCGTCCGGGCAAGTTCCTCGACTGGTTCGTCAGTTGCGCTTCCATTGAGGACTATCTGGGTCGGCTGGTGGCGGTCATGCGTCCCCCGGCGCCGTCGGCCCCGATGACCGCTCCTTCCCCCCTGAACTTGGCTAGCGCCCTCGACTACCTCGATGTCGTATGGCGGCTGAAGTTCGGCCAGAGCCTGGTCGTTCTCCCTGGCGCGGAGAAGACAACCCGACTCGCCTTCGACGCTGCCACCGCCGAAGAGTTCGACAACCGTATGTCCGCTCTCGGTGACACCCTGAAAGGCTTCAAGACCACTGGGTTGCCCGGCACCAACGGCGGGCACCCCGTGACGAGGGCCATCGACGTCCTGACCCGCAACTGCCCTGGTATTGACACGGAGCGGCTCGACCACGCCCACACGATCCTCAAGGCCGCCGTCGACCTGCGCAACGGGCTACAGCACCACGGCGACACCCGGCAGGACATCGTCAGCGCGCTGGCCACCTACGGCCTCCGGTTCCCCGTTCTGAACCACACAGTCGCTTGGAAGGTCATCGCGGCTGCGGTCGTCGAAGCACTCGGTGCAGTCCGGGAAGCACTGCACGCCACTTTGCATAGCACCTGACGTCTTGCCCAGCGGAGCTGGCTCTGTTCGTGAGAAGTGACCGCAGATGTTCGCGAGGACTGGCCGAACCAGTGACATCACGACGCGGCCGCTCAGCCGACAGCAGCAAGAGATCGGCCCAGAAGTGGCCTTGATCATTCGGGCACTTCGACGGCGGAGCCGCCCGGACAAGTCGTCCTGGCGCTGGCCACAGCACTACGCCCGTGCCACCTTCCGGCGAGCCGGACGGCGACGGTCGTGGCTGCGGCCGGTAGTCGGAGTGGAGGGATCGCTGAGGCGCGGGGCGTCGCGGTCGGCAGCTGGTGGCCGGGTCGTGCGGGCGCGAGGGGTTAGGTCTGCGGTTCGGTGTCGGGTAGTTCGCCGTGGTCGAGGTAGTGCTCGACGTCGTCCAGCGACAACCCGCTGGCCTGGACCCCACGACGTGGGTCGTCCAGGACCCACGTGTTGTAGTCATGAGCGCGCGGATCGAACCGGCGGACCTTGTTCACCGTGATCAACTGCCGTTGGGCGGCCCGGCGGGCCCGTTCCTCACGCGCCCGCAGAGCGCGTTCGGCCGGGGTACGCGTCGTGCGCCCGCGCCCCGATTCCGGATCACCAGCCACGTTCCCGAGCCTAGAGACGAGCCCGTGGCGAGAAATCGGCTGAAAGCGTGGTGAGAGCGTGGCGAAAGGGTGTCTGAATGCCTATCGTGGTCGATACCACCCGCCGCGACACGGGTCAGCAGACCGGACGACGACCCGTGTCACGACGGAGCGGCCCCTTACTGCCCCTACTGCCACGCCAGGGAAGGCACCCATGACCACTCCCGGATTCCCGCCATGACATCCCCCGACGACCCCCGGACCGTCCGGCGCGACTGGAGTCAACCCTGGCCAGGGATCTGGCCCTGGGGAGACACCCCCGACAGCGACATCCTCGACGAGGTGACCGGGCCCCATAGCGAGCCCCGCCCCCGTCCGACGGCGACACCGGCCGGGGTCTACGGACGGTGGCTGGCCGGCAAGGACAACCGCGCCCACGAACGCGTCATCGCCGAGACCATGGCCGAGATCGCCCCGTTCCAGCGAGCCGGGGTCACCGCCAACCGGGACTGGCTCGCCACCCAGATCCACGACCTCGTCACCCAGCAGCAGATCCGGCAGCTCATCGACGTCGGCTGCGGCTACCCCCTGCCCGGAGCGAACCTCCACGAGATCGCCCACCGCACCGCCCCCGATGCCCGGACCGTCTACGTCGACAACGACGAGGTCGTCCTGGCCCACGCGCGCGCCCTCATGACCGACGACGCCTCGGCCACCGTCGTCATCGACGGCGACGCCCGATACCCGGACCACCTGTTCGACACCCTGGAGGCCACCGGACACCTCGACCTCACCCGACCCGTCGCCTTGATCTTCGCCGCCGTCCTGCACCTGCTCACCCCGGACGACGACCCCGCCCGCGTCGTGACCGCCTGCGCCAACCGCCTCGCCCCCGGCTCCTACCTGCTCATCTCGCACGTCGCCCTCCCCGACGAGGACGACCCCCGACGGCAACCCACCCTCGACGCGGCAGCCCTGTACTCGCGGGACGTCATGCCCTTCACCCTGCGCACCTACCAGGACATCGCCGCCCTGTTCGGCCCCTTCACCCTCCTCGACCCGCCAGGCCTGGCCACGCCCCCCACCGGAACCGGCTCCACTCTCCTGGCCGGTACTGGCCGCCTCTCCTGACGGTCCGGCGGGGCTCCACTCGTGACAGGGGCCTCGCCCAGGAGCAGGGACGCTTCGTGGTCGTGTCCACTTCAGGCCGCCACGGACCGCCTGCTGACACGAGGGTCCCCGCCTGAGACCCCCTGGCGACGGCGGGGGCCCGTGGAGGGCACCGCACGTCGGTGATCCGCATGAGGTCATCGATGGAGCGGAACGAGGAGGGGGAGCGGCAGTGACGTCACCCGAGAGCCATCACGAGGATGGCCAGAGTCCCTCTGCGGTGGTGTGGACGGAGGCCGCCGTCCGGCAGTTGGGAATGACCACCGACCTGACTACCGCGGCCTCCGTCATCGGCATCGGCCGCACTCTCGCCTACGACCTCGCCCGCACCGGCGACTTCCCCGTCCGCATCCTCCGTCTGGGCAGACGCGCGGTCATCCCCGTCGCCGACCTGCTGGCCTACCTCGGGATTACGTCCGAGGACCGCGACTGACGCTCAACCACTTCGGCAGGCCGCAGGGCGGATCCGTCACCTCAGTCCGTGCTCCTGGCGAACCGGAGGTCACTGCCCCTGGCGGCCAGCGGTGTCCCGCGTCGAGATCATCCGTTCGGATGAGGTGAAACTGATCGCTGGGCAAGACCAAGAAGTGGCACGCTCGATCATGCTGCCCGGTCGTGGAACCCACCCCTGATCAGGTGCCCTGAGCTGTCGCCGTCGGTCGCCGAGGAGTCTCAGATGTCGCGGACCTTCACCGATCCCGCGTCCGGTCGGCCGTACGTCATCGACGCTGCGTCCGGCCAGCCCCGGTGGGTCGACCAGACGCCCCAGGCTGTACCCCTACCGTCCTCACCGTCTTCGCCGTCCTCGAGGCCTGGGCCGAGACGGTGGCTCATCCCCACGGGCACCGCTGTCCTCGGTCTGGTCATCGGAGCCTCCGGCGGTGGAGACACCACGCCGAGCAGTAGCCTGCCGATCACCACGGTGACGGTAACCTCGGCGGCAAAAGCCGGAGCCTTGCGCGCCTCGACGGTCACCGTCACCGCAGCCCCGGGCGCACGGCCCGCAACCACCACCGGGCCGACGCGCACCTCAACGACCGGCAAGACAACGACCGGCAGGACAACGACGAGGGGGAAGAGGATCCGCAT
>JAUPKJ010000264.1 GCA_030837505.1 Actinomycetota bacterium
GTGGGAAATGGCGGTTATTCGCATCCGAATAACCGCCATTTCCCACTTCACGTGAGGGTGGAAGGGGAGGGAAACCTGCGCGGGGACTGTGTTCAGGGGACGTCGTCTGCGGATTCGGGGCTGTTTGGCTTCGTCATGTCGTCAGGTTGCTCGTGCAGGATGCTGTCGATTGTCTGTCTGCGGTGTGACAAACTCTGTATGTGGCTTTGCTTCTGACTTTGAAGCTCCAGCTCGCGGATCCGCCGGTCGTGTATGCCGTGCTCATCCTCACCCACGTTCTCCCCACGTTTCGTTGGAGAACGAGAGGATTTTTGAGGGACATCTTGGGGAAGCTGTATCCGTCGAAATAGGTCAGACTGGCTGTGATGCGCAGTGTGGCTTGGGCCGGCGCTTTCTTTGACCTGATGAAGGATGCTTGAGTACGGGTCAGAGCCTTGATATTGACGACCGCAGCGGTTGTTCTGCCCGTCTCCGAGTCGGTGGCCCTCAGCGTGTGGTCCCCGAATCCCTGCAGCATGAATCCGTAGACGGACAGGCTTCCCGATCCTGTCCCGTCGTCCTCCGGGAACAGGAGAGCGGAATCCACGCTCACAGGGGTGGACGGATGAACCAGGTCCACGTAGACCGCGTGGCAACTCGTGCTGATGTACCCGTACCCGTAGTCAGTGCTCTCACAGGGAGCCGTGACGGTGAACGGGAGCACGATCGGGCTCTGGTTGTAGATCATGCTGGTGCGCCCCGGGAGGATGCTCAATGATCCGAAGTCGGTGACGGTCTCGGCACGAGCCGGCGCAATACCACCGAAGATCGCTACGGCCGAAGACACCACCAGGAACGTTCCGAACCTGTTCGGGCGGCGGGACGATCGACACTCAACCACGGGGAATTCCCTTCATCACTGGGCACCGCAGTGCACGACAGTTGCTGCCAGAGATCTCTGGCAGCAGCCTCCATAGCCGTGAATCAATTATCAGGGACCTGCAGGAAACTGGAAATCACCCGACCAGGTCGATCCCAACCACGTCACTATCTCGATGTGGAACGGGAGATGATCATTCGTGTGCGTATAACCCTCACCTCCGGCCTGATCGAGAACTCGCTGCTCCCACGGCCGGTCACGCCGTCGTCACGGTGGCCGAATCGCGATCGCCCTGGACCCGGTGTCCCCTCGGCTTCCGACCGGCATGCCCCATTTTGGGGATGGCGATGGTGGCGATGTTCGCCCAATATGGTGGGATGAGTGAAGCGGGTTCTCTCCTGTCTGACGATGGCACCACACCCCTGGGTGTGCGTGAGGCCCGGGACCGGTTCGGTGACCTGGTCATGCGGGCTGCGGCGGCTGGGGACATCACCCGGATCTCACAGGGACGCTCCCACCGGACGGTCGCCGCGATCGTGCCGATCGAGGTCCTGGAGGAGTACGAGGCACTCCTGGACGCCCAGGATGCTCTGGACGCGCGCGTCGCCGCCGAGCGCCTGGCGGACCTCGATGCTGGACGCGAGACCGCCCGACCGGCCGCTGAGGTGTTCGCGGACCTCGGTCTGTGAGCGGCTACAGAATCGAGATCAGGGCCTTCACAGAGGCGACAGCCGTGAGCGTTCACCGGCTGCGCGACACGTGGCAGATCGCCCGGCGCGGCCCTCGGTCGTATCCCGACGAGGTGTGGGGAACGGTGGACCTGAGGACGCGAACGACCACCGTGCCGCGCCTCACGTGATGCCGAGGACGTTTCGACCGCCACTGGCCTGGCAAGGTGACGAATTGCGACGAGGGTTTCCGTTGGGAAACCCTCGTTACCTTCACTGGACGCTCTCAGACAGGTTCGTCTGCGTGATTGGCCAGGTCGAGCAGTACATCGGCGCGGTCTGCAGCGATCGCGTGGTGGAGCGCCGAGGCGTCCCAGGCGAGCGTTCGGGGGCGTGGGCTCTTCGGACGGCTGGTCACTGGGCCTCGGGGAGGTGTCGGTCCGGAAGGTCGTTCTCGGTGATGGCGCCGTGGACCAGTTCCACTGCTCTGGCGGCGGTGATGGTTCCGGTCCGCCAGGCTGTGATGACGGATCGCCGCCAGATCCCGGAGGTCTGTCCGGCGGGCAGGTCCTCCTCGGGGACGGTGCCGACGACTTCGAGGAATTCCCCCCGGCGGGGCCGGTCCGGGCGAAGCCGCCGGGCCTCGTCCTCGGTGATCAGTTCGCAGCGTTCGGCTGCGGCCACCACGACCGACCAGGAGACCCGGTACGTGGCACGCTGTCGTCACGTAGGTCTTCGGTCATGGCGTGCACGACGCCGGTGGGCTTCGGCTTGAGGTGAGGTGGGACGGTGCCCGGTCCCCCCGTTCACCGGGGCCGGGGAGTTCTGGTGCCGGATCGAAGGAACCTGCCGCCGTGGCTCAGGGGCATGATCCGCAGGACTACGGCCCCCCTGGGCGTTACCAGCGCTTCGCCGCGATCAGGAAACAGCTCGAGCCCTGCGAAGGTTGTCCCTGATCTTCGTGATCAGCAGATGCCCCTCACTGAGCATCCGCTCAGCTCCGGACAACGCCGCCTCGTACAGGGGCAGGGCCCGTTCCAGGTTCCCCTTGACCTGCCTGGCCCTGTCTGCCCCTTCCCCTCCTGTCGGTACCTCGACGTGAAGTGGGAAATGACGGTTATACGGATGCGAATAACCGCCATTTCCCACTTCACGTGATGGGGATGGGGGTGGGAGAGGGGAGGGGGGAGAGAAGAGGGGGGCAGCGTCTTGCTGGGTGTGGGGTTCGTCTGTCCGGTGGCGGGGGGACGGCGGAGGGGGGAAGGTGGGGAGTGTCGTGGGGGTGCTATGCGTACGCTGGTCGGGGTGTGGCGGTTCCTGCCGACCTTCCGGGACGTGCGGGACGGCGCCGTCGGCCTTGTGATCACCGCGGTCAGCCTTGTCGTGGCTGCCCGGATCGTGGACGGGTTCTCCATGGACGGGCCGGGGCCGCCTTTGGCGGCGGCCGGGCTCGTGGGGATCGGTGACCTTCTGGCGCGGCCCCTGCTGCGTTCGACCGTCAGTCGGCTGGGGGCGGTCTCTGCGCTGCTGATCGGCGTTTTGTGGCAGGTGCTGCTGCTGTGGCTGATCCTGGACAAACTTCCCGGGACACACCTGGCCTCCGTGACGACTGTCGTGTGGACCCTGCTCGTGGTCGCCCTGGTCGGGGCGATCAGCCGGTGGGTGACCGGCCACAACGACAGCTCCTACCTCGTGGCCGACCTGGTCCGGCGGGGACGGCGCCGCCGCGCCCGCGAAGCCCGCGAGGAACGCCGGGCCCGCGAAACCCGCGACCCCCCGCAGGCCGAGCAGAACGAACAGGCCCCGCAGGCCGAGCAGGCCCAACAGACCGAGCAAGCCCCGCAGAACGAGCAAGCCCCGCAGACCGAGCAAGCCCCGCAGGCCGAGCAAGCCCAACAGACCGAGCAAGCCCCGCAGAACGAACAGGCCCAACAGACCGAGCAAGCCCCGCAGAACGAACAGGCCCAACAGACCGAGCAAGCCCAACAGGCCGCGCAAGCCCAACAGAACGAACACGCCCAACAGGCCCAACAGGCCGAACAGGCCGAGCTGACCGAGCTGGCTCGGGAGGCGGGGCGGGGGAGGGACGTGCCGCCGGGGCTCGTTGTCGTGCAGATCGACGGGCTGTCGTACCCGCTGTTGGAAACGGGGGTGATGTCCGGGAACCTCGGCACCCTTGCCCGGTGGGTGCGCGGGGGCAGTCACCGGGCGACCGGGTGGTGGGCCAGGCTGCCCTCCACCACGCCGGCCAGCCAGGCGGGGCTGCTCCACGGCAACTCCGAGGGTATCTGCGCTTTCCGGTGGTGGGACCGGAGCACGGGTCGGCTCATGGTCATGAGCCGGCCTCGGGACGCAGCCCTCGTCGAGAGCCAGATCTCCGACGGTGCGGGGCTCCTCGCCGCCGGGGGCGTCAGCATTTCGAACACTTTTTCCGGGGACGCCGACACGAGCCTGCTCGTCGTGAGCCGGGCCGGATCGCGCGGGGGCCTGGGGCCGGGAGCCGACTACCTGAGGTTTTTCGCCGGGCCGTTCGTGTTCTTTCGGGCGCTGTTCATGGCCTTCGGGGAGATGGCCAAGGAGCTGTACCAGGCGTGGCAGCAGCGGGCCCGGCACATCGAGCCGCGGGTGTCGCGTCACGGCGCGTTCGTCCTGCTGCGGGCCATTTCGAACGTCCTGTTGCGCGACCTGAACGTCGCGCTCGTCGCCGAGCACATGGCGCGCGGGGCTCCGGTGATCTTCGTGGACTTCGTCGACTACGACGAGATCGCCCACCACGCCGGGGTTGCGCGCCCCGAGGCCATGGACGCCCTGGCCGGGGTCGACCGCGTGCTGGCGACCCTGGAGAAGGTCGCGGACGCCGTCGAGAGGCCCTACCGTTTCGTCGTCCTGTCCGATCACGGGCAGAGCCAGGGCGCGACCTTCCGGCAGATCCACGGGCGCAGCCTGGAGGACGTGGTCCGCGACCTGTGCGGGACCGGGGCCGACCGCACGGTCGTGTCGACCGAGGAAGCCGAGGCGTGGACGCCCCTGAACACCCTGCTGTCCGACGTGCTCGGGTCGTCGCCGTCCACGGCGCGCTGGCGGGACACGCGTCCAGCGGGTCCGGGCGCCGGAGTCGTCCTGGGACCGCAGCGGCCCGCCCGCCAGGACCCGGCCGCGGGCCAGGTGCCGGAGCTCGTCGTGGCCGGGTCCGGGAACCTGGGCCTGGTCTGGTTCCCGGCCCGCTGCGAGCACGTCACCCTGGAGGACCTGCACCGCGACCACCCGGCGCTCGTGCCCGGGCTGCTGGACCACGAGGCCATCGGGTTCGTCCTGGCGCGCAGCGCCCGCGGGCCGATCGTCGTGGGAGCCGCCGGGGTCAGGCTCCTGCAGGACGGCACGGTGGAGGGCCACGACCCCCTGGAGCCCTTCGGCCCCCGGGCCGCGGCCGACCTCGCGCGCGTCGCCGCCATGCGGACCTGCCCGGACCTGCTGGTCCACTCCCGCGTCGACCCCTTCAGCGGTGACGTCCACGCGTTCGAGGAACTGGTGGGGTCCCACGGCGGGCTGGGCGGGTGGCAGAACCGGGCAGTCCTGGTGCACCCCGCCGACTGGGTGATCGACGACGACCTGCTGGATCGTTCCGTACCGACCGACCCCATGCTGGTGGGGGCGGAGTCCGTCCACGAGCAACTCGTACGCTGGCTCGAACGCTCCGGGGCTCGCCTCCGGGACCTGCCCCGACGGCCCAAGGAGTGTCGGTGACCGATCGATGACGGCCCGGACGACGTCCGGCGTCCGCGTGACCTGGTGGGGGCACTCGACCGTCCTGGTCGAGCTGGACGGCGCCACCCTGCTGGCCGACCCCCTCCTGCGGCACCGCACCGGGTGGTTGCGGCGCAGCGTCCCCGTTCCCGATGCCTGCCGGTGGGACCGGAGGACCGACGCCGTCCTCGTCTCCCACCTGCACCACGACCACTGCGACCTGCCGACCCTGCGCCGGCTGCGGGCCCCCACCGTGCTGGCCCCGGCCGGCGCGGGCGCGTGGCTGCGTTCCCGCGGGGTGGACGGTGTCCTCGAACTGCCCGTGGGATCACTGCGCAGCGTGGCCCCCGGGGTGAGGGTGACAGCGGTGCCCGCGTACCACAGCGGCCGCCGGGAGCCCTTCGGGCCCGTGGCCCAGGCCGTGGGCCACCTCGTGGAGGGACCCTCCGGCACGGTGTGGATCTGCGGCGACACCGACCTGTACGACGGGATGGCCGAGCTGCGGGCCCTGACCGCCTCCGGCAGGATCGACCTCGCCCTCGTCCCCGTCTGGGGGTGGGGACCGAAACTCGGCCCCGGCCACCTCGACCCGGAGCGCGCGGCCCGGGCCGTGGCGCTGTCCGGGGCCGCCCACGCCGTCCCCGTCCACTGGGGGACCCTGCATCCGTGGGGGCTGGGTCGCGCCGTGCGCGTCGCCTCGGCCTCCCCCGGGACCCGGTTCGCAACCGCCCTGGAAGCCCTGCCGGGCCCCGGACTGGCACATTTGCTGTCCGTGGGCGGAACCCTGGAACTCCCCGTGGCCTCCCGCCGGGTCCGGGACCGCAGACTTCGGGACCGCCGGTTCCGGAGCCTGCGGGGGAGAGACCTCAAGGGAGGAGACCTCGCGGCCGCTGTACGCCGGTCGCTCTAGGGTCTGTTTCGGAATTCTGTCGGTGCTGTGCGTGGTCCGGTTGAGTGCTCTGGAAGGCCGCAGGAGGGGCCGACAGTGGTTCCGATCGGCCCAGACGAGAACACCCCGGAGCGCCGACCGGGCCGGGCACAGCACCGGGCAGGAGTTGGCGAAACAGACCCTGGGAACGACCGGCACCGGTCACCGACGTGTGCGGCGGGACCTGCGCCGGGACTGTCCGCGCTCGGGGCGTGACGACGGCTCGACCGGGGCCGCGGGCACGGGCCGACCGAACAGGGCCAGGACGGCCTCGCGGTCGTCGCGGCGCGCCAGGCGGTTCCTGCGCTGGTGGCCGCAGACCTCGCAGCGCTGAACAACGTGCGTGGTGCCGTCCTCGTGCAACGCTGCGATCGGGGGCATGAGTCCGCCGCAGGTCGAACTCCTGTCGCCCGGGTTGACGTCGACGTGCCGGGACCACAGGCAGGCGGGGCAGTGGTTGGTGTAACCGTTCCCCCGGACCTGCGCGCCGCAGTGCCCGCACGCGAAGTCCTCGACGGTCCGCCGGAACAGCCCACCCCCGGACAGCCCGTCCGACGCATCGCCGGGGCCGTCCGGCGAGTCGGGCCGGGACGGTCGTTCACGCACGGCAGGCCCTGTCCCTCACTCGGGGAACTCGCCGCGCTCCACCTGGGGCCGGGGCAGACGGCTGCGGCGCAACTGCAGCGCCCGGCTCATGGCGTAGGTTCCGGCGCCCTTGGCCTGACGCTCCCCGAAACGCTCCGCGGCCAGGCGGTTCACGCGGCGGCGCAGGCGGTAGCAGTCGATCGCCACGGCCAGGCCGGTCCCGTACAGCAGTAGCAGTCCCGCCAGCTGCAGCATCGGGATCCGGATCAGGCTCAGGAACAGGACGATGAGCGCGAACGGCATGAAGTACTCGCCGAGGTTGCGCCGGGCGTCCACGTAGTGGCGCGCGAAGCGCCGCGCGGGGCCCTGATCGCGCGGGGGCAGGTGGGCCTCGTCGCCCGTGATCAGGGCTTCCCGGGAGCGCAGCCGCTCCTGCCGAGTCCGACGACGCCGTTCCTTGCGGGCGGCCTTGCGCTCCGCGCGGCTCGCCCCCGGGCGCGTGCCCGCTGCCCGGCCGCCCCCCACGAGGGGCCGCCGGTTGCGCTGCTCGGCCTCGCGGCGTTTGGGCGTCGGACGGCCCTTGCTCTCCAACCGGCCGGCCGCGTCCGGTTCCCGGTTCCGGCCGGCTCCGGACTTTTTGGGCGCCTTGTCGGCGTCCTTCCCCGCGCGGGGGGGCTTCACAGCCGTCGCTGACGCTGTGGACTGGGCCTTCACACGTCCGAACACGCTCCCAGAGTACGGTGCCGCGACACCCCCCGGCCTCCCAGCACTCCCCACCCCGCTCCGCCCGACCTCCTCGGCGGGACGCAGGGCTCTACCGTTGCACCATGAACACCCCCGGAACCCGTGCCCCCGGTGCCCCTGATGCCACTGGAACTGCTGCCTCCCGTGCTCGCGGTGGTCGTGTTGCGGACCCCGGCGACCGGCACCGCGACCTGTCGGACGACGAGGTCCGGTCCCTGCGAGCCAGGGTCCGGGACGTGATGCCGGGGGTGCTCGAAGACCTGTGCGACCTAGTGCGGATCCCCGGGGTGTCCGCATCCTCCTCCGACCGTCACCACCTGGCCGCCGGCGCGGAACGGGTCGCGGACCTGTTCCGCGGCGCCGGCCTGCCCGACGTGCGGATCGTCTCCGAGGACGGGGCCCCGGCCGTGATCGCCCGCAGACCTGCGCGCAACGGTGCCCCCACCGTCCTGCTGTACGCCCACCACGACGTCCAGCCCACGGGCGACCCCGCCCTGTGGACCAGCCCGCCCTTCGAACCTCAGGAACGAAACGGTCGGCTCTACGGCAGGGGTACGGCGGACGACAAGGCCGGGATCGCCCTGCACCTGGCCTGCCTGCGAGCCCTGACCGGTCCGACTGCCCTGACCGGTCCGACTGCCCAGACCGAACAGACCGAACAGACCGAACAGACCGTTCGGAACGGCCGGAACGGTTCGCCGGACCCGGCCGATCTCGGGGTGACCGTGTTCGTGGAGGGGGAGGAGGAGGTCGGCTCCCCGAGCTTCCCCACGATCCTGCAACGCCACCACGACCTGCTGGCCTGCGACGTGATCGTCGTGGCCGACTCGGTGAACCCCCGGGTCGGCGTGCCGGGCCTCACCACGAGCCTGCGCGGTGTCGTCACGGGGACCATCGAGGTCAGGACCCTGGAACACGCCGTGCACTCCGGGTTCTTCGGCGGCCCGGTCCTCGACGCCCTGACCGCGGCCGTCCGACTGCTGTCCACTCTGTGGGACGAGACCGGGGCCCCCGCGGTGCCGGGCCTGACGGCCGGACCGACCGCCGGACCGACCGCCGGACCGACCGCCGGACCGACCGCCGGATCGACCGCCGCGCAGACCGCCGCCCCCGAGCCGACCGACGGCTCCACCGCGATGACCGAGGACAAGCTCCGGCAGGACGCCGGGATCCTGCCCGGCGTCGAACTCACGGGCACGGGCTCCCTGGAGTCCAGGCTGTGGACCGGCCCGGCCCTCACGATCATCGGGATCGACGTCCCCTCGGCCGACCAGGCCTCGAACACCCTCCTGCCCGAGGTCCGCGTCACCTTCTCCCTGCGCGTGGCCCCCGGCCAGGACCCGGACGAGGGCTTCCGCGCCGTCCGGGACCACCTGCTGGCGGCGGCGCCCTGGGGCGCGCAGATCGACGTCCGGAGCGTGGAGAGCGGCTCGGGCTGGGAGGGCGACGTCTCCAGTCCCGTGTACGAGACCGTCCACCGCACCTTCCGGCAGGCGTGGGACACGGAACCGGTCCGGTTGGGCGTCGGTGGGTCGATCCCCTTCATCCCGCAGTTCCAGCGGGCCTTCCCCGAGGCGGTCGTCGTCGTCACCGGGGTCGAGGACCCCGACACCCGCGCCCACGGGATCGACGAGTCCCTGCACCTGGGAGATTTCGAACGGGCCTGCCTCGCCCAGACCCTGTTCCTGGCCGCCCTGTCCCCGGCAGCCCCGTCCCCGGACGCCGTCCCCGGCCGTCCCTGACCGGCTCTGACCGTCCCTGGTCGTCAGGCTCCCCTTCGCAGGAGCCCGTGGAACCCCTCGAACCCTGACAACCCACACAACCCGAACGGGACACGATGCGCGTCCTCGTCGCCCCCGACTGCTACACCGGCACCCTGACCGCGCCCGAGGCGGCCGAGGCCCTCGCCGCGGGCTGGCTCGCGGGAGCCCCGGGCGACCAGGTCGAACGCTGCCCCCTGTCCGACGGCGGCCCGGGGTTCGTCGAGGTCCTCGCCGAGGCGCTCGCAGGCACCATGCACCACGAACGGGTGAGCGGCCCGACCGGCGAAACAGTCCGGGCGCAGATCCTGCTCCACGTCGGTTCGGACGGCGTCCCGACCGCCTACCTGGAGTCCGCGCACGCCTGCGGCGCGCACCTGGTCCCGCCGGGCCTGCGGGACCCCGGGCGCACCGGGACCGGCGGGGTCGGGCAGCTGCTCGTGCGCGCCCGGCGCCTGGGGGCCCGGCGCATCGTCGTGGGACTGGGAGGATCCGGGACGAACGACGCCGGCGCGGGGATGCTCCTGGCCCTGGCCGCTGCCGACGCCCTGGCCGACACCGATGCCCTGGCCGCTGCCGAGGCCCTGGCCTATACCGAGGCCCTGGCGCCCGACGGCCCGCGCGCCGCGCACCGGCTCGGCTCCGGCGGGGCCGGTCTGCGGGGCGTCACCCCCGCAGACCTTCACTTCCTGGCGCCCCTGCGCGAGCGCTGGCGAGACGTCGAGCTCGTCGCGGCCACCGACGTCGACAGTCCCCTCCTGGGCCCTCGGGGAGCCTCGCTGGGGTACTCGCCCCAGAAGGGGGCCTGCCCGCAGCGGGCCCGGGAACTCGAGGCGGCCCTGGGCGACTTCGCGCAGGCCGTCGGGGTGCTCCGCCCGGACCTGTCCGCGGACCTGCCGGGGGCCGGGGCCGCCGGGGGGCTGGGGTTCGCCCTGGCCCTGCTGGGGGCGCGCCGGGCCCGCGGGGCCGACACCGTGATGTCGGCCGTGGGGTTCTCCGGGCGGGTCGCGGGGCGGGACCTGGTGGTCACGGGGGAGGGCCGGTTCGACTGGCAGTCCCTGCGGGGGAAGGTCGTTTCGGCGGTCGCCGCGCGGGGACTCGCCGCCGGGGTGCCGGTCGTCGTCGTCCCCGGGCAGGTGGCCCCGGGGCCGGTGCCAGACCTGCCCGGTGTCCGGGCCGTCCACCCGGTGGTCCGGGACGCCGGGGACCCGGCCTCGGCCCGAGCCCTGGCCAGGGCCCTGTCGGATCCCCGGGCGGCCCTGGCCGGGACAGCCCGGCGGATCGCCCGCGCCACCGCCTCAGGAGAGCGATCGTGAGCGTTCGGATTCGAGATGCCGTCGGGCGCAGGAGCCGTACCCTGGAGTCCATCGTTCGGACCTCGCGCAGCCGGCGTCCCGGACGAGGACCGTTCGGGAAAAATCGCAGAACCGACAAATCCCACCACCACTGACACCTCGGATACCGGCACCTCAGATGCCGGCACCTCGGACCCAGGGGAGAGTTACCGCATGACCGTCCAGGACGAGACCGCTCAGCAGAACCCGGCCGAAGCCGCCGCCCACGGCGTGATCCTCACCCCTGCGGCGGCCGAGAAGGTCAAGGACCTCCTGTCGAAGGAGGACCGGGACGACCTGCGGCTGCGGCTCGCGGTCCAGCCCGGCGGCTGTTCGGGGCTGATCTACCAGCTCTTCTTCGACGAACGTGATCTGGAGGGCGACCTCGTGCGTTCCTTCGGCACGGTGCAGGTCGTCGTCGATCCCAAGAGCGCGCCGTACCTCGACGGCGCCACCGTCGACTTCACCGACACCATCTCCAAACAGGGGTTCACCATCGACAACCCCAACGCGGCCGGCACCTGCTCCTGCGGCGACAGCTTCCACTGATCGCCGAGTGCCACTGACCGCCCGGGTCGTCCCGCCGGTGCCCCCTCCCCGCGAACGGGTCGGGGCGTCGGCGATGTTCGCCACGGCAGGGACACGACGAGCCGCGCCACGCCGCCGTCCAGCACGCGCCGCGCCGCGCCACACGACCTGGCGCGGCACGCTGCGTTTCCTGTCTGCGACCGGGGTACGACGGTAGGGTCTGGCAACGTGCGTATTGCTACCAGCGGTTCCATCGCGACCGACCACTTGATGACCTTCGATGGCCGCTTCTCCGACAATCTTGTCGTCGAGCAGCTCGACAAAGTCGCCCTGTCCTTCCTCGTGGAGGATCTCCAGATCCGTCGTGGAGGGGTGGCCGGGAACATTGCCTTCGGACTGGGCAACCTGGGCCTTCGGCCGTTGCTGGTGGGGGCGGCGGGCGAGGACTTCGAGGAATACCGGTCCTGGTTGGAGCGCCACGGCGTCGACTGCTCGGGGGTGCGGATCTCCCACCTGCACCGCACGGCGCGGTTCATCTGCACCACCGACCAGAACCACGCGCAAATCGCATCGTTCTACACCGGGGCCATGGCGGAGGCCCGCGAGATCGAGCTGGGACCGTTGCACGAGACGGAGCGGATCGACCTGGTCCTCGTCGGGGCCAACGACCCCAAGGCCATGGTCCGTCACACCCAGGAGTGCCGTGAGCGCGGCATTCCCTTCGCGGCCGATCCCTCCCAGCAGTTGTCCTGGTCGAACGGCGACATGATCCGGGAGCTGATCGACGGCGCCCAGTACCTGTTCTGCAACGACTACGAGGAAGCCCTCATAACCCAGAAGACGGGGTGGAGCGACGCCGAGGTGCTGGAGCGTGTCCAGATCCGGGTCATAACGCACGGCAAGGACGGCGTCGTCGTGGATTGTCCCGAGGGCGACCGACTCGTCGTGCAGGTTGCCCCCGAGGAGGTCCGGGTCGACCCGACCGGGGTCGGGGACGCCTTCCGCGCGGGCTTCCTGGCCGGTCAGTCCTGGGATCTCGGGCTGCGTCGGAGCGCTCAGCTGGGGTGCCTGCTGGCAACGCTCGTGTTGGAGACCGTGGGTACCCAGGAGTACCAGCTGCGCCGCGGCCGCTTCCTGGAGCGCATGGCCCATTCCTACGGTGACGACGCGGCTGCGGACATCGAGCCGCATCTGGAAGCCCTGCGCCCCTGACCGGTGGGTGATCCGTCGGCCGGGAGCCGGTTTCCCACCGAGCCTGTGCCCAGCAGGTTCGCGTTCGACTTGTCGCAGGCCCCACCGGGGGCCGACCTGGTGGGGGTGGGGGCCGACCTGAAACCCGGAACACTGCTGGCCGGGTACCGGTCGGGGCTGTTCCCGATGGGGTTGGGGCGTCATGGCCGGGGCGCGCTGGGGTGGTGGTCCCCCGATCCTCGGGGGATCCTCCCGCTGGACGGGTTGAGGGTCTCACGGTCCTTGCGGCGTTCGAGGCGACGGTTCCGGATCCGGATCGACACGGCCTTCGGCGAGGTGGTGGCGGCCTGCGGGGCTCCGGGGCGGCCGGGGCGGTGGATCACGCCGAGGATCGCTGCGGCCTATTACGAGTTGTTCCGCCTGGGCTGGGCCCATTCCGTGGAGTGCTGGTGGGAGGGCAGGCTCGTCGGAGGGGTCTACGGGGTGGCCGTCGGCGGCCTTTTCTCCGGAGAGTCCATGTTCCACCGTGAACGGGACGCCTCCAAGGTGGCCCTCGCGGGGCTCGTGGAGATCCTCCGGGCGGACGGAGACGATCGCCGTGTGTTGGATGTGCAGTGGGCCACCCCGCACCTGGCGTCCTTGGGAGCGATCGAGATCCCCCGCACGGAGTACCTGGACCGTTTGTCCGACGCCCTGACCGCACCTGAATCTGCGGGATTCGACGGGGCCTGGCAGTATCGGTCCTGACTGCTCGGCTGGGCTTCCCGACCGCTTGGGGGGTGTTTCCTACGGTGCTGTCACACATGTTCCGAACTGGGCTGTCGGATCATTCCGTCACTGAACGGGACGGTGTCAATCATTTGAGTGACCTGCGGAAATGTTGGTTGTCATCCATGAGTGTTCTGTGTCAGGTCCCTCAGGGCACAGGTATCCTGACGACGCCGTACAACTGTGCAACTCAACGGTGCGCCTGATGCGTCGAAGGTGCATCAGGCAAAGGCAGGATCAGGCAGGAGAGGGCCACAGGGCCCCGGGGAGAAGTGGATTCGTGAGAAGGTACTGGCCGGCAGTCGGCCTCATCGCTGCCCTGGCTCTCGCGGGGTGCAGCACCGGCTCGACGAACGCGGCGTCCGTCGCTGCCAACGAGCCGTTGCAGGGCGGGGCATCTGCTTCACCGGAGGTAACTCCGCCGATGCTCAAGGTGACACCCCCTGCGGGCAAGAGCGATGTTCGGCTCGACAGCCCTGTTCAGGTCAAGGTCACCGACGGGACCCTCAAGAACGTCGAGGTGGTCTCTGCGGACGGTCACGAGCTCAAGGGCTCGATGAACGCTGAGGTGGGCTATTGGCGTAGCTCGTCCATCCTGCGTTCCCAGAGCACTTACACCGTGACCGTGACCATGGAGGACGTCTCCGGAGAAACGAGCTCCAAGACCAGCTCCTTCACCACGCTCACCCCCGACTCCATGGCCACCGCCACCATCACCCCCGGTGACAACTGGACCGTCGGAGTCGGAATGCCGATCGTGGTGGACTTCTCCGACTCGGTCGCCGACGACAACCGTCAGGAGGTCGAGAAGGCTCTGACCGTCACCACGGTGCCCAGGACCAAGGGCGCGTGGCGATGGATGTCGAACTCCCAGATCATGTGGCGCCCCGCCAAGTTCTGGAAGGCCGGCACCAAGGTCAGCGTCGAGACCGATCTGCCGGGGGTCGAGCTTGCCTCGGGCGTCTGGGGCAAGCGCACGACCACCTCTCAGTTCAGGATCGGTTCTGAGGTGATCAGCACGGTCGATGTCAATGCGCATCATCTGGTGATCCGCAAGAACGGCTCCGTGCTGAGAACCATCCCGGTGACCACCGGCATGCCCGGGTATCTCACCAGGAACGGCACCAAAGTCATCATGAGTCGGGACTCGAAGGTCCGCATGGACGCGGCGAGCACCGGGGTCTCCGAGGACGATCCGGAGTACTACAACCTCATGGTCGACTGGGCGATGCGGCTCACGAACAGCGGGGAGTTCATCCACGCTGCCCCCTGGTCCGTCGGCTCCCACGGTGTCGCGAATGTCAGTCACGGCTGCACCGGGATGAGCGACGAGAACGCCCAGTGGCTGTTCAACCAGTCCAAGGTGGGCGATGTCGTGGTCTACAAGAACAGCCCGCGGGAACTGGAGTTCGGCAACGGCTACACGGTCTGGGACAAGTCCTTCGCGGACTGGTCCTCGGGAGACTGAAGCGTCTCGGTCGAGTTCCTCACCGGGGTGGGGGGTCCGTCAGGGCCGCCCACCCCGGTTTCCTGTGCAGCCTGTTTTCCTGTGCCCCTCGGGTTCGCCGGGTCTCGCTCACGGCGGATGGTTCTGAACACACGGCGGGGTTCTGAACACACGGCGGAGGGGCTGAACGCCGAAGCGGCGGGTCCGGGAGAGACTCCCGGACCCGCCGCTTCGCGCAGACGGGCGACCGTCAGAAACGGACGGCGTCCGTCAACGTGTTGTAGGTGACCCCCGCCACACGAATGACGTCACCCGTGTGCGGTGCGTGGACCATGAGGCCGTCACCGAGGTAGATGCCGACGTGGGTGATGGGGCTGTTGAAGAAGACCAGGTCCCCGGGGAGCAGGTTGCTGGACGAGATGTGCTTCCCGCCGGAGCTGCTGGCCTGGTCGGCGGCGGTGCGCATGATGCTGACGCCGGCGGCGGACCAGGCCGCCTTGGTCAGGCCGCTGCAGTCGAAAGCGCTCGGGCCGTTCCCGCCCCACAGGTAGGGGTCGCCGAGGTGGGCACACGCGAACTTCAGGGCCTTGGCAGCTCTGGCGTTCGGGGGCTCCGCGGCGACGGCCTGACAACTGTTGGCGATGTTGCCGGCGCCCTGGAGGATCTTGCGCTGTTCGGCCTCGCTGAGGCGGGACAGCTCGGCCTTGGCCTCCGAGAGCTTCTTCTTGACCGTTTTCTCGGACTGGCGCAGGGTCTTCTCGGTGGCGGCGAGTTTCTGGGTCTGGGCCTTGAGGTCCGTCTCCTGCTGAGTGAGCTTGCGCTCGGCCTCCCGCAGCGTCTCCAGGGCCGCGGCCTGCCGGTCGGCGATCGTGGAGGTCATGCCGCTCTGGACCCGCAGCGCCTCCTCCTTGCTGCCGAGGAAGACGGTGAGATCGGCGAGATCTCCCGTGCGGTACATCTGCGCCGCCAGCCGACCCACGTTCGTGCGGGCCTCTGCGACGGTCTTCTTCTCGAGCTTGAGCCGGGTCTGGGCGGCGCTCAGACGCTTCTGCAGGCTCAGGCGCTTTTCCTTGGCCCCGTTGTAGGCCTCGGTCGCGGCCTCGGCCTCGTCGTTGAGCTTGTTGACCTTGGCCTTGACATCGGAGATGCTCGGGGCCGCCCTGTAGGCCACCGCCGGACCGAGGGCCGGAGCCTGAAGCTGGGCCAGGGCCGGACCGCCTGCGAACAGCGCGGAGCCCGCCAGGGTCAGCGCGCCGAAGGTTCCCAGGACCGCTCTCCAGGATCGGAAGAGCCAGCGTCGTCCTGGGTCGTGCTTCAGAACACATCCGGAGTGGCACCGCGCGGTGCCCTCCTGGGGGGTTTGCATCAAGAACTGCCCCGCCGTCTGTCCGACGATCCCGGACTCGCAGTCCGGTGGCTCCGTATGCTCCGACCGTCCGCTTCGACTTGTATGGGACACCGTATCTACCGCTCCATTCCTCGGACCCGCCCCGGCGGGACACCTGGACCTGGGCGACCGCTTCGCTCCGCCCTCGGCGGAGACCCACGGGCTTCCCTTCTGGGCGCCGAACTCCGACGGTCCGTCAGCCCAGCACGAGCCCCGCGGACTTTCGGCGTGTGGCGGTCCTGGGGAAGTGCCGAGCACCCAGGTGGTGCCTTGCAGCCCCACGAAGTGCTCGGTGGACCCACCAGGTGCTCTGCACGATCATCAGGATTCGTGCACGCCGAAGATCCGACAAGGGTTCTCCGCCGAGAGTAGTCGGGTTGCGCAGCGTGGCCAAGCCCGAGGGGAGCCAGATTCACGAAGTATTACTTGAAGTAATTCGACGTGACCTTCTGTGCGTGATGGGTGGAAAAGTATGCCTGTCGATGGTTTATGTGACTTCTTGAGTTGATCTGAGTCATAGCGAGGGAAGGCCGAATGCGCTACGGAGCGTAGTGGATTGTTCGTGCTCGGAGAGGGGGGCTCGCCGACGACGGGGAAACCGGTGAGGGCTGCTGCTGTGCCCCCACCTGTTCCGGACCGTCTGCTACCGCTGTCCCTCACCCGGCCCGGTGTCCCTCACCCGGCCCGGTGTCCCTCACCCGGCCGCTGCCCCTCACCCGGCCAGGGGCCCGCCCCCCGAACGGGCGCAGGACCGCTCGTCGATCGAGGACCCGGAGCCTTCGCCCCACGGGGAGGGCCCCGTGGGCCCGGCAGGGGCCAGGAGATCCACGACGACCCGGGTCAGACGCCGAGGCTCGGGTGCCCTTTCACCCGGCCACTGCTCCTCACCCTGCCACTGCGCCTGCCCGAGAAGATCGGGCAGCGGCAGCAGCCCGGCAGCGGCCTGCACCCGGACGGCAACCCCCTCGGCCCTCTCCGGGACCGTTCGAAGGGGAGACACGCCCTCCGGGGGCAGGCCGATCAGGGCGGTGACCGGGCAGTCACCGCAGGCAGTGCCCCTGACCGCGCAGGTGTCGCAATCGATGATCATGGTTACCTCCGTGGATCACAGTTGATTTTCGGTCGTTTCCGATACGTGTCGTTCCCCGTGGTCCGGCCCCGTGGTCCGGCCCACTGGTATTGGCGGACGTCCCGCGAGCAGCCGGTCCCGCGAGCGGCGGCTCCCGTCGCGACCGGCCCACGGCAACCCGAGGGCTCTGGAAGACCTGCTCCGGTCCCGGGGAACAGCCCCCACGCGGACAGACGACTCCCGAGAGCATGCGGGGCCGTCGACATCCGACATCCGTGGGACGCTCGCGCTTCGCCCTGCCTCGGGGCTCCAGCGTTCCGTGGGGGAAGGCCCCAACGGTTCCTCGCGCGCCCGACCACTGTCGGTCGCGCCTCCTACGCCGAGCGGATACTCGTCCTTTCCGGTTCCGGAACGATCGTTCCGCTCATCTCCGGCGCTCATCTCCGGTGCTTGTTCCCGGCTCTCCGCCCAGGCCCCTCACCGGGGGTCTCCCGTGAAGAGGCTGGTCCGCCGTGCGGGGACTGGTTCCTGGCGTGGGGCTGCTGTCTTTCTGGCACGGGGTAGTACTCCGGGAAACTGCTCCGGACCTGTCCAAAACATCATAGGAAGAGGGACCGACAAGCAATAGCCCGATCGTGCGCCCTGTGGACAGAGCACCACCCGGGTCGAACACCCGGGAAACCTGTGGACGGCTCAGAGGCCCTGCACGTCACTGCGGGGGCACATCACCGCAGGTCAGTAGCGTTCCAACAACCGGAGCAAGGCCGGAGCGGGCACAGTCCTCGCACCGCCCTCCCGGGAGCGCGCCGCCACCTCGGCGTCGGTGGACACCACGACCAGAGGTCGGCCCGGGGGCTCGGCCCGGACCAGCCGGACGATCAGATCGTCCGCTGTCGTCCCCGGTGCCGAGAAGAGGACCCTGACCCCGCGCACGAGAGCCGCGGACCCCGACTCGACCTCCGCCCCGTCGAAACAGCAGGTGATCTCTTTGCCCGTGCGCGCAGCCAACGCCGCCAGGCCATCGACCAGTCGCCGCCGCTGCTGCGACAGCGCAAGAGCCGCGAAACCCGTCTTCGTGACGTTGTAACCGTCGACCAGCAGATGGGTCTGGGGGACGCCCAACAGTCGGTCCAGCACCACAGGATCGCCGTCCGCGCGGTTCTCCGCCGGGGGCGCTCCCGGCCCGGGCCCACCCGACAGCCCGGAAACAGTGGGCAGCGCAGCGTCCGCTCCCCCCACCAGGTCGGCCGGACGGATCTCGACGGGCGGCAGAGCCAGCTCCCTGCGCAGCCCCGACGCCGCCTCCACGATCGTGTCCAACAGCAGCCGGGCCCTGGCCTCGTCCAGGGAACGCCCCAGCCCAGCGGCCCGGCGGCTCTGCTCGGCCCTCCTCTCCACGTCCTGTGCCCGCTCCGTGGCCTCCTGCCGTATCTCCTCGGCCCGCCTGAGAAGCTCCTCCGCCCGTTGCCTGTCGGCCTGGGCCTCGGCGGACGTCCTGCGCAGCTGGGCCCGTGCCCGCGAATTGTCCGCCCTCAGCCGACGCGATTCCTTCCTGGCACTCGCCAGCTCCTCCTGCAACTCGGCCACGTGGGCCCGGACCAGGGACAACTCGGCCCGCACACGCGTGACCTCCCCGAGGGCCGCCGAGCGGGCACCGTCGGCAGCCACCTGGCCGGCCTGCGCGATGTCCCACTGCGCCCGGCGCTCCAACACCTCGCGCTGCCGCAGGACCTCGGGCTCCCACCCGGGGGGCCGGAGCAGATACAGGCCGGCGAGCAACAGTGCGGGATCGGCGGTGGAGGGCGGCGGGCCTGCCGAGATGGCCTCGGCCAACTCCGGCTGGGACCGACGCCAGGCGTCCGCGACGCACTGCCGGAAATCGGGGTCGCCCTCGAGCGCCACCGCGAGAGGACCCGCCGCCGCTCTCGCTCTGCGGGCCGGGGCGAAATCCCGGATCCGCCGCAGGGACCGCGGGACCTCGCCCTCGGGCAACTCCCCCAAGGTCTCGGAGGCCAGACGCAGGAGCGGGCGACGGACCTCGTCGGGCAGTTCCCGCTGGGACGAGTTCACTGGACCTCCGCGGACGCCCGTCCCCTGGGACCGGGCAGATTCGTGTCGGGCGGACCCGCTGCCCGGGCGACCCGACGATACGGCCACGAACAGGGGCCCCCCGACGGCGGCGCCCCCGGAACCCGCCGAGGGGATCGGCCCTCGACGGCCGCCGGGCCCGCGGCGACGACCGTCGTGGCCGACAGGAGCGTCGCCCGGATCGGGGACCGACCGTCGGACCTGCACCGACCGTCGGACCTGTCCGGAGACCGAGCCACCTGAGACCTTCCAACTCGATACGGTACCGAATCGAGCCGCAGCCTCCCGCCACCCACCCGGGTTGGATGATCAGCTGTCGGACCGAGGGCCTACCGTTGCCACCATGACGGCAGGGTTGTCACCAGCAGGCGCACGCGGCGAACCGCGGGGCCGAACGGCCGACGGACTCCGCCCCGTCCTCCAACCCGCCCTGGACGGACTGGACCCCCGCCCCAGCCCACCGGACGGTCCGCCGCTGCCCCTGCACGACGTCACCTTCGTGATCGTCGACCTGGAGACCACGGGGGGATCCCCGCACAGCAGCGGCATCACCGAGATCGGTGCGGTGAAGGTCCGTGCGGGCCGCACCCTGGGGGAGTTCCAGACCCTCGTCAACCCCGGCGGGCCCATTCCGCCCTTCATCGCGGTGCTCACCGGCATCACCGACGCCATGGTCGCCTCGGCCCCACCGGTCTGCCAGGTCCTGCCGGAGTTCTTGGACTTCGCGGCGGGCACCGTCCTCGTGGCCCACAACGCCCCCTTCGACATCGGCTTCCTCCAAGCGGCCTGCGAGGCCACGGGCCACCCCTGGCCTGCCCACGACGTCGTGGACACCGTCCGTCTGGCCCGCCAACTCGTGGGCAAACACGAGGCCCGCAACCGCAAACTCGCGACCCTCGCACGACTGTTCGGTGCCCGGACCACCCCGGAACACCGCGCGCTCGCCGACGCCAGGGCCACGGTCGACGTCCTGCACGCTCTCCTGGAACGGATCGGCTCGCACGGCGTGACCACCCTGCCGGAGCTGCTGGCCTTCCGGACCAAGATCTCCCCGGCCGTCCTGCGCAAACGACGGCTCGCCGACGACCTGCCCCACAGTCCAGGGGTCTACTTGTTCCGCGACGCCGACGGCCGGGTCCTGTACGTCGGCACCTCCGTGGACATCCGCACCAGGGTCAGCACCTACTTCACGGGAGCAGAACAGCGCTCCCGGATGGCCAGGATGGTGACCCGCGCCGAAGCGGTCACCTGCGTGGTGTGCACGACCCCCCTGGAGGCCAGGGTCCGGGAACTGCGCCTGATCGCCGAACTGACCCCGCACTACAACCGGCGCTCGCGACAGCCGGACCGGGCACCGTGGGTCAAACTGACGGCCGAGCCCTTCCCCCGCCTGTCGGTCGTGCGCGCCGTGCGCGCGGACGGCGCGGCCCACCTGGGCCCCTTCGGGACGACGGCCCAGGCCGAGCAGGCGATCGCGGCCCTGCAGGACGCCTTCGGACTGCGGCGCTGCTCGGGTCGGCTCTCGCGCAAACCGGCCCAGGTCCCGTGCGCGCAGGGCGAGATGGGGCGCTGCGGGGCACCGTGCCTGGGCGGCGAACAGGCCCAGGGCTACGCGGGGACGGTCGAACGGGCGGCCCTGGCGATGACCTCCGACGTCAGCGAGGTCGTCTCGGCCTGTCTGGCACGGGCTGCGGAACTGTCGCGGCAGGAGAAGTTCGAGCAGGCAGCGGTGCACCGGGACCGGCTGCTGGCCTTCCTGCGGGCTGCCCGGCGCCGGGACCGCACGGCCCCCCTGGCGGCGCTGCCAGAGCTGCTGGCAGCTCTCCCGAGGCCCGGGGGCGGGTGGGAACTGGTTCTGGTCCGCTACGGGCGGTTCGCCGGGACCACCCTGGTCCCGCCCGGCGCCGCGGTCGACGAGTACCTGCGGGCGCTGCGCGCCACCGGGGAACACGTGGAGCCCGCGATCCCGCCGTCGCCCGCAGCCCACCCCGAGGAGACCGAACAGGTGGCGGCCTGGCTCGAACAGGACGGTGTGCGGCTCGTCTCGGTGGAGGGGCGGTGGAGTTGCCCGATCCGGGGCGCCGGCTGGGCCCGGGCACTGCTCGACCCGGAGCAGGCCGACCCCGACCGCCTCGCGAGCACCTGGGACCCGCCCTTCCACGCCCCGCTCACGGACCCGGACACCCCCGACGTCGTCCTGGAGATTCCCGAATCCGACAGGTTTTGACAGAACCCGACGGGTTCTGACACTGAAGCGTCGGCTCTTCCCCTGGTGGTCTCCCGGGGGAAGAGCAAAACGCCTGTCGGGTCCGACGCTTCAGGCCCTGGAGGCCGCGATCCAGGATTCCAGGACCAGGGCCGCGCGACCGGAGTCGATGCTCTCGGCCGCGATCTCGAGGCCCTGCCGCAACCGTTCGGGCAGCGAGCCACCGGACGGAACCGTCTTCGTCCCGTTCTTCGCTGCCGAATCCGCTCCGGGGCGATGAACGGTGTCCACCGCCACGATTGCGGCAGCGGCATTGAGCAGAACGGCATCCCGCACCGGTCCGGTCCGACCGTCGAGGGTCACTCGGACGATCTCGGCGTTGTGCCGGGGGTCACCGCCCACCAGATCGGCCAGGCGCGCTCTCGGCAGGCCCACCTCTGCGGGATCGACCTCGCAGACGGTGATCTCGCCGTCTGCGACCTGCCAGACCTGGTTCGGCGCCACGGTGGACAATTCGTCCAGGCCGTCCTCGCCGCGGAACACCAGGGCGCTGTCCCCTCGCTCGGCCAGCACTCCGGCGATCAGCGGTGCCATGCGCCGGTCGGCGACCCCGATGGCGGACGCCGCGGGCCGGGCCGGGTTGGTCAGAGGACCCAGCACGTTGAAGACCGTGGGGATGCCCAGCTCCCTGCGGGTCACGGCCGCATGCCGCATGGCGGGGTGGAAGGTCTGCGCGAAACAGAAGGTGATGCCGACCTCGCAGGCCAGGGCCGCGACTCTCTCGGCAGGGAGGTCCAACCTGACCCCGAGGGCCTCCAGGACGTCCGCGGTCCCGGCGGCGGACGAAGCGGCCCGGTTCCCGTGCTTGACCACTCGACGACCCGCGCCGGCCGTGACGATCGCAGCCATGGTGGACAGGTTCACGGTGTTCATCCGGTCGCCGCCCGTGCCGACGACGTCGACGGCCGGGCCGGGCACCTCGATCCGGACGGCGTGCCGCAGCATGACCTCGACGAGTCCGCTCAGCTCCCCGACCGTCTCACCCTTGCCGCGCAGAGCCGTGAGGAAGGCCGCGAGCTGGGCTGGGGTGGCCAGACCCGACATGACCTGTTCCATGGCCCACCCCGTGCTTTCCGGGGGCAGGTCCTGACCGGACAGCAGACAGGTGAACAGCTCCGGCCAGGTGTGTCCGGGAGCGGCAGACCGGGAGATCTTCGGGTCCTGCGACACCTCCGGTTGCCGGGAGGGGCCGACAGCACTGGAAGGGATCATCTTGAGGTCACTCCTCGCCGGTGCGTGAGCGCCGACACAGTTCGACGACCGTCTCTGCGAGGGCGACGGGGTCCAGGGGTCGGGGCAGGGCGGCCTCGGCCCGGGACCAGGTGGCCAACCAGGCGTCCTGCTGTCTGCCCGTGAGGACCAGGACGGTCGGTGGAGTGTCGAGTTCGTCCTTGAGCTGCTTGCACAGGCCGAGCCCTCCTGCGGGGGCGGCCTCACCGTCCAGGATCATCAGATCGAAACCTCCGCTGTCCGCGGCCTCGATCACTGCGGGGCGGGTGGCGTACTCCTCCCACTCGATCTCGGGCAGGTCCGGGGCCGGCCTGGACCCGACGGCGAGCCGCACGGCGTCCCGGATGTCGGGGTCGTTGCTGTACAGGAGGATCGACAGGGGGCTCCGGTCCTGCTGGACAGGGGCAGAGGTGCTCGTCATCCGTTCGTCTCCGGGTGTGCGCGGGGGAGGCCGGCCGGTCCGGGGACCGGGCGCCGACGGTCACCGGACCGCCGACAGTCGCTGGTGCGGTGTCCACCGACGTTCGCCGACGAAGACGTATGCCGAGGAAGACGATCGCCTATGACACAGGCTGACGTTCGCCGATGACACGGGCTGACGATCGTCGATGACACAGGTCGCGCTGTCGGCGAACGTCGGTGGACACCGCACCTGATCCTACTCTGCGGGTCCTGCTCCGCGGGAACTGCGGAACAGCAGGTCGAGGCTGGGGGAAAGCGAACTCGACCCGTTGCGGTGCCCGCACGGCCGCCCCCCGTGGGAACCGAGGGCCGAAAAGCAGTGGTAAACGGTCTTCACCGGTGCGAAACAGCAACAAAGCTCCGAGAAGGTGCACAAGCCCATCGGACTCTGCGCCCCATGACACCACGAGTGGGACAGGTGAGGTGACGAACACCCTTCAGCCCCTATGGTGTACAGGGTGCACCCGTCCCGGAACTGTCGGACAGACCGACAGACCAGACCCGGTGCCCACCCGATCCCGGATCCTGCCCTTGCCCCGGGCCATGGTCGTGTCCCTGCCCGTGCCGCCGGGCGGGCCAGTACCCTGCGCCGCACCCTCCTCGCGGGGGCCTCCTGCCTGCTGCTGGCCACCATGGGCCTGACCATCGATCTTTCCCGGACGCCCGTGAACGGCACGGCGCTCGCGGGCGAGCGGCCCTCGTCCATGAGCGTTCCGGGGACGGGTCAGCGGTCCCCGTCGACCTCCTCGACGTCGTCGGCCGTGAGCGCACCCGCCCGGACGACGGCCCTGGGCTCGCTGCTGGAGCACCGGGCGGCCGCCGTGTCGGCCGAGGACCGCGACGCCTGGCTGTCCCCGGTGGACCCTGCGGCCCGGGCCTTCCGGCAGACGCAGGGCCTGGTCTTCGACCGTTTGCTCCGCCTGCCGATCGTCTCCTGGGAGTACCGGGTCGCCGGCGCGGGCGAGCCGCTGCCGGCCGAGCGGTCGGCGCGGCTGGGGGGCGCGGCCTTCCTCATGGAGGTCCAGCTGAGGTACCGGTTGGAACCCGACACCCAGGACGTCGTGCGCACCCAGTTCCTGACGGTCGTGCGCCGCGACGGGAACTGGTACGTGTCCTCCGACGCGGACGGGAAAACCGAACGCGATCCGTGGGACCTGGGTCCCGTCACCGTGGAGACCGGGACGAGGAGCCTGGTCGTTTCGGTGGATCCGGACCGCGGCGCCGCCCAGGACCTCGCCGAGGACCTCGACGCCGCGGCGGCCCGGGTCGACCGGGTCTGGGGCAAGGACTGGGCCCGGACCGTCGTGCTCCTGGTCCCGGGGGACCGCGAACACATGGCCGAGCTGCTGGGCCGGGCCGACACCGACAGCCTGGACCAGGTGGCCGCCGTGACGACCGGTCCGATGTGGAGGGACCCCGCAGGGGTCCTCCCGCCGCGCACGGCCGACAGGATCGTGGTGAACCCCGAGGTCTTCGAGGACCTGAACGAGATCGGGCGCCGGGTCGTGCTCACCCACGAGACGACCCACGTGGCGACCAGGGCGACCATGACGGCGGCCCCGCCCCTGTGGCTGGAGGAGGGGTTCGCCGACTACATCGCCTACCTGGGATCGGGGCTGTCGGACCGCGCGGTCGTCCGGGACGCCCGCGCGGAGTTCGCCCGGGGGACGGCGCCCGTGGGGCTGCCGGAGGTGGAGGACTTCGAGCCCGAGCGCGGGCCGATCGCCTCTGCCTACGCAGAGGCCTGGGCCGCCTGCGATCTGATCGCCCGGACCGTCGGGAAGGACGGCCTCCTCCGTTTCTATCGGACGGCCTCGGACCCGACCGTGGCCCGCACCGGTGACGAACCCGTCGACGTGGCCTTCCGGGCGGTCCTGGGAACCTCGCAGGACGATTTCGAGGACCGGTGGCGCGAGTACCTCGACAGCCTGGTGAGGTGACGGTGCCCGGCGGACGAACCCTGATCGTCACCAACGACTTCCCCCCGCGGACCGGGGGGATCGAGACCTTCGTGCTCGCCATGGCCTCCCGGATGCCGGCGGACGACGTGGTCGTGCACACCGCGCGGCAGCGCGGCGACCGGTCGTTCGACGAGAGGCTCCCGTTCGAGGTGGTCCGAGACCCGTCACCGATCATGTTGCCTTCGCCGGGCATCACCCGCCGGGTCGTGCGGACAGCCCGCCGGACCGGGTGCGACCGGGTCTGGTTCGGTGCGGCCGCCCCGCTGGGGCTCATGGCGCCGGCCCTCAGATCCGCCGGGGTGCGCCGCACGGTGGCCACGACCCACGGCCACGAGATCTGGTGGTCGCGGGTGCCGGGGGCGCGGGGCCTGATGCGACGCATCGGCGAGCGCAACGACGTCGTCACCTACCTGGGCGAGTACTGCCGCAGCAGGATCTTCCCGGCCCTGACCCCGGAGGCGAGGGCCAGGGCCGTCCGGCTGACCCCCGGGGTCGACGACGAGGTCTTCCGGCCGGGTCCGGGCGGGGACGCCGTCCGGCGGGCGCATGGGCTGGGCGACAGGCCCGTCGTCGTCTGCGTGTCCCGGATGGTCGCCCGCAAGGGGCAGGACATGCTGGTGCGTGCGTTGCCTCTGATTCGTCGCCGGGTGCCGGAGGCGGCGTTGCTGCTGGTGGGGGACGGGCCGCACCGGCGGGCTGTCGAGCGTCTGGTGTCGCGGCACGGGCTGGGCGACGACGTCGTGCTGGCCGGCCGGGTGCCGTGGGAGCAGACGCCGGCGTACTACGCCGCGGGCGACGTCTTCTGCATGCCGACCCGGACGCGGCGCGGCGGTCTGGAGGCCGAGGCCCTGGGCATCTGCTACCTGGAGGCCGCCGCCGTGGGGTTGCCCGTGGTCGCGGGGAACTCCGGCGGGGCCCCGGACGCCGTGTTGGAGGGCGAGAACGGGTTCGTCGTCGACGGCCGGGACCCGGAGGCGATAGCGGACAGGTGTGCGCTGCTGCTGTCGGACCGCGAACTAGCTCGCGCGTTCGGCCGGCGGGGGAGGGCCTGGGTCGGTGAGAGGTGGCGCTGGGACGAGTTGGCCCTCGGACTGCGCGGTCTGTTGGCCGGCGACCCCCTGCTCTGAGGCCGTCTGCTCCGAGGTTTTCCGGTCGGGGGTCTTCCGGTCGGGGGTCTTCCGGACTGTGGGGCAGATCGGGTCCGGCACGGCCCACGACAGCAGCAGCAGGGCTCCGGCCAGCCAGAACTGGTTGTAGAAGGCCTGCTTGTTCACGAGGTTCGCGAGCAGCAGCATCAGGGAGCACCAGCGCAGGAACTGGGCGGGGCCGGGGTCCCGGCGTCGGACGGCCAGGCCGATCCCCACCAGACAACCGAGCACGATCGCGCCGGTGAACCAGAACGGCGGTTGCCACGACAGGTGTTTGACGGCAGCGATGTAGAGGGTGTCCGCGAACTTGATCGGCGGGAAATCGACCAGGTACTGGACCGTGTCGTGCCAGAAGGCCGCGGGGTCCATCAGGAACCAGGGCAGGACCAGGGCCCCGGCACCTCCCGCGACGGCGGCGGCCGCCCGGGGACCCGCCCACCGCCATACCGCCAGCAGGGGCAGCAGGAGAGCCATGTGCTGTTTGGACGCCAGGGACAGGGCGAGGGGGACGAGGGCGAGCCGGCCGTGGCCCCCGAGGAGGGCTGCGAGGGCGAGGACCACGCAGGCGAGCAGGACCGGCTCTGTCCACGCCTGTTCGAGCTGGGTCGGGGTCCCGGGCAGGAGCAGCAGCAGCACGGCACAGGCCGCGGCCGCGTCCCGGAGGCGTGCCTGCACTGCGGGGTCTGCGGGGCCGGCGGCGTCGGTGGGCTCTGCGGGGTCGGTGGGCTCTGCGGGGTCTGTGGGGCCGGCGGATCCGCTCCCGTCGCTGTCCTCGGCCGGTCGGCCGGGGGCAGCGGCTCTCCGGCCCCGGGCCGCTAGAGTGGGCAGCAGGGCGATCACGACGGCGGTGAGGACGTTGATCGTCAGCAGGGTCCAGCGGACGTCCCCGGCCAACCAGCGTCCCGGGGCGAGCAGGACCGCCGTCCAGGGCAGGTAGGTGAAGGACCTCATGACGGTCCAGGAGGACGTCCACACCTGGGTGTAGGGGTTCTCGCCCGCCGCGAGGGCGTCGGCGGCACCTTGCAGGGTGTACCAGACGTCGATGTGCGGCGTGGGGTCCTCGTGGATGAGCACGATCCCGCCGACGACGTGTCCGACGATTCCCAGGGCCAGGGCAGCAGGGCCCGCGTGGCGCCAGGGGGTGCAGAAGAGCAACGCGGCTCCGAGGGCCGCGGACGCGAAAAGCGCTCGCACCGTGTCGGCCGATCCCGCGTCGAGGTAGGTGAACGTCGGGACCCTCATGATGACGACGGCCGTGACGGCCAGGACGACGGCCGCTGCCCGGCGGGTGAGGTCCACCCGTCCGGTCCCTCGGCTCAACCACCAGACCAGCAGGATCGCCAGGAAGGTGTATCCGGCGACGATCCGGATCCGATAGAGGGGAACGCTGACGGTCGCCAGAAGGAATCCCCAGATCAACAACAGCGGGGGAATTATACGTGCCGGAGGGAACCGCGTGGGCATTCGGACACCATAAGGGTCCGACGCCTGTTCCGGTGCATTCCCGGAAGGTTCTCCCGGCGCAAAGGGCTGTGAATTCCTTTTCGGGTCGGATGCCGGGAACCGTCATGATGCGGATGTTTGGTCCGATCATGGGGCTGAATATGTCATTGCATTTGCTGTCATGTCGTTCTCGGCACTGATTGTGCCCGTTGGGGGTGCTTGGTCCCCCCTCTCCGGTGAGAGCTTGTGTGAGCAGGGGCGATTCGCCGCAACCGCGTGGGGACGCCTTCGGCGCGGAAACTCGTGCCGGAACGGAACGGGTGCGCGGGATCGGCGGAACGGGTGCGCGGGATCGGATTGCCTGCGAGGCTGTGCCGGACTGCTGCCGGATTGCCCGCGACGCCGTGCCGGACTGAGACAGGACAGGAGTCGGAGACGGGGACGGGATGTCCTGGAAAAAGCGGATCCGTGAACGGGGCGGCAGGGGTCCGGAGTATTCTTCGTGCGGCGGAACGAGAACTCGATCCGGCTTGTTTCAGGAGGGGCCGGGCGAGGGCTGGACGAAGGTCGGCCCTACGTGTTCGCCCGGGGCCTGCGAGCGGTGGAACACCGGAACAACAAGAATCCCGGAACAGGCGATCGATCGCCGGGACAACCCGCTTCCGGGCGGCCGGACTTCAGGACGCCGGACTTCGGGCGGCCGAACCCCGAGTGGCCGAACCCCGAGTGACCGAACCCCGGCAGCGCGCGTTCTGCGGGCACTACCGGGGCTGGATCGGGTGCGTCCTGGGCGGTCCGGCCGGGGAAGGCCGTGACCTGTGGGGGACAGCGGGAGGGGCTGGGGGTGGAGGGGGGCTGGGAGGGAGGGGTGCTGTCGTCAGCACCGGGTGTTCTGGGTGGGCACGCAGGTCGAGGTCTTGTCGAGGGTGTCTTGGACGAGGCCCCCGAGGCCGAAGACGATCCCGACGATCACGGCGGCTATGGCCGCGACCATCAGGCCGTATTCGACGGCGGAGGCTCCACGGCCCTCGGCTTGATACTCGGTGTGGCGCCGCGCCGTGCGGAAATGGGCGAGCATCAGGCGGTCCTTTCACGTTCCACATGGTTCGCGCAGGCGATCTCCTGCCGCGGTGATCGGACGGATCCCCTCCGTTCGGTCTCCTCGTGCCAAGAAGCCTGGCAGGTGTTCACGGTACGTGTCGATGTCCCCGGAGAGGATCGGACGAACGGCCGATGCGGGTAGGACCGCGGTGGATCCTGTTACGGAGGAGTGATCGTAATCGGCTTCAAAGGGTTCTTGAAGAATCACTCCGGGTAATTGCTCGGTGGTGGTTGATCTCGCGTCGGCTCGTGATTCTGGGGGAGATGAATCGTGAAGGACACGTCTTGCGGATGGGATCGTCATCCGGTGAGGGAACTCGGCGATTCCTTCGGTCGGCATAGGGCGTGGTACGGGACAGCCGGACAGCTGCTCCGGCCGACCCCCGGACAGCAGGAGCATTCGTCATCCCTGTCGCGGGGGCTCTGTCGCATCCCGGCTCCGCTCACACAGAGTGTCAGTTGTGCCGAGGCGCCAGGTGCGCAGAGCGCGGCCGGACCGGGAAGGACCGGCGTCGACGAGGCTCGCCGCACGGCCCGGGCAATGATCGGGCAGACAGCGGCCGGGCAGACAGCGGCCGGGCAGGGACGGGGCCGGTGGGCCTCAGGGCCGACCGGCCTCGGGGACCAGGCCGAGGCGGACCGCCGCCATGACGGCCTGGGCGCGGTTGCCGGCCCCCACCTTTTCGTAGATGTTGGCCACATGGGTCTTGGCCGTGGACTCGCTGATGAAGAGCCGCCGTGCGATCTGGGCGATGGCCAGGCCGTCCACGAGCAGCTCCAGCACCTCTCGCTCCCGCGGTGAGAGTTTCGGGCCGGCGGGGGCATGCATGCGTCGCTGCATGGCCTCGCCCAGGTCCCGTGCGGTGAAGGCCCGCGGGTTGACGGCGGCGTGTCGCGCAGCGGCGATGACCTCCTCGGCGGGGGAGTCCTTGCCGACGAAGGCCGAGGCTCCGGCGTCCAGCGCGGCGAACAGTTTCTCGTCCCCGGCGTACATGGTCAGGACCACGATCCCCAGGTCCGGCCTGTGGGTGCGCGCCCGTTGCGTGAGGGCGATCCCGTCGCCGTCGGGAAGACTTATGTCGGTCACCAGAACCCGTGGGCTGTATCTCTCAAGGGATTCCAGGGCGCCTTGGTAGGTCCCTGCTTCTCCGACGACCTCCAGCTCACCGGCCCGGTCGAAGGCTCGTCGGAGCCCCTCCCGGATCAACTGATGGTCGTCCACAAGCAGCACCGAGATCCGCTGTCCGTCCCCCGCCACGGGGTCACCTCCTGCGCTTGTGAACGTCGCACATCCCTGCCGGATCCACGACGCGTCTTTCGCCCGAATGCTGTCCGCCACCGACGAACTCCGCCTCACGGATCCCCTGGCGGCAGAGCCGAACCACGACCCCGCCGAACCACGACACCGCTGAACCATGGCAGAGCTGAACCACAGCAGAGTTGAACCACGACACCGCTGAACCACGACACCGGTCCGCCGTCGGGCATGCTCGGGTGCTTCTGATGCGAGTCTGCCACGGTTGCGTGACGGCCGGTAGCGGTTAGGGCACCTACTGCCGCGTACACGGGGTTCACCGATGCCGTGTCCCATCTGTTGGGACAGCAGGGGGTTTCCCTGCGGTGCCGTGAACGGTCCCCCAGGCCGACGAACTCATGGCGAGCCGTCCCGGGCAGTCCCCGAGACATGATCTTAGAGGGTCCGCCCGCCGGTACTTTCGATCAGGGAGCCGCCGCCCGGTCGTCGCGAGCCGAAGCTCCCCTCCGGAGCCTTCGCGGCCCCGGACCGGGCCCGTCGGTGCTTTCAAGGCGTCGAGCAGGCCGTCCTGTTGGGATCCAGCAGGATCTCGACGGTCGTACCACGGCCGCCCTTGCCCGGGCCGACCTGGAGAGCTGCGCCGATCCTGCTCGCACGCTCCCGCATACCGGTGATGCCCATGCTGTCCACACGGTTCGGGCCCAGACCGCGGCCGTCGTCCGACACCACGACCTGGGCCGTCGGCGGCGAGACCGTCACCGTCAACCACAGGTTCTCCGCGTGGGCGTGTCGCCGCACGTTGGTGACGGCCTCCTGCACTATCCGCAGGATCTCGACCTCCGTGGCCCGCGGGAGCCGGTTGGGCGATTCCTCGAGTGACAAATGCACCCTCAGCCCCGCGCGGGGGGCCACCCTCTGCACGTAGTCGCCGAGAGCCCCTCCCAGGCCGATCTTCTCGTCGACCCCGGCCCTCAGATCGAAAATGCTCAGCCGCAGCTCCCCGACCATGTCGCCCAGCTGGTCCCGCAGGGCCTTCAACCGCGCGGCCACCTCGGTGTCGGCGTCCCGGGCGATGTCGTCGAGCAGATAGCCGACCGAGGCCAGGTCCTGCGCTATGCCGTCATGGATCTCCCTGGCCATCCTCATGCGCTCGTCGACCGTGGCCAGCTGCCGGACGTCGTCGAAGAGCAGGGCGGAGGCCAACCGCGCCCCGGCCCGGGAGAGGACCTTGCGGGCCTCGGTGACCTGGGTGTCGTCGAGGGGGCCCGAACCCTGCAGGACGACGACCGCGACCACTCGCTCTCCCATGAGCACCGGCAGTGCCACGACCGTGGAGCGCGCGTCGGACCGTTTGGTCATGTCGGCGACCAGCCAGGCGTCGAGGACGACGGCCTCGGCGAGTTTTCCGGGCTGCTCCCCCAACAGCGGTACGAAACGACCTCCCGGGGAACGGACGAGGACCGTGGTTCGCGATCCGTCCACGATCGAGTCCACCTCCTCGACCAGGGCCGCGGCGAGAGTCGTCGGATCCAGGCCGAGGCTCAGCTGACGGGCCACCACGTGCAGCTCCGACAGCAGCCGGTGGGCGTCGGCGTACGCGGGCTCGGCAGCGGGCCGCCCCGCGCGGGTCACGCGTCGCGCCCAGGCCGCGACGAGTCCCACGGCCGCCAGCAGCGGCATCCACAGGCCGACCATGGTGGTGGGCCCGTTCCCGACGCGGGCCCCCGTCGAGGTCTGGAACGCGGCGACCGACAGGACGGCGGCCGCCGTCCCCGTCGTGGTCAGCGCGGCCCTGGGACCGACGGTGAAACCCGCGACCGTCACGGGGACCAGCAGATAGGGCAGGAACAGGTCGGACTGCCCCTGCAGGGAGCCGATGATCAGAGCAGCTCCGAACGACTCCGCCACGGGGGACAATGCCGCGGGGACGCTGGCGGGCAGGGGCAAGGACGCCAGGGCAGCGACCATGAGCAGCAACAGCGCCGGTACCACCGCCACACTCGGGCCGAAAGCCGGCACGCTCGCTGTGAGCAGGGACGAGATGAGCAACAGGGACGCACGGGCCAGGAGGGCCGTGTACTGGTGCTCCCAACGGCGCAAGGGTCTCACCGACCCAATCTGCCACACGGCACAGCCCCGACGCCTCCCCCCTGCCGCATCGGTGTCCCCGGAGGTTTCCCCGGGGCGGAGCCCACCGGTTCCCCGGGGCGGAACCCATCGCCTCGGGGGAGAGCCCGCCGGATCACCCGCTCAGCTGTTTCCGGAACCGTCCTGGAACGTGGAGAGTTTGCGTGCGAGGTCCCGTACGTCCATGGCGGTTCGGAACAGCGAGGTGGCTTCCTCGATCGCCGCGGCCACGGTCCGCACGTCGCTCTCCTCGAACGACGGCGCATCGTGTCCGCGGGCGAGCAGCGCCACGGCGTGGACCGTCGGGAACGGCACGGCCATCAACCGGTGCCAAGTGGACAGCGGCGCATTGGCCAGACGGCGCCGCACCTGGTCGGTGTCGGCCAGCAGGACGGGCCGACCCTGCGCGACCGCCTCTGTCACGAGCCAGTGCCCGGACTCCAGGGGCATCCGGCGTTCGGCCGGGCGCAACCCGACCCCGCCGTCGACCCGCCAGACCCCGTTGTCCGGGACCAGAACGGCCACGGCCTCTGCCTCTGCCCGGTCCCGCAGCTCCTCTGCGAGCACTTGCGCGGCGTCCCGGACCCCGAAGAGATCGGGCACATGCTCGAGCAGCTCACGGACGAGCGTGGGGAGGTGATCCTCGGCGGCGGTGTCGGCAGCAGCGGCGGCGGCTGTGTCGGCTGTGTCGGCGGTCCGGTTCTCGGCCCCGGGGGACTGCTGCGCCGCGTCGTGCGCGCTGCCGAGGTCCCGGTCGGTGTGCCCGGAGTCGGTGTGCCCGGAGTCGGAAACAGTGCTGTGCGGTGCCGCGGCGTCAGGACCGGCCGTTTTCGGACCGGCCAGGTCCGGAGGCGTCGTGTCGGGGAACGGCGCGGCGTCGGGGAACGGCGTCGTGTCGGGGAACGTGACCTGTCCGGGGGGACGATCGAGGGCGTCCGCCGCATCGGGGATGTTCCCGGACCCGGCTGACGGGAGGCGGTCGACGGGCCCGCCGAAGGGGTCGAAAGCGATGGCGGGCAGGGAAATCGCCTCGGTCACCGGCTCGTCGGCCGTCGGTCCGGCCGTCGGCCCGGTGGTCGGTTGCGGCCCCGGAACGCCGGGAACGCCCGGGCCGCTCCCGGCCGGGGACCTCGCGTCGCCCGAGGACTGCGGGCTCTCGCCGTCGAATTGCCCGACCCGTTCGTGCAGCGCCTTCCGGCGGGCGATCGCGATCGCAGGGTCCTCGGGGGGGACGTCGGGTCCATTCCGAGGGGACGGTCCCCGAGACATCCCGAGGCCCTGTGCGAGGCCCTGCGTGAGGCCCTGTGCGGCGGACGCCGTTTCCTCGGCGGAAGAACCGGGCGAGGACGATGAGCGCTCCTCGAACTGCTGGGGTTGTTCCTCGTGCTGGTCGGCCGGTCGCAGGGCCGGTTCGAAGAGGCTGGGCTCCGCCGCCGCCGCAGGGGTGGGAGAGCCGAAGGACCACGAGGGAGCTCCCGACGCCGGGGCAGTCGAGGGATCGGTGGGACGCGGGGGCAGCTCGGAGGAATCCTGCGACTCGACCGGGCCCAGACCCCGCGTGGAGGCGGGACGGGTGTCGATGAAGACCGGTTGCTCCGAGGAAGCGGGCTCCGGGTCCTGCGGGACCTCCGGGACCTGCGGGATCTGTGGAATCTGCGGTGAAGCTGCCGGCGATGGGCGGGCCTCGGGGCCCGGGATCTGCCCGGGAGGAGGAATCTTCCGGCGAGGCAGGGGAGGAAGGTCGTCGTCCGGGAAAGCGGTGGGCTCCGGGGAGGGCGCGGATTCCGGGGAGGGCGCGCCGGCCGGTGGAAGAGAGGCCGAGGGAAGGAGCACCGATGGCACGGGGGAACCGTCGTCGCGACTCTCGGACGAATCCCAACCGGAGGTCCGGGAGGCTTGCGGCGCTGCCGGGGCGGTCCGTTCGGGGAACGGGTCTGTTCGCCCGGGGAACGGGCCGGGCTGTCCGGGGAAACCGTCCGTGCCCGCGGGCTGCGGGGCCCTGGCCTCGCCAGAGAGGTCCAGGGCGTTCCCCTGCCCGGGCAGGGGAAACGACGTCCCCTGCAGAGGGATGCCGGACGGCTGCGTGTCGTTCGACGACCCTGCCACCTCCGCGGACCCTGTGCCCCCCGAGACCTCGGTGGGGATCTGGCCTGCGGTCGGGGCCGATCCGGCGCCCTGTCCGGGCCCGGGGACGAAGCGTCCGTCGGCCCCCTCGATCAACAGCGGCAGGACGACCGTCGGGGCCTCCGCCGGGGGGATCCGGGCCGCCTGGGGCGCGACCCCAGGGGCGGCAGACCGGAAGTCGTCCGGCGCGGGCTGCGCGGGTTGCACAGGCGATGCGGGTTGCACGGGCTGTCTCGGCTGCAAGGGCGGTGCGGGCGGTGCGGGCGGAACGAGTGCGGCCTGCTGCTCCTGCGCGGCGATGATTTCTTCGGGGGAGGGGATCCACCAGTCGAAGTCCTCCCCGCCCGGACCGTAGGGGGCTCTCGGCCTGGCCAGGGACGCCGTGATCACAGGTCCGTGCGCAGCAGACGCCGAACCCTGTTTCCCGAGGGGGCTCTGCCCGGCGGAGGGCTCGTGTTCCCCGGCCGTCGGACGCGTCGGCAGCGGGCGCAGCGGCAGGGGTGGGACGGCCTCTGCGCCCCCGTTGCGTGCGTGCCGCGCCTCGGCGGGGAAATCGGGAGGGCCCTGGGTCGGCGCGGCGGCGTCGGCCTCGTGCTCGTCCTTGCGGGAACGCCGCCACGGGCGGAAACGGTGCCCCTGCTCGGAATCGGAGGGGTGCTCCTGCCGGTCCTGATCGGGGGGCTGACCCGAGGGGTCCGCCCCGCGGCCGGTGGACACGAAATCCCCGGGCCAGGACGGCTGCTGCCCCGCGGCTCCCGGGCTGCCGAACGGGTGTGCGCCACCGGGAGGAACAGGCTGTTCCTCCCGCTCGGAGCCCTGGTCGCCCGCTGCGCGGTCGGGCAGCAACCTTCCCGAGGAAGTGCCGCTGATCAGCGATTCCAGGCGCAGGACGTCCGGGGTCGGCGGAGGGGAAGGGACACCGGGGGCACCCGGGCCCTGCCCCGGCTGCCCCGGCGCGTGCGGGGGCTGCCCCTGCGGGGGCTGCTCCGGGAGGGGGAACGACGGCGGTGACTGCGCGGCCTGGGCAGTCTGGGCGGCCTGGGCGGCCTGGGCGGCCTGGGCGGACAGGGCGGACAGGAAGGAGTCGGACGGGAAGGACTCCGGGGCACGCTGCCGCTCACCGGAGGTGGCGCGGTCGGCGAGCGCGACGACGGGGCCGTCCGGCACGGGCCCCGCGGGCGGGGCCCCCTGCGCCGAGCGCAGTGCGGTGTCCAGTCCGGAACCCGGGGAGCTGAGCCGTTCGATGCCGTCCAGGAGCGCTGCTCGCGTGATGGGCAGGGGCACGACCACGACGTCCTCGCGGTCCAGGGCCATGAGGTCGGCCCATTCGGGCTGGTAGCCGGACACGACGAGGACCGGGGTCGTGCTGCCGCGGGCGCGCAGCCGTTCGAGAACGCCTGTCGCGACCGACGGGTCCCCGACGTCCAGGACCATCACGTCGATGCCGGGATCGGGGACCAGCTTCTCGACGTCGTCAGCGGGGTGTTCGCTGACTTCGTGCGCGTCGGCCAGGCGCAGTGCGAGCGCCATCGACCGGGAGACCACCAGCAGGCGTGCCATGTCAGGGGACCCTCAAATTCTGGAGCATGGTGATGCCTGCCGGGCCGATCACGGCGATGAACAAGCACGGCAGGATACAGAACACGAGCGGGAACACCATCGTGGCAGGGACCTTCTGAGCGTCTTCCTCGGCCCGTCGTCTCCGCCTCACCCGCATCCTCCGGGACTCTACTCGCAGGACGTTCTCCCCCGGCCCGTCGAAGGCACCGGAGAGTACCCGGGGGCGGACAAAGAACAGCAGTTCGGGCGCGTCTGTGCGGGTGGGCCGCGAAGGCGGCAGATTGCGGACCGTGAACGGTCCCGTCCCCACTGTCGGCAGCAGGTCCACCGTGTCGTACCTCCGCATCTGGCTACGCCGGTCTCCCGGATCGCGCTCAGGGCCGTCGACGCGATCCCGGGTTCAACGATCCCACGTCCGGTGCGTTGGCCCGCAGGGGCCGTGGGGAACTCGGGGTCGGTCACAGCCAGGTGCACGATCACGGAAAGGCTATCGAGGATCCACCCCGGGAGCCCTCCTTCGGCGGACAACACGAACGCCTGTCGTTGTGGTCGTCGCCGTTCCTGGAGCGTTTCGGACATCGTGGCCCCGGCGTCCCGGGGACAGTCCTCAGGCGCGGTACAGCTCGTCGATCTGGACGGCGAAGTCCCGCAGCACGGCAGCGCGGCGCAGGCTCTGCTTGGGGGTCAGATGTCCGGCGGCCTCGGTGAGGTCGGTGTCCAGGATCGTGAAGCGGCGGATCGACTCCGCCCGGCTGACGGCCGTGTTCGCCTCGTCGATCGAATGTTGGATCTGCTCGCGGACGATCGGGTCCTTCAGCGCGCCGGCCACGTCGGTCGGGGGGCGACCGTTGTTGCTCAGCCAGGTCCCCAACATTTGTTCGTCGAGGGTGACCAGACAGGCGACATAGGGCCTGCGGTCACCGACGACGATGCACTGCGAGATCAGGGGATGGCGACGGATCCGGTCCTCCAGGACCATGGGGCTGACGTTCTTGCCGCCGGCCGTGACGATGATCTCCTTGCGGCGGCCCGTGATCCGCACGTACCCGTCCTCGTCGATCTCGCCGAGGTCCCCGGTGCGGAACCACCCGTTGTGCAGGGCCTGCGCAGTCTCCTCCGGGCGGTTGTGGTAGCCGTGCATCACTCCGAGGCCGCGGACCAGCAGCTCCCCGTCGTCGTCCACCGCGACGGACACACCCGGCAGCGGGGGGCCGACCGTGCCCATTTTGATCTTTTCCGGGGGGTTCACGCTGATGGGGGCCGTGGTCTCTGTCAGGCCCCACCCCTCCATGACGAGCACCCCGGCGCCGCGGAAGAAATGTCCGAGGTGCTCGCCCATGGGCGCCCCTCCCGAGACCGCGCAGCGGATCCGTCCGCCCAGGGCCGCCCGCAGCTGTCGGTACACCAGACGGTCGAAGACGGCGTGCTGCACGCGCAGGGACCAGCCGGGGCCGTCGTCGTCCAGGGATTTGCTCTGCTGGATCGCGACCCGGGCCGCAGCCCGGAAGATCCGGCCCTTGCCCGAGGAGTCCGCGGAGGCCTCGGCCGAGTTGTAGATCTTTTCGAAGACCCGGGGCACGGCGAGCAGGAAGGTCGGTTGGAACGTGGCCAGGTCCGGCAACAGGTCCTTGATGTTGGAGCTGTGGCCGCACCGGGCCCGGACGACGACGCACAGGATCTGGATGAACCGCGCGAAGACATGCGCCAGGGGCAGGAACAACAGGGTGCCGGCGCCCTCGGCGCAGATGATCTCCCCGAGGCGGGCTGCCGTGTTGTCGGCCAGATGCAGGAAGTTGCCGTGGGTCAGTTCGCAGCCCTTGGGACGGCCAGAGGTGCCCGAGGTGTAGATCACGGTGGCGAGGCTGGAGGCTTTCAGGGCGTCCCGGCGTTCGGTCACCCGTTCGTCCGCCACGTGCGAGCCCCGCGAGCACAGGTCCTGGACGGCGCCGCGTTCCAGGACCCAGGTCCGGCGCAGTCCCGGCAGGGACTCGCGGATCGTGTCGATCAGTTCCGAATGTTCCTCGGTCTCGACCAGACAGGCCACGGCACCGGAGTCCGACAGAATCCAGGACGCTTGTTCTGCCGAGGACGTTTCGTACACCGGCACGGTGACGGCGCCCACGGTCCAGATCGCGAAGTCGAACAGCGTCCATTCGTACCGGGTCCTGGACATGAGACCGACCCGGTCCCCCGGCTCGATCCCGGCGTCGATCAACCCGCGGGCCAGGCTCTCCACCTCCTGCCGGAACTGCCGACATGTGATGTCCTCCCACGCGTCGCCGGCCCGCCGTGCGAAGACGACCGCCTCGGGATCAAGGAGTGAGTTGTGGACGATCAGGTGCGCCAGATTTCCCGCGTCCTGTGACGCGGCCATGGCCGGGACGCTGAACTCACGCACTGTGTTTCCTCCACGACGGCGGCGGTTACGGGCCTGGCCTGCGTTGACGGGTCGCACGACCGAGCCGACGGGTCGTTCGACCGTGCCGTTCTGGTCGTTCGACCGTGCTGCACGGATCGCCTGACCCTAACGAGGCTCCGGCCTGCCCGGGGAGTCCAGGGGACGTTGCCGTCTCAAGCGCCGGTGCGAACCGACCGACATCGTGCCTGATGGACAGAACAGCCGGGCCTCGTGACCCGTCACCTTCTCCGCGCGGGGGCAAGTGTCCGGGCTGCGGTGCACGCTACCGCGAGGGCGCCGTCTGGTGCGGCCAGTGCCTGGCGCCTCTCGGCGCGACGGACCCCGGCCCCCGCCGGCCGCCGGCGGCACCCGCGCCGGCCGGGAGGGCCGCTACCGCGCCGGAGCCCGCCGTGGAGCCGTTCCGGGGAGGGACACCGGACGCGCCGTGGGACCAGGGCCGGGACTGGGGAGCGGACACCGCGACCTACCCGGCTGTTCCCCCAGCTCCCGCTGTTTCCCCCACACCCGCTGCTCGCCCCGCTCCTGATGTTCCGGCTGTTCCCGCTGCGTCCTGGAGCGCCCCGGCCCCCGGGTCCCGGACCCACCCGTTCGGCCCGGTGCCCCCGGGACAGCTCACGCCGGACGCGGTCTTTCCCCCCGGTCCACGCACGGGGCCGGATCCTGCTCTGGCGGACAGGATGCTGGCGGAACTGGCGGCGGACGAGCGGGAGAAACCGCTCCTGCCCGAACGCCTGTCCTGGATGAGCAGCCCCTCGGGCCGATCCGCCCGGGCGGTCTACGGCGCCATCCTGATGATCGCGGTGATTCTGATGCTCATGGTCGTCATCGGACACTTCCTGTGACGGCACGGCCCGTCCGGTCGGCGGACGACCGGGCGTCGGGACCGGCCCGGTAACCTGCGCAGAGCATCGTGCGGGGCTTCGGGCCGCGGGCGTTGCGCAATCCCACGGGAAGCAGAGCCTGGACCAGGGAGGCGACGATGTCCGATCGCACGGAAGCGAGCGTCGTGATCGAAGCAGCCCCCCACGCCGTCCTCGCAGTGATCGCCGATTTCGGTGCCTATCCCGCCTGGGCGCAGGAGGTCCGCGAGGCCACCGTGCTGGGCGAGGGCCCAGACCACCGCCCAGAACTCGTCCGTTTCACGCTGGACGCCGGGATCCTCAAGGACACCTACACCCTCCGGTACGTCTGGCAGTTCCCCGACGGGGCCGTCGGGGACCTGACCTGGTCACTCGTTGATTCCACCGTTCTGAACACGATGAACGGCGCCTACCGGCTGCGCCCCCACGGCACCGGGACCGAGGTCACCTACGCCCTCGAGGTGGACCTCAAGGTCCCCCTGCTCGGAATGCTGCGCCGCCGGGCCGAACGATCCGTCGTCGGCACCGCGCTCACCGCCCTGCGCAAAAGGGTCGAGGGATAGCCGTTGCGTCTGCTTCTCCTCACCGGCAAGGGTGGCGCCGGTACCACGACCGTGGCCGCCGCCACAGCCCTCCACGCGGCCACCTGCGGGACCAGGACTCTCCTGATCTCCCTGGACCGGCCCGACGGCCTCGGTCGGATCCTGGGCACGCGGATCGGGCCCCGGACCGTCACCCTGAGCAACGGCCTGCACGTCCGACAGGCCGGCCCCGGGTACGGTCCGGCGACCTTCCCCCCGCCGGACGACTTCGCCTCGCCGGACGACTCAGCCTCGCCGGACGACGACCCCACCCCACGGGACGAACGCCTGGAACGGGTCCTGGCCGACGCCGACCTCGATCCGCTCCCCGCCGCCGACCTCGCCGGCCTCCCCGGGGCACAGGACATCCTGACCCTGCTCGACCTCTTCCCCCACCTCGAACGCGACGACCTGGACCTCGTCGTCCTCGACTGCCCCCCGCCCGCCACGACCCTGCGGCTGCTCGCCCTGCCCGAAACACTGCGCGACTGCCTGGACCAGCTCCTCCCCGTGGAACGCCGGGTCCTGCGGGCCATGGCCCGGGGGAAGCACCCGCGCGGGGACGGACCGCCCCGGGACCACCTCGCCGACGAGACCGACAGCCTGCGGGAGCGGCTCCTGCGGGTCCGTGACCTCCTCACCGGGCCCGGCGCCTCCGTCCGTCTCGTGCTGACCCCGCAGTCCGCGGCGATCGAATCGGCCCGTCGGGCCTGGACCGCCCTGAGTCTGCTGGGACACGCCGTGGACGCCCTCGTGGTCAACCAGGTGATCAACCCTGAGAGCGGCCCGTGGCCGGCGGAACTGCTCGCCGCGCAGAAGGACCTGCTCTGTGGCCTCGCAGCGGATTTCGAACCCCTCCCGGTGCTGCGTGCGTACCACGCCCTCGCCGAGCCGGTGGGGACGAGCGCGCTGGCCGCTCCGGGCGAGGACCTGTACGGGCCCTGCGGAAAGGGCTCCGCGGGCGAACTGCTGACGGAACCCGCCGTGGGCAGGTTCCGCGTGGAACGTCGCGGGGAGGAGTATCTGATGGTGCTGCCCCTGCCACTGGTCGACCGTGAGCGGGTGAGGCTCTCCCGGAGGGGTGACGATCTCGTGATGGAAGTGCCCGGACAGCGAAGGGTGATGTCCCTGCCGAGCGCGTTGCGCCGTTGCCGGGTCACCGTGGCCTCCCTGCGCGACGCCGAGCTGACCGTGCGGTTCCGTCCGGACCCTGCCCTGTGGCCCACGGCATGAATCAGGACAGGACAGGGGCCCGGATCGCGCAGGAGGCCCTCAGGACGCTCGGTCACCTGGCGGGTGGGCAGGCCGGCACCGAGGACTGCCCACTGTGCCGGGCCAGGGAGCGTCTCGGACAGGTGCGGCCCGAGACCTGGGACCGCCTGTCGATCGCTGCGGGCGACCTGGTCCAGGCGCTGCTGGAGGTACTCGACCCGGTGCCGGAGGAATCCCCGGGCCCCGGGGGCCGTTCCCGCCCGCGGGAACCCGGAGACCACGGCGAGCCGGTGGACGTGCGGGAGCCGGGGCCCGTGCGGGAGCCGGGGCCGGCGCGGGAACCGGGGCCGGTGCGGGAACCGGAGGGCCGACCGCGAGGGCGCAGGCCCCCCCGGGCCCAGGAGATCGACATCACGGACTGAGACCCTGTGGGGAGGAGGGGGCCTGCGGGGCGGATCCTCGGGGAAGCGGTACGGGGCCGGAGAAACCGAACCTCAGGACGTTCGGATCACGGGATCGAAAAGGCCGGGCAGAGCACTGCGGGGACTGACACTGCGGGGACGAGCACTGCGGGGAGAAGCACTGCGGGGACGCAAGGATTCCGGCCCGGGCCCTGCCGGGCAGGCTGCAGGACACTGACGAGGAGCGCGGACTGGTGGAACTCACGATCGGAATA
>JAUPKJ010000265.1 GCA_030837505.1 Actinomycetota bacterium
GCGTCTGGCCGGGCGCCGTGCCCTGGCGGCCCTGTCCGACCCCCCGGACTGTGTCCTGCTCGACGGCTCGCACGACTGGTTGAGCGCCCCCGCAGCCACCCTGCTCGACCTCCTCGACGAAACGGTGGGCGGCTCACCGGTGGTCGGCTCACCGGTGGTCGGCTCGGGGCTCGGTCCCTGTTCCGGTCCTGGTTCCGAACCCGGTCCTGGTTCCGAACCCGGCCCCGAGTCCTTGGTCGTTCCTGAGTCCGGGGTCGTTCCTGGGCCCAGGGTCGTCCCGATGGTCCGAGCCGATCTCCGGTGTGCTTCGGTCGCGGCCGCCAGCGTCCTGGCCAAGGTCGAACGGGACGAGGTCCTGTGCGACAGGGCCCGGGACTTCCCCGAGTACGGTTGGGAGCGCAACAAGGGCTACGGTGCCGCAGAGCATCTCCTGGCCCTGGCCGGCCACGGCCCCTGTGCGCAGCACAGACGTTCCTGGAAACTGCCCGGCCGGGTACCGCCCTGATCAGCTCGGCCAGCGTGTCGCAGCCTTCCGCTCCGACCGGAACACCCCCTTTCGTCCGCGGGTTGCCGCGCCGGGTGTGTGCCTGCGGCCACGGGACGTCCGGGCCTGGGCCATGATGGAACACAGATCGCACAACCGATCCCCACCGTGAGACCGCGAACTTCGCGGCCGTCGTCGAACCGGAGCACCCCCCCAGGATGAGCGCAGAGGATCTCGAGAACTACGAGACCGAGATGGAGCTGCAGCTCTATCGCGAGTACCGCGACGTCGTGGGACTGTTTTCCTACGTCGTGGAGACCGAACGCCGGTTCTACCTGGCCAACCAGGTGGATCTGCAGGTGCGTTCCGCCGAGGGCGAAGTCTTCTTCGAAGTCACGATGAGCGACGCCTGGGTGTGGGACGTCTACCGCCCTGCGCGATTCGTCAAGACGGTCCGGGTCGTGACTTTCAAGGATGTCAACGTCGAGGAACTCAACCCCCGGGAGTTCGAGTTGCCCAAGACCGAGGGTTTCCCCGGAGCCTGAGCGCGCCCTCCGGGGCCGCTCGCGAGCCGGCCCGTTCCGGCGGCCTCCGGACTTCGGGACCCCGGGACTTCTGGACCGCGGGGCTTCTGGACCCCGGGACTTCTGGACCGCAGGCCCCTTCGGTCGCTGTCCACAGGCTGTCCGTCACAGCAGCCCCTCCCGTCACGTCGTCCACAGGCTCGGGCCCGACCCTGGCGTCGCCCGTCCGCGACCGGCACGGTGGTCGGCGGAGGTGGTGACGATGAGCGCCAGAAACGCGTTGGGCAGGAACGCGCTGGGGGAGTACGGAGAACGTGTCGCCGTCAAGTACCTGCGGTCCTCGGGGATGCAGGTCCTTGAACGGCGCTGGCGTTGCCGTCTCGGAGAGATCGACATCATCGCTCGTGACGGCGACTGCCTCGTGATCTGCGAGGTCAAGACCCGCCGGTCCACGGCGGCCGGCACTCCCCTCGACGCCGTCACCTCGTCCAAACTGGCGCGCCTGTACGTCCTGACCGACGCCTGGCTCCTCGCCAGAGGCTCCCAGTCACCCGGCCCGTCCCAGTCACCCGACCCGTCGTGCTGTCGTCCCTTCTCCTTGGTCCGGATCGACGTCCTGGGAGTCCGTCTCCCCCGACGGGGCGGCCCGCAGATCTCCCACCTGCGCGGGGTGCAGTGATGGGACTGGGACTCTCCCTGTGCATCGGGCTGGTCGGCCTGTCGGGACACCTCATCGAGGTCCAGGCCGACGTCGCCTCGGGTCTGCCGGCCTTCACCCTCGTCGGCCTGCCCGACACCGCCCTGGTCGAGGCCAGGGACCGTGTCCGGGCTGCCATGGCCAACGCCGGCTGCGCCCTGCCGGCCAGAAAAGTGACGGTCAACCTCTCCCCGGCAGCCCTGCCCAAGTCCGGAACCGCCTTCGACCTGGCGATAGCCACCGCGCTCCTGGCCGCGAGCGGACAGATCGAGCCGGGGAGCTCCGGCAACAGGGTGCATCTGGGCGAACTCGGCCTGGACGGCAGGATCCAGCCCGTCCGAGGGGTCCTGCCCGCAGTGCTCGCCGCAGTGCGCTCCGGGCATCCCCGCGTGGTCGTACCAGCGGCCAACGAGACCGAGGCCCGGCTCGTTTCCCGGGCCGAGGTCCTGGCGGTGGGCCATCTCGGTGAGGTGGTGCAACTCCTGCGCGACGGCAGGATCACCGAGCCGGTCATTTCCCGGAGCATCGGCCTGCCCGCCGGCCCGGAACCCCCGCACACCCCCGCTTCCCCCGAGGCCCCCGACCGCTCGGGGCACACGGACGGCCCCCGGGGCCCGGGCGCCGGACCGGGACTCGGCGGGACCCAGCTGCCGGACCTGTGCGAGGTCGCAGGCCAGCAGGAGGCCCGGCAGGCCGTCGAGGTGGCAGCCGCCGGAGGACACCACCTGCTGTTCCTGGGACCGCCCGGGGCAGGCAAGACCATGCTGGCGACCAGAATGCCAGGGCTCCTGCCCGACCTGGACGACGACCAGGCCCTGGAGGTCACGGCCCTGCACTCCGTGGCGGGAACCCTGGACCCCGCGGGCGGACTGGTGCGCCGTCCCCCCTTCGAGAGCCCCCACCACACGGCGACCGTCACGGCCCTCGTCGGCGGCGGGACGGGCCTGCCCCGCCCCGGGGCGGCCTCCCTGGCGCACCGAGGCGTCCTCTTCCTCGATGAAGCAGCCGAGTTCAGACCCCAGGCCCTGGACTCCCTGCGCCAGCCCCTCGAACGAGGCGAACTGGTCATCCACCGTTCCCGGGGAACCGCTCGGTTCCCAGCCCGTTTCCTGCTCGTCCTGGCCTGCAACCCCTGCCCCTGTGGGCAGTCCAGCGAACGCGGCGACCGCTGCACCTGCACTCCGCAGGCCCGACGGCGGTACCTCTCGCGGCTGTCCGGGCCGTTGTTGGACCGGGTCGATCTGCAGGTCCGGGTTACAGCCGTGTCCAGGGCCGATCTCACGGGGGGGACCCCGGAATCCTCCGCACCCGTGGCCTGCCGGGTGGAGTTGGCCCGGCGGGTCCAGCGTGAGCGTTTCAGCGGCCGGTCCTGGATCTGCAACGGAGAGGTCTCGGGTACCTGGCTGCGCTCGCAGGGACGTCTTCCGGGGGCGGTCACAGCCGATCTGGACCGGGCCCTGGACCGGGGGAGGCTCTCGATCAGAGGCTACGACAGGGTTCTGCGGGTCTCCTGGACCGTGGCCGATCTTGCCGGACGCTGTCGGCCGGAACGGGACGACGTCGGTCAGGCGCTGGCCCTGCGGCAGAACCTGGCCGGTGACGCGTGAACGCCGCGGGGACCGTTCGGGGCGGAGGTCTGTGATGTCGTCGTACCCGGCCTGGTTCGACGCCGACGACGACCGGACGGCCCGGGCGGCCTGGAGCCGGTTGACCGAGCCGTGCGATCTGGTGGCGACCCGGTGGGTCGAGTCCTGCGGGGCGGCACGGACCTTGGGACACCTGCTCTCCGGTGGTGGACCGGCCCGGGGCGAGCCGGGATCGGAGCACCTGGCTCGGTGGACGTCCCGATTGTCCTGTCTGGATCCCACCCGGGACCTGCGCACTTTGCAGAACACGGGAGGCAGGCTCCTGGTGCCGGGCGATCCCCAATGGCCCTCCGATCTGGAACTGCTGGGGGAACGGCGACCTCTGTGCCTGTGGGTGAACGGGGCCGGGGACCTGGGGCGGGCCGCCGAGAAGGGGGTGTGCCTCGTAGGGGCTCGGGCCAGCACCGGGTACGGCGAGCGCGTGGCGCGCAACCTGGTCGTGGGCTGCGTGGAACGGGGGTACTCGATCGTCTCGGGCGCTGCCTACGGGATCGACGGCACTGCCCACCGGGCGGCCCTCGCAGTCGACGGTCTCACCGTGGGAGTCCTGGCCTGTGGCGTGGACCGGGTGTACCCGCGAGGACACGAGCACCTGTTCTCCCGGATCCGGGAGAGCGGATGCCTGGTCAGTGAGATCCCGCCCGGATCGGCTCCGACCCGGTGGCGGTTCATCCGCAGGAACCGGCTCATTGCGGCTCTCGGGCGGGTGACCGTGGTCGTGGAGGCGGCCTGGAGATCGGGGACCATGATCACTGCGAGGGAGGCTGCGGAACTCGGGCGTCCTGTCGGCGCCGTTCCCGGTCCGGTGACGTCGGCTGCTTCGGCCGGGTGCCACCGGCTGCTGCGGGACGGTGCAACATGCATCACGGATGCCGCAGAAGTCGCCGAGATGCTTGCTCCCATCGGGGCCGATCTGAGCGATTCGCCTCCGGCTCCCGCGGCCGAGCACGATGGGCTGCCCTGCGAGGACCTTCGGGTCCTTGACGCCGTTCCCCTGCGGAAGCCGGTCGCGTTGACCGCCCTGTGCCGGTCCGCAGGGCTGGCCGACAAGGTCGTCGTGGCGTCTCTGGGACGGTTGGCCCTGAGAGGGCTGGTGCACCGGGACAGCGCGGGGTGGCAACGTTGCGGCAGGGACAGTGCCCGTGGCGCGCAGCACTGACCGGCGCGCCCCCTTGGCAGATACCTCCGATTCGTCCACCGTATGGAGGTGCCGGAGACGATCTTTGAACTTCCCGATCAGCTCGGTGAGCTGATCGGAGCCTATGACCGCTACCTCGGAGTGGAACGGGGACGCTCCCGACACACCCGGCGGGCCTACCTCGCGGATGTGCGTGACCTTCTGCGATTCGCTCTGGCCCGGGGGATCGAAGACCCCGTCCACCTGGACCTGGGCCTGCTGCGGGCCTGGCTCGCCGAACTGACCGGCAGCGGCAGGGCCCGAGGCACAGTAGCCCGACGGGCCGCCAGCGCGCGCTCCTTCTGCGCGTGGTTGCACAGGACGGGCCGGACCCCGGTCGATGCCGCCCGTCGGCTGCGCGCCCCCAGAGTCAGCCGGCCGCTGCCGGCAGTCCTCAAACAGGACCAGGTGGGTGAACTGATGCGAGTCGCCGGTCTGCGGGCCGATGCCCTGGACCTGCGGGCCGTCCGTGACCGGGCAATGGTCGAACTGCTGTACGCCTCGGGGATCAGGGTCTCGGAGCTGACCGGGTTGGACCTGGACGACCTGGACCTGCATCGCAGGACGGTGCGGGTCCTCGGCAAAGGGGCAAAAGAACGGGTCGTGCCCGTCGGGCGACCGGCCTGCGAGGCCGTGGAAAACTGGCTCTCCCACGCCCGGCCTCTTCTGACCAGGAGTTTCTCGCCCCCGGCCCTGTTCCTGGGGCTGCGCGGTCGGCGCATCGACCCACGGCAGGTCCGGTCGGCGGTGCACGAGCTCCTGGAAGAAGTGGAGGGAGCTCCTTCCCTGGGGCCGCATGGGCTGCGCCATTCGGCGGCAACTCACCTCTTGGACGGCGGCGCGGACCTTCGTAGCGTACAGGAGTTGCTCGGTCACGCTACGCTCGCGACTACGCAGATCTATACGCACGTATCCGTGGAGAGGCTTCGTGCCAGTTATCAGCAGGCACATCCCCGGGCCTGAGGCGGAGCAGGAAGGGGCAGACGTGAGTGTCGAGGACAGCCGGGACGGTGATGACGTTGATCCGGTCGCCGCTAACGAGGCCGCCCTCCGTGCGTTGTGGGAGAAGTTCAAGGCGACCGGTGACCAGCCGACCCGGGAACGGCTGATCCTCCATTACTCCCCTCTGGTCAAGTACGTCGCAGGCCGGGTCGGGGTCGGGTTGCCTCCCAACATCGAGCAGGCCGATCTCGTTTCCTACGGGGTCTTCGGGCTCATCGACGCGATAGAGAAGTTCGACATCGATCGCGCCATCAAGTTCGAGACCTACGCAATCTCCCGCATCCGGGGGGCCATCATCGACGAGTTGCGGGCCATCGACTGGATCCCCCGGTCCGTCCGTTACAAGGCCAGGGAGGTCGAGCGCGCCTATTCGACGTTGGAGGGGGAACTGCACCGGACACCGACGGAGTCCGAGGTCGCCGGGCGTCTGGGTATCAGCCGGGAGGACCTGCGGCAGATTTTTTCCCAGGTTTCGTACGTCAACGTGGTGGCACTCGACGAATTGCTGACCGTCGGTGGGGAGAAAGGGGACAAACTCTCTCTCGTCGACACTCTGGAGGACACGAAGGCAGAGGACCCGGTGACGGTCTTCGAGACGGAGGAGACGAAGTTTCTTCTGGCCCGGGCGATCAACCAGCTGCCGGAACGCGAGAAGATCGTGGTCACCCTCTACTACTACGAGGGGCTGACCCTGGCCGAGATCGGACGGGTCCTGGGGGTCACCGAGTCACGGATCTGCCAGATGCACACCAAGGCCGTCCTCCAGCTGCGGGCGAAACTCGCCGAGGTCAGCTGATCCCCTCAGGAGGGGGAGCAACACCGGCCGACCCAGCGCCTTGAGCAGGCTCAGAGGGTCGAGGTAGCTCTCGCCCCGCAAGGCTCCCCAGTGCAGGCAAGATTCGACGGCACAGTGCCCCGGGGCCACAGTGCCCAGGACCTCGCCCTGCTCGACCCTTTGCCCGCGGACGACGGCGGGCGACAGCGGTCCGTAGGTCGTGCGCAGACCGTCGGGGTGCAGGACCGATACGACCGACCGGTCGACGACCCGTCCGCTGAAGCTCACGATGCCCGCGAGGGCAGCTCTCACGGACTGCCCGTCGTGCGCAACCAGATCGGCTCCCCGGTGACCGGGGGACCAGGGGAAAGGCCCCACGGAGAACCGGCGGATCACCCGGGGGACAGGATCCAACGGCCAGACGGCGACCGACCCGTCCCGCACGGTTCCGTCCCGCACGGTTCCTGCCCGCACGGTTCCGTCCCGCACAGGCCGGCCCTGAGCCTGCCGGTCCCGTGTGGCCGATCCGGCCAGGGGAAGAACACCCCCGGGCTCTTTCCCGGTGCTGCGTGGACCGGTGCTGCGTGGACCGGGGGGAAGCCGCGCGAGGGCCGGGGTCGGCCGACCTCCTCCGGCTCCGGGCACGGCCCCGGCAGAGGCAGAGTCGGGGAGGGGCGCGGGCGTGGGTGGCGAATCCGTGAGGCCCCCGGACACCCGCTGCGCGATCGGGGAGACCGTCCTCAGCAGCGCCCCGGCGGCCTCGACCCCGCTCAGGGCGACCAGAGGGGACAACAAAAGGGCGAGCCCAGCCCTGAGCAGGCGGGCACGACCGGAGGATCTCCGGCCTCCCGTCCTCAGGACAGGACCGTGCCGGGCAGGAACGTGATGAGCAGGACCGTGCTGGGTAGAACCGTGCTGGACAGGAACGTGCTGGACAGGAACGTGATGAGCGGGAGAGCAGGGCGAGGACGGGACTCTTCGGCACATGGCTCCACGGTGCTCCCGGAAAGGAGCGAGCGGGAGACCTCAGCGGAATCTGTGGACAACGTGCCGCAGCGACACCGCGAACTGCGCGTCCAGCGGATCGTACGCAGCCCCCGTGAGGTCCCCGAACACACCCTCGATCCTCAGGGGGCCCGGCGGCAGGGGTCTCCGGCTCGCGGCGTGGCGGCAGACGCCTGACCGCGTCGACGTCGCCTCACCGTTCGAACCAGGACGCCTGTGCTCCTCCCCTCCGCGACGCCCCCGGCCGGAGACGATCACGCACCGTGGTGAACGAACAGCCGCGTCCACAGCGAATTCTCCCCTCCTGAGCGGGGTACAGACCCGTGCTCCCAAGGGGCGAGCTGCCGTGACGACCGGACCGGTTTTGGTCAGGCCCCGGCAGGAGCCGTAGCATGTCCGCCGAGGCCGGTGTCAGCCGGTCGACTTCGCGCGCCGGTTCTCCGGCCCGGAGGGCTCCATCCCACGCATCTGGCGCGAAACAGCGCATCGCCAGGGCAACAGCCCGACCGGGCCGCTGCGGGGTACGGAGTTCCGACGGGACGGGACACACCGTCCGGTCCGCCGTCCCTCTCCCGGGCATCGGCGGTCAGGTGGGTCACCGGCGCCAGGTGCGGTCCCGACCGGGATCGCAGTAAACCGAGGCGCCGCCACCAGCGGGGGCGCAGGCAAGGAGAAACCAGACATGGCCGTCGTCACCATGCGGCAGCTGTTGCAGAGCGGCGTTCACTTCGGGCACCAGACCCGTCGGTGGAACCCGAAGATGAAGCGCTTCATCCTGACGGAGCGCAACGGCATCTACATCATCGATCTCCAGCAGTCGCTGTCCTTCATCGACAGGGCCTTCGACTTCGTCAAGCAGACCGTCGCCCACGGTGGAACCATCCTCTTCGTCGGGACCAAGAAGCAGGCGCAGGAGCCCATCGCCGAGCAGGCCGTCCGCGTGGGCATGCCCTACGTGAACCAGCGCTGGCTCGGTGGAATGCTCACCAACTTCACCACCGTGCACAAGCGTCTGCAGCGTCTCAAGGAACTCGAGGAGATCGACTTCGAGGATGTCGCCAGGAGCGGCCGCACCAAGAAGGAACTGCTCGTCCTGCGCCGTGAGAAGGACAAGCTCGCACGCACCCTCGGCGGCATCCGCGACATGGCCAGGGTGCCGAGCGCCATCTGGATCGTGGACACCAAGAAGGAGCACCTCGCCGTCGACGAGGCCCGCAAGCTGGGTATCCCGGTGGTCGCGATCCTCGACACCAACTGCGACCCCGACGAGGTCGACTACAAGATTCCCGGCAACGACGACGCCATCCGTTCGGTGACCTTGCTCACCCGCGTGGTGGCAGACGCTGTCGCCGAGGGCTTGATGGCGCGCTCGCGGGGTAACGAGGCCAAGTCCCAGACCGGTGAGGCCGCCACGGACGAGCCGCTGGCCGAGTGGGAGCGGGCGCTCCTGGAGGGCGACAAGCCGGCAACCGACGCAACCACGCCGGCCACAGAGGCCCCCACCGAGGCCCCCGCAGAGGCTGCTCCCGAAGCCCCCGCCGAGGCCGCTGTCGAGGCCGCCCCTGCCGAAGCAGCCCCGCAAGCCCCGGCGGACGCCTCGGTGACCCCGTCCGAGCCGCAGGTCTGAGGCCGATCGACCCTGCCGCCGCCGTCCCCCGGCGGTGGCGGCACCCCCACCGACAGGAGAAACAGGAGTCATGGCGAACTTCACCGCCGCCGACGTGAAGCGGCTGCGCGAGGCCACCGGCGCCGGGATGCTGGACTGCAAGAACGCTCTCACCGAGACCGGTGGCGATCACGACCAGGCCGTCGAGTACCTGCGGGTCAAGGGTCTGAAGGGCGTTGTGAAGCGTGAGGGGCGCCTGGCCTCCAACGGCCTGGTCGCCGCGCACGTGGACGGCGGCGTCGGCACCCTGCTCGAGCTGAACTGCGAGACCGACTTCGTCGCCAAGGGCGAACGTTTCCAGGAGCTGGCCCAGAAGGTTCTCGACCAGGCCGTGCGCGTGTCGGCCACCGACGCGTCGGCCCTGATGGACAGCGAGCTCGCCGACGGGGGCACCGTCAAGGAGCTGATCGACGAGGCCAATGTCGCGATCGGGGAGAAGATCCTCATCCGACGGGTGGCACGGCTCCAGGCCGGCGGTGTCGCCGCCTACCTGCACAAGACCAGCCCCGACCTGCCCCCGCAGATCGGTGTCCTGTTCGGTACCGACCCCGCCTGCGAGGTCGGCCGCGACGTCGCCCTGCACATTGCTGCCATGTCCCCCAAGTACCTCACGCGGGAGGACGTGCCGGCAGAGCTGGTCGCGGAGGAGCGGCGGATCGCCGATGAGACCGCTCGCGAGGAGGGCAAGCCCGAGAAGGCCCTGCCCAAGATCGTGGAAGGCCGGGTGAACGGCTTCTTCAAGGAGAACGTCCTGGTGGACCAGCCGTTCGCAAGGGAACAGAAGAAGACCGTGGCTGCGGTGCTCGCCGCCGCAGGCGCTACCGCCCAGGGATTCGTGCGATTCCGGGTCGGAGCCTGACAGCACCGGCAGCGGCCGTCCCTCTTTCCGGGACGGCCGCTGCCGCATGTTCGCGCAGCGGAGCCTCCGGGCCGTTCCCGGCCCGAGGGGAGCCGGTGATGGTTGTCGGAACGTGACCCTGTGTTCAGTCCGACCCGATCGGGTGCGGGCCAACAGGTGAGCGAGTGTCCGCCGCGCGGGTGCAGGACCCCCGGAAAGGGGCGGTGGCCTTCCGCCCTGGGGGCAGACTCGAACAACGACCGGTGACCGGTGGACAGCCGGCATGGAGGAGATGGGTCACGGTGAATGGGACTGCGGAGGAGCCGTCGGTGGAATTGAGTGCCACGGGCACCGGTCGGATCAACAGCCGGATGACGTCCGACCGGTCGGAGCACAGCGGGAACTGTCGGTCCCCGGCCCGCAGAGTCCTGCTCAAACTCTCCGGCGAGGTCTTCGGAGCCGGCAAACTGGGCATCGACCCCGACGTCGTCAGTCAGCTCGCGGGGGAACTCGTCTCCGTGGTCAACGAGGGCATCCAGGTGGCCGTGGTCATGGGAGGGGGAAACTTCTTCCGGGGCGCGGAGCTCTCCCGCCGGGGGTTCGACCGGGCCAGGGCCGACTACATGGGCATGCTCGGGACGGTGATGAACTGCCTGGCGCTGCAGGACTTCCTGGAACAGCGAGGTATCGACACCCGGGTCCAGACGGCGATCACGATGGGACAGGTCGCAGAGCCCTATGTGCCCCGCCGGGCCATCCGGCACCTGGAGAAGGGCCGATTGGTGATCTTCGGCGCAGGGTTCGGGGCGCCCTACTTCTCGACCGACACGACGGCGGCCCAGCGGGCTCTGGAGATCAAGGCCGACGTCGTTCTCATGAGCAAGAACGGCGTGGACGGCGTGTACACGGCCGATCCTCGGACCGATCCCCGGGCCAGCAAGCTGCTGGAGATCACTTATGCGGACGCCCTGCGTCGCCAGCTGCACGTCGTGGACGCCACAGCTTTCAGTCTCTGCATGGACAACCGGCTCCCGATGATCGTCTTCGGGATGCAGGGTGAGGGGAACGTAGCGTCCGCCGTCCGAGGTGAGAGGATCGGCACACTCGTTACGGCAGGCTGACGACGGGCCCGGGCCGAACGGTGCCGGGCGGATGAAGGAGCGACGGTGATCGAGGAGACCCTCCTGTCAGCGGGGGACAAGATGGACAAAGCGGTGGAGGTCGCTCGAGAGGACTTTGCCGGGATCCGCACGGGGCGGGCCAACCCCGCCATGTTCAGCAAGATCATGGTCGATTACTACGGCGCCCCGACCCCTCTTCAGCAGCTGGCCTCCTTCACCACGCCCGAGGCTCGCACAGTGATCGTGACTCCCTTCGACCGGAACGCTCTGTCGAACATCGAGCGAGCTCTGCGCGACTCCGATCTGGGGGTGAACCCCAGCAACGACGGCATCATCATCCGGCTCGTGCTGCCCCAGCTGACGCAGGAGCGCCGCAAGGAGTACATCCGGATAGCCCGGAACAAGGCCGAGGAGGCCCGGGTCTCCGTGCGCAACATCCGACGCCGGGCCAAGGAAGAACTCGACAGGATCGTCCGTGACGGTGAAGCCGGTGAGGACGAGGTGGCCCGGGCCGAGAAGGAACTCGAGCAGGAGACCCGCCGACACATCGAGACCATCGACGACCTCCTGCACAACAAGGAGACGGAACTGCTCGAGGTATGAGTCCGACCCCGTCCCGGCCCGGGACTCCCGCAGAACCCCCGCGCCGCAGGCGCGGGGGTCGCAGGGACGTCCGGGACGAGACCGCGGCGGAGTCCTCCTGGGCAGACATCGTCGGGATCACGGATCCCTCGGGTGCGTCCCGCGAGACCTCCTACGACACCGACCCCGGGGCCCCGGCCGACGCCGGCCGCCCCCGGCGGCACGGCGAGGTCCCACGGCGGTCGGCAACCCCTTCCCGCTCCCATCGGGCAGGTTCCCCCCGTCCCTCGGAGGAGCCCTCCTCCCCCGGGCCGTGGAAGTCCTCCGAGGGAGGAAAACCCTGGTGGGCGACGGACCGTGCCTCCACGGCCCCGGGAGGTACGTCGATCTCCCCTCCCCCGCCCCCCTTCGGAACCGACGAAGCCCCCCGAACCCCCCGAACGCCCCGGGCCCTCCGCGGTCCCGCCGGCTCCGGTCCCGCTGCCGACTCCGGTCCAGCCGGGATCGCCGAGCCCTGGCCCCCGTCGCCGACCTTCGAGCGCCCCGCGACCAGCCCCTCTGGCCGAAATCCCCTTCCGCCCAGGGGCGGCCGTCAGCCCCGCTCACGTCCGGTGAGTCCGCCTCCTCCGCCGGACGGCGTCCGGAGCGGCCCGGCCCCGGCTCCCCCCGGTGGCCCGCGCGGGAAGCCCCCCCACGATCCACGCATGATTGATCTTCGGGGGATCCCTCAGGACCCTCCGCAGCGCCCCGGTCCCACCGCGAGCCCTCCTCCCGCCCCATCTCCTGCCGCCCCACCTGCCGCCGCGGGTCCGGCCGGACCAGCGCGTCCGGCCGACAGATCCCCCCGACCGGAGGGGCCGTCCCCGCGATCGGCCTCGACCCCGCAGCGTGACTCCGCCCGTTCGGCCCGGTCCGGTCCGGTGGATCGACTGGGGACCCCGCGCAGGGTCCCCCGGCCGCCCTCCCCCCCGGGCCCGGGCCAGGCCGATCCCGCCCTCGGGACCGCGCGGCCACCGTCGAGGCCCGGCCCCGTTCGGCCGACCGGGGCGCAACTCGGCCCCGCCGGAGCCGGGTCCACCGGTGCCGGCCCCGCAGAGACGGGCGGGGCGACCGGCCCTGTCCGGGGACGGCGCCCGGCGCCCTCCCGGCCTGGGCAGGGCGAGATTCCTACGTTCCCGGAAGATCCGGGCCAGAGACCGCGGCGCTCCGGCCCGCCGGACCCCGTCGGGCGCAGTCCCCTGCCAGACCCTCCGCTCCGCGAGCCTCAGCCCCGTCGCGAGCCTCAGCCCCGTCGCGAGCCTCAGCC
>JAUPKJ010000028.1 GCA_030837505.1 Actinomycetota bacterium
CCCGTGGCCGTCCTGGACAGCAAGGACCACCTGCGCCCCGCCCGTCCCTTCGGACACGGACCCCTGCGCAGCCGACGCCGCACCCCCGCGGAGACCCGCCGCGAACTCGCCGCGCTCGCCGCGGACGCGCGCGGCCCCGCGAAGATCCTGGCCGTGCCCGTCGCGGGGGCCCTGCGCCGGTGCGACGTCGAGACCCTCGCGGCCCGCGCGGAAGGGCCGGCCCTGCTGCTGTGGCTCGTCCTCGTCGGTCACGGCCGACGACGGGACCTGCCCGCCGAAGGACTGTTCCGCGCCGTGCAGGCCACCTGCGCCGAGCTGACCGCACGAGGACTGCCCGGAGTGGTCGTCCCCGTGGCCCTGCCCGACCCGGCCGCTCGAGAACTGGAGGCCGTCGCCGCGGCCTACGGGGCGCACGCCCTCCTGGGCCCGGACTCGGACCCGGACCCGGAGCCTGACTCTGCCGGACCATGGCACCCGGCCGGACCATGGCACTCTGCCGGACCATGGCACCCGGCCTTCGCCGTCGAACTGGAACGCTGCTGTCCGCCCCCGCCGAGGCGAGGGGTGACCGTCTTCCTCACGGGCCTGTCCGGGTCGGGCAAGTCGACGATCGCCCGGGGCCTGACGGAACGATTGCGCCTGGACGGCGCCCGGACCGTCTCGCTGCTCGACGGCGACGAGATCCGCAGGCTGCTGTCCGCCGGCCTGGGCTTCGACCGCAGGGACCGGGACCTGAACATCCTGCGGATCGGGTACGTCGCCTCCGAGATCACCCGGCACGGCGGCCTGGCGATCTGCGCGCCCATCGCACCCTTCGAGCGCACCCGCCGCCAGGTCCGGGAGATGGTCGATCAGGTCGGTGACTTCCTTCTCGTCCACGTGAGCACCCCCCTGGCCGAATGCGAACGCCGCGACCGCAAGGGGCTGTACGCGCGGGCCCGCGAAGGACTCCTCGGCGACTTCACCGGGATCTCCTCGCCCTACGAGGAACCGCCGGACGCCGACCTGACCGTCGACACGACCGACCTGTCCGTCGACGAGGGCATCGACCGGATCCAAGGACTCCTCCTCGCCCGCGGTCACCTCCCGGCCCGCCGACCCCCGTCCCGATGAGCCGCGGCCGGCGCAGGACCGTAGCCCGCAGCAGGACCGTGGCCGGCTGGGCGTCCCGACAAGGGGGTCCTGCTTGATCTGCCGGGCTCCCCTTTCCGGGAGCGACCCGGTTAGATAGGAATTGGCAGCTCGGACCGGCCTGGACCCACGATCGGAGAGATCATGACCGAGCAGGACAGCACCCCGGCTCCTCCCATGCCGGTGCAGCGCTTGCACGACCTGATCGAGAACGGTCACGTCGACACCGTCCTGGTGGTCTTCACCGACATGCAGGGGCGCCTGGTGGGCAAGCGTCTGCACGGGCGACACTTCGTGGACCACGTCCTGTCCTCGGGCACGGAGGTCCCCGGACACCTGCTGTCCGTGGACGTCGACATGAACCCTGCCCCGGGCTACACCCTCGCCTCCTGGGACAAGGGACACGGCAACGTCCTGCTGCGCCCGGACCTGAACACCATGCGGGCCGCGCCCTGGCTGCCGGCCTCCGTGATCGTCCAAGCCGATCCCCAGTGGCCCACGGGCGAACCGGTGCAGGAATCCCCCCGTCAGATCCTCGCCGTCCAGGCGGCCAGAGCCGCCGACCTGGGCTACGCGGCCCTGGGCAGCAGCTCCCTGGAATTCATGGTCTTCGAGGAGGACTACAACCAGGCCTGGGACACCCAGTACTCCAGCCTCACCCCGACCAACCGCTACAGCACCGACCACTCGGTCATCGGCACGAGCCGCGTGGAACCCCTCCTGCGGGACCTGCGCAACGCCATGTACGCGGCGGGCCTGAGCGTCCAGTGCGCGCGCGGCGAACGCAACCGCGGCCAGCACGAACTCGTCTTCGCCTACACCGACCTGCTGACAGCCGCCGACCATCACGCCATCTACAAGACCGCCGCCAAGGAGATCGCCGCCCGGCACGAGAAGAGCCTCACCTTCATGGCGAAGGTCGACGACGGCCCGGGCAACGGCGGCCACCTCCAGATGAGCCTGCGGGGAACGGACGGAACCCTGTCCTTCGTCAACGACGACGAGATCGAAGGACCGACCCGCAACGACGTGTTCCGCAGTTTCGTCGCCGGGATCCTCACCACGATGCGCGAGTTCTCGCTCTTCTACGCCCCGAACGTCAACTCCTACAAGCGCTTCCGGGCAGAGTCCTTCGCGCCCACCGCCATCGCCTGGGGCGAGGACAACCGCAGCTGTGCCCTGCGGATCGTGGGGGAGGGCGAGAGCCTGCGCGTGGAGAACCGCGTGCCCGGCGCCGACGCCAACCCCTACCTGGCGATGGCAGCCATGCTGGCCGGAGGACTGTTCGGGTTGCGCACCGGGCTGCCCCTGGAAGCACCCCTCGTCGGCAACGCCTACGCCGCCCAGCGCCAGCGCGTTCCGGGGACCCTCCGGGAGGCCAGAGACCTGTTCGCCGGATCCGTGCTGGCCCGGGACTCCTTCGGCGACGACGTGGTCGACCACTACGTCCACGCTGCCGACGTAGAACTCGACGCCTTCGAGGCCGCTGTCACCGACTGGGAACTCCGTCGGGGATTCGAACGGCTGTGAACGCCGTCACAGGGACTCCTCCCGGTCGGGACGCGGAAACGGCCGGGCGGCTCTTCACCGTCGGACGGGAACTGGAACGGCTGGCGGACCGTCTGCGCGTCCTGGGACCGCGTCACGCGACCCGTGCGACGAGCGACCCCCGGTCCGCCGAGGCCTGGGCCACCGTCCACGAGACCCTCACCGAATTCGCCAGGATCACCGCCCTGGCCGAGGGCCTCCCTCCCCGCCCCGTCCCCCGGCTCGCCCCCCACGCCCTCGCCGACCAGCTCCTGGTCCTGGGCCGGGATGCGCTCGCTCTGGAACCGGCCGGTCGGGAGGTGGACCGGGTCGGGCAGGGGCTCGCCCGGATACGCCGTGCCCTGTGAGGGAACCGGTGCCGCGGGGCGTCCCCGGCCGGATCCCCACCGGGGACGGGCGGCAAAACCCGGTGCCAGGACCCACGACCGTCCTACGGTGGAAGCGACCATCGCGTCGGGACGGGGCCTGACCCCCTCCCGATTCGAACACCAGTTCGAGTTTTGGCTCGAACGACGACCAGGACGTACGGGGGACCGAACGCCATGGGAATTACCCACACTTCTCGGGGTCCGACGAGGACGAGCGTCCTCCTGGCCGTCGCCCTACTGGTGACGCTCACCGGTTGCTCGGGGGCCGGCCACCACGGCCGCTCGTCGAGAGCGCTCGGCGCTTCCGGTGACAACGCCTCCTCCCGGGCCCGGCCGGGCAGCGACGCCCCGGGGACGGGCCCGGCGTCCCCCGCGACGGTTCCCCCCGCGGCCCCGGGCGGGTCCGCGAAGGCCACGCTCCCCGGAGCCGACCCGGGCGTCCCGGGGGGGACCCGGAGCGCGGGACCGACCCGATCGGCGAAGGCAAAGGCACGGGACACCGGCGACCTGGTCCTGTGCGCGGCCCAACGCACCCCGGTGGTCCTGGACCGCTCCACCCGCTCCGGGACACGGACCGTGATCCGGCTGCGGTTCCGCAACCGGGGCATGCAACCGTGCCTGTTGCGAGGGGGACCCACCGTGACCTTCCTGGACGGGATGGGATCCGAGATCGGCCTGCCCCTGCGGGCCGGCTACTCTCCCGCCGCGCGGGCCGTCCTGACGCTCGGGGGTACCGCGACCGCCACGGTGCGCGCGCCCGATCCCGCCGCAGTGCCCGAGTCCTCGTGCCGGTCCGTTCCCGTGAGCAGGATCCGGGTGCGAACCTCCCCCGACGGCGAGGCCGCCATGCTCACCTACAGCGGCCGGCTCTGCGCCGACCCGACCAGACCGACCGTGATCGGGCCCTACACCCGCTCCTAGCCTCCCCCCGGAGGGCGACCCTCCCCGGAGGGCGGCGGCCGGGACTGGACTCGGTCCGGGCAAGGCTGGGATTGGTCTGGACAGGGCAGGGGCTGGTCCGGGCAGGGCGGAGTTTGGTCCGTGCAAGGCAGAGTCTGGTCTGGGCAGGGCGGAGTTTGGGCAGCGCCGCGGGGCGGGGGAGTCCTGGTCAGCGGACGGTCCGGCCCGGGAGTTCTGGACGGGGGAGTCCTGGTCAGCGGACGGTCCGGCCCAGGAGTTCTGGACGGTTCTGGGTGATCCAGTCGGTCAGGGTGTCCTTCTGCACGGCCTGCCACAGGGTCCCGCCCTGCTCGGTGTCGAGTTTGACGATGGACTGTTTGCCGTCCGGGCTCCACCCCGTTCCAGTGGTGGGGACGGTGAAGAACGAGACGTCGTCGGCGTGCAGGTTCTTCAGGGAGACCGCGAGGTCCTGCATCTCGTCGATCGTGAACCCCTCGTCCGTCGACAGGGCCTTCGTCAGGGCTGTCAAGGAGGAGTCCAGGTCCCAGGGGTGGCCGATCAGGTCCTTGGACAGGAGCTTCTTCATGACTGCCCGCAGCCAGTTCTGCTGGCGTTTGACCCGGTCGAAGTCCCCTCCGGGCAGGTTGTAGCGCTGCCGGACGTATTTCAGGGCCGTGTCGCCGTCCAGGTGGTGGGTACCGGCGGTGAGGTCGATCCGGCTGTCGTGCGTGTCCTTCGGAACGGTGATGTCCACTCCGCCGAGAGCATCTGTGATTGTCACGAAGCCCGTGAAGTCCACGATGGCCACGTGGTCGATCCGTACCCCGGTCAGCTTCTCGACCGTCCGGACCATGAGGGTCGGGCCGCCGAAGCTGAACGCTGCGTTGATCTTGCCGTGGCCGTTCTCCGGGATGGGAACCCAGCTGTCCCGGGGGATCGAGATGATCGCGGGGTGTTTCCGGTCGGCATCCACGTGAACGATCATGATGGCGTCCGTGCGCTGGGCACCGGCCTTCCACTGCGCCGGGTCCCCGGCCGACACTCTGCTGTCCGAACCCAGCAGCAGGACGTTCAGGGCGTCCTCGGCCTCCGGGGCCATCGACGGACGGGTGGTGGGGTCGATGGCGGCGAAGGGGTCACCGAAACGTTCGATGTTCCGGTCATAGCCCTCCTTCAGGTTCTGGAACACCAGGAACGCCGCGAGCAGGAGGGCCAGGAGCAGGGCGACGAGGACCCCCAGCACGGTCAGCCAGGGCCGCCGACGCCGCCGGGCCCTGCGGCCCCGGCCCGGCTCCCCGGGGACGTCCTCCGGCGGGGGAAGGTCGCCCGGGGAGGGGCTGGAGCCGGTCGTGGCCGCGTCCTGCGGGGGACGGGAGGCCCGTGAGGCCGAGGGGCCCCCCGGACCGGTGGACCCCGCCCCGTCGGACCGGGGCCGGTCCTCCTGCTCGTCGCCGCGCCCTCGGGGCCTTTCCGGATCGTCCCTGTCGACCACGCGAACCCACCGCTCCGCTCGGACCAGAGGCCTGCGGCGGCACGGGCCGCAAACCGTCCTGTACTTCCGAGAACGAAGCCTAGTGCGCCGGCCGGTGGTCTTCACCGGTTGCAACCGTGCAGCAACCCGTCCGGTGGTGTTCTCCTCGGGAACGGACAGCCAGGACACGGGCCGGTCGGGAATTCCCGTGATTTTCTCCTCCGGGGGCCGAAAGGCGTTCCCGGGCCCTGGGTCCCCGGCCCGGAGGCGGCCCGAGCGTTTCAGGATGAAGCCTTGCCCCCTGAAAGGGGATCGTGCCCCCTTTTCCTGCCCTTCCCCCGGTCGGACCTCGCTGCCGGTCCGTGCGGTCTCGGACCTGACCGGCTCCCGGGGCCCGACGGGGAGCCCTCCGGGATCGAAGGGAATTCCTGCAGGTCGGAGGACTCCTGCCGGGGAAAGCGGCCCTTTCCGGCCGATCGGGGGAGCCCGTGGCGTCCCCTCCGGCGTCCCCTGTCCCGAGGCCGGGAGCGGACGGTCCGGGGGATTCCCGGCGGGAAGCCGGCGAACAGGCTTCGGAGAATTGCCGGAAATCGTCTGCCGAGTCGATTTCGGTGCTTGTCCGGATGGGGTAGAAAAGCCCCATGCGTAATGGTCGTCTCCGCCAGGCAATGTCGGTCCACGGCTGGACGAACGAGAGACTCGCCGCGGCCGCGGGAGTCGATCCCAAGACCGTGGACCGTTGGATCAACCGGGGACGGGTTCCCCATCGGAACACTGCCCTGCGGGCCGCTGCGGCCCTCGGAACGGACCCGCAGAAACTGTGGCCGGCTCTCGGGCGCCCCGTGACCCGCACCGGGCACCCGGAGGTCCTCGCCGTGCACGCCCGCAGGGTCGACGCCCCGATCGCCCTGTGGTGGGAGCTGTTCTGCGGTGCGCGTCGGGAACTGGATCTGCTCTGTCACGCAGGGCTGTTCCTGCACGAGCAGCATCCGGATCTGCTGGACCTGCTCCGTTGTCGGGCCGCGGAGGGCTGCCGAGTCCGGATCGCCCTGAGCGACCCCGAACGGAACGGGGAAACCGGAGCCCTCGACGCCGATCACGAGCCCTCGGACCTGGCTGCCCGATGTCGACTCTCCCTGCGGCGTTTCGGCCCGCTCCTGTCGATCCCAGGGGCCGAACTGCGGGTCCACCACACAACCCTGTTCAGCGGGATCTACCGGGCGGACGACGAGATGCTCGTGAACGTCCACCTGTGGGGAGTTCCGGGGGCCGGATCCCCCCTGTGGCAGCTGCGTCGGCTGGAGGGCGCCCGATTGTTCGACACCTACAGGGACAGTTTCGAGAAGGTCTGGGCCCTCAGCGACCGGTCCCCCGCTGCGGGCACCCCCTGAGACTGAGACATCCCTCGGACGCCGCTCACCTGTCGAAGCCACCTCCTGCCGGTCGGACGAAGCCTCAAACATCATCTCTTACAGTGACGGATCGTGGCTGAAAGGGCGCCCGGGGGGACCTAAGGCCCAGGCCAGTCATCAAGGGCCTGACTCTGCGTATAGCCCCCTTACAGCCGGTGAAGATTTAACGCTGACGATGCACTGAATTCACCAGAGCGCCTGGTAACGATTTCATCTCCGGTCGGGGGGCGGTCTACGTTGAAGCCATGGCTTTCACGCTCTGGCTCAGCGCCGACGAGGAGCGCATCCTCGAAGGAATCATGCGCTCCGAAGGTGCCCGCACGAAGGAACAAGCCGCCATCCGTGCCATCCTGGACAAGGGTGCCACGCTCGGCGCAGCTCAGAAGGGTGAGACTGCCCCGGTTGCGCGTGATATCACCCCCGGCGTACCCGCACAGCACATCGCGTCCTGAACGAGGACGCAACCCCGACGCATCGGCCCTCAGCAACGTGGCTGAGGGTCCGTTGTTTTGCCCCTGTTTCCCCGGCCCGTCCCGCTGAACGCCTTTTCCCACCGGGCGGGCCCGACGGCCATCGGGCCGGGGAACGGAGAAACTGCTCGACGTGAGCAACGAATCCCCGCCCCCCGACGGCCTGGCCCCGATCGAGTCCTCGGCCGAAGGCCTGGCGGAACTCGGCAAACGCTTCACCGGGCGCGCCGGGGCCGTCCTCCGGCCACTGCGCACGGGACCACCCAGCGTGAGTCGGGACGCTGCCGAGGTGTACGCCGTCGAGCAGATCGTGCTCAAGGTCCACTGGCCCGGCACCGACCCGGGGGCCCTCGCCGCGAGAATGCGTCTGGCCTGCGATCCTCTCCTGCACGGCGTCCTGCTGGCCCCCCTGCACCCCGAGCCGCTGCCCCTCGCCGGCCGCTGGGTCACCGTCTGGCCCCTGGCCCGGACCCTGCCGACCGGCGGCGGCCCCCTCGACGTCCCCTGGCCCGCTGCGGCGCAGCTCCTGGCAGAACTGCACAACCACAGGGTCCCCCGTCCCGAGGACCTGCCGGAGTGCTCCCAGAGGGAACGAATCGAACGCGCCGTCACGGACCTGGTCCGGACCGTTCGGGAGTCCGAGGACGGAGTCCCCACCGGCCAGGTCGGGACCGTTCTGGCCGCGTGGGACCGGATCCGCCGCGAGCCCCCCGGCCCCTTCCGGGCGCTCTGCCACGGAGACTGGCACTTCGGGCAGATGGTCCAGCACCTCCGGCCTCCGCCGGACCCGCCGTGCTCACAGAACCCGCAGCGCTCACAGAACCCACAGGGCCCACAGAACCCGCAGAGCTGGCGCCTGATCGACATCGACGATCTCGGTTGGGGAGACCCCACCTGGGACCTCGGCCGGGCCGCGGCCTTCCACGTCCTGGGCGTCGTACCGGAACAGTCCTGGCACCTCCTGACCCGCACCTACCGGGAGGCGGGTGGCCCGGCCCTGCCCGACGACGACCTCTGGCGCCACCTCGAACAAGGGGCGCGAGCACACGTGGTCCACTGCGCCGCCAGGGCCCTGACCCGGCACACCCTCGTCGGCAGCCAACCGGACGACCTCGACCGTGAACTTCTGAGAGCCTGTGAACGGATGCTGATTGACTGAAGGCACACACCGCTTCCCGACGGGTCCCACGGGCACCGGCGGGACACCCAGCGGGAACCGCGCACCGCACGTCTCGATTGCCGTCGACCCGACCGTCACGGAGGATGGATCCATGCAGGAACCAGGTATGCAGAACCTCAAGTGCCCCAAATGCCCAGGAGTCATGCGGACCTACGAACGCAGCGGGGTCCGGATCGAGCAGTGCGACACCTGCCGCGGGATCTTCCTGGACTTCGGCGAGCTGGAGGCGCTGACCAGGATGGAAGGGCAGTTCTCCCCGCCGACGCCGCCCCCGCCGCCCCCGGCCCCCCACGCTCCCTACCCGCAGCAGGCCCCGTACCCCCCGCAGCCGGCCCCCGGTTGGGGAGCCCCCGCGCACGGCGGCTACCACCAGGGCCACCGCCGCGGCGGATTCGGACGCCTGTTCTACTCGTCCTGATCGGTTCTACTCGTCCTGATCGGCAGGGCGGATCCGGGTGTGCCACGCACGGCCCTCGGATCCGCCCCCCTCCCGCCCGGACACCACCGCCCGGACACCACCGGCTCAGCCGGTCCGGCCCGCGCCCTGCGACGGGCGACCCAACAGGAACGCCGGCCGATTCCACCCCGACCGGGCGAAGGCCTCCGTGACCGCCTGGGCCACGTGGACGGCGTCCCCCGCTCTGACCAACGCGATCGCGGACCCCCCGAACCCGCCACCCGTCAGGCGCGCCCCCAGGGCCCCGGCCGCCCGCGCACTGTCGCAGGCCAGATCAAGTTCCGGACAGGACACCCCGAAATCGTCCCGCAGCGAGGCGTGCGAAGCGTCCAACACCGGGCCCGCCCGCTCCAGCAGCCCCCTGCGCAGCAGGTCGGCCAGGCGCCCGACCCGGTCCATCTCGGACACGACATGCCGCATCCTCCTGGCCGTCACCCCGTCCGGGCCCCCGGGCACCCTTCCGCCCAACGCCTGCGGATCGCTGCCCTCCAGCTCGCGCAGGCTCTTCACCCCCAGGGCCGACGCCGCGCGCTCGCAGGAGAGCCTGCGCTCGGCGTACTGGCCCTCGATGAGGGCATGCGTGGTCCGGGTGTCCATCACGAGGACCTCGAGTCCGGCGGACACGGGGTCGAACGGCAGCTGGCTCGCCGTGGAGTCGCGGCAGTCCAGCAACAGCGCAGCCCCCGGGGTGCAGCGCAGGCCGGCAGCCTGGTCCATCCCGCCCGTCGGGGCCCCGGCCACCTCGTTCTCCGCCCGGACACAGGCTTGCGCGAGCCGGGCCCGCCCGCCGTCGTCGGCGCTCAGGCCCAGGCCGGCGAGGTCGTCGACGGCGACCGCGACCGCGCACTCCAACGCGGCCGACGAGGACAGCCCGCACCCCGGGGGCACCTGTCCGTGGACCATCAGGTCGAAACCGCCCGCGATCGCTTCGGGCCAGGTCCCGCCGGGCCCGCCCGGCAGCAGCCCCTCGGCCCGCAGGGCCCACAGGACCCCGGCGGCGTAACCGGCCCAGCCCGTGACCCGGCCCGGGGCGACGTCCCGCAGCGGGTACTGCCAGCCGGTCGCACCGGGGAGGGTCGACTCGCCCCGCAGGACCCCGTCGCGCCGGGGCGCGAGGGCGACGTACGTGCGCAGGGTCAGTGCGAAGGGCAGGACGACGCCGTCGTTGTAGTCGACGTGCTCCCCGATGAGGTTCACGCGGCCGGGAGCCGACCAGATCCCCTCGGGGTCCCGACCGAAGCGCCCGACGAAACCCTCCACGAGTTCTTCCGGCACGCAGCCGGTCTCCACGAGGTCCTCCGCCGGCCCTGTCGGGGCACGGTGCCACTCGATCGTGGCGCGGTGCCGGTCGGACGAGGCCCGGTGCCGGTCGACCGGGGGCAGCCTGCGGGCCGCCTCGGGCGGGAACTGCGAATCCTGGCCGGACATCAGCCCACCTCCCTGAACCGGGCCGCGATCAGCTCCGGCACGGCGTCATTGATCCAGGCCCCCATCCCCGACTCCGACCCCGCGAGGTACTTGATCCTCCCCGGGGCCCGAAGGACCGAGAAGAGCTGCAGATGCAGCCGGCCCAGCTCGCGGTCCCGCCCCACGGGGGCCTGGTGCCAGCCGGAGATGTACGGCGTGGCCTCGACGCCCTCGTAGTAGCGGTCGACCCTGCGCAACAGGTCCAGGTAGAGGTGGGACAGCTCGTCGCGCTCGGCGTCGTCGAGCTCTGCCAGGTCCGCCCGGTCGCGGTGCGGCGCCAGGTGGACCTCGACCGGCCAGCGGGCGGCCGCGGGAACGTAGGCGGTCCAGTGCTCGCCCTCGAACACGATCCGCGTGCGGACCCGGCGCTCGGCCTCCAGGACGTCCCGCAACAGATTCCCGCCCGTTCTCCGGCGGTGTTCGGCCGCCTGACGCAGCAGAGCCGTCGTGCGGGCGGGCAGGAACGGGTAGGCGTAGATCTGTCCGTGGGGATGGTGCAGGGTCACCCCGATCTCCTGCCCCCGGTTCTCGAAACAGAACACCTGGGCGGTCCCGGGCTGCGCCGACAGGTGTTCGGTCCGATCGGCCCAGGCCTCGATGACCGTCCTCACCCGGGCCGGCTCCAAACGGCTCAGCCCCGTGCCGTGGTCCGAGGTGAAACAAATGACCTCGCAGCGGCCCCGGCCGGCCGACTGCGGCCACAGATCGACCCCGTCGACGGTCCCGGGGACCTGCTCGCCCCCGGTCCGGCTGAAGGCGGGGAACCTGTTCTCCAGGACGACGACGTCGTAGTCCCGGGCCGGGATCTCCGTGGGCGCGCGACCCGCCCGGGTCGGGCACAGGGGACACAGATCGGCAGGGGGAAGGAACGTCCGGGTATTGCGGTGGGAGGCGATCGCGACCCAATCGCCGGTGAGGACGTCGTAGCGCAAGGTCGATCCCCCCGCGGCCCGGGGCAGGGCCCGCTGGTCCGGGAGGGACCTGCTGGCCCGCCCCTCCACGTACTCCGGGGAATCGTCGAAGTAGATGATCTCGCGTCCGTCGGAGAGCCTGTCCACGGTGCGGCGCACAAAGCCGCAGGCCGGGCCGCTCACCGTTCGGCCCGCCGACCCGGGCCCGGCGCCCGACCCGGTGCACCGCCGTCGGGAGGTCCGTCGTCCGTCCCGCCGCCTTCGCTGTCGCCGTGGCCCTCGGGACGGTGCTCGTTCGGTTCGGGGCCGGGCAGACCGGCCAGGCACAGGCGGCCGACCTTGGGGGCCAGGACCCTCCGGGCCCTGTCGTCCAGGTTCTCGTCGGTGACCAGCACCTCCACCTCCTCGGGACGCGCGATCGAACTCAGGCCCACGACCCCCCATTTGGTGCTGTCCGCGACCACGACGACCTGACGGGCACAACCGACCAGGGCCCGGTCGGTCTCGGCCTCCACGAGGTTCGGTGTCGTGAAACCCGCCCGCTCGTCGAAACCGTGGACCCCCAGGAAGAGCCAGTCCACGTGGAGGGTCCGCAGCGCGCCCACGGCGATCGGTCCCACGAGGGCGTCGGAGGGGGTCCTGACCCCACCGGTGAGGATCACCGTGAGGTCGTCCCTGCCGCAGGCGTGCAGGACCTCCGCGACGGGCACGGAGTTCGTCACGACCGTGAGGTCGGCGACCTGGCGCAGCTCCAGGGCGATCGCGTACGTGGTCGTACCACCCGAGAGCGCCACGGAATCACCGGGCCGGACCAGTTCCGCGGCCGCGACGGCGATGGCGCGTTTCTCCCTGGTCTGCAGCCCGGACTTGGCGGCGAACCCCGGCTCGTCGGCACTGCGACCCGAGAGCGCAGTGGCCCCGCCGTGCACCCTGGTCACCAGACCCTTGCGGGCAAGGGTCGCGATGTCCCTCCGGATCGTCATGTCGGAGACCCCGAGCAACTCCACCAGATCACTGACCCGGGCACCACCGGTCAACCTGATCTGTTCCAGGATCCGCTCCTGGCGTTGACGGGCCAACATCAGCGCACTCCCCTCCCGGCAGGGCGCTCGCACGCCCCCGCTGCGGGGGACGGCGGCACGGTGGAGCGGGACAGGGGCCGGGACGTGGAGCGGGACGTGGACAGGGACCGGGACGTGGGCATGACCGTGGGCCGGGGCGTGGGGGTGAGCGGGGGGCGGGCGGGGGCCTCCGGTGGCGTCCGGTCCGACACCGGGGGTCGGACGTGGCGGGGGACCTGGTCGAGCGATGGGGTCACGCAGGCAGCCTGCCGCGCCTGATCCCTAAAGTCAACAATCTCGAACAACAGATGTCTGGGTGAGCCTCAAGTCCGAACATGCTGTTGGGATCGGGGTCGGAGGGGTGAGAAGGGCCCCGGCCTGCCGATCAGCAGGGAAATCGGAGCTTCGAACAGCGATACTACGTCTCAGGCCGTTCCCTCCCGGAAGGTCTCACCGTGGCGGCGTGTCTTGACGGCATACCTGTTGCAGATCATTGTGTGCTCTCCTCTGGGAGGTTCTGTTCGGTTCTGTTCGGGCGCTCGACCTTCGTCTCGAGGCCCGCCGGAGTGCGACCCGCGCCGGGAGGAGGCCCCCTGCCCAGACCGAGGTCCGAGGCCGAGCACCTCGCCCGGTTGGTCCCGACCTCTGTCGCCGCGACACCGAGGCGACGTCGTTCGTTGAGTTCTCCTCGGCCACCGTCCTGCAAGCAGCCCGGTGACAAGTTTCCCGCCACGAGCTCCCTGAACACCCTGCGCGGAGAAGTCCTCACCGACCTCGACCTCGTGGCCGCCGGATCCGTCGTCGTCGCCCTCCCCACCCTGATGATCTTCTTTCTCCTGCAGAAACACCGCGTGTCCGGGCTCGCCCTCGGCGCGAACAAGGGCTGAGGGACCCGCAGCGAGACCCGCCCGGCCCGGACCCGACCACGCCGCCCCTCCACCGGACGGACCGCAGAACCACCCGAACGTGATACCAACCAACACAACAACCCCTCGGCCCCGCGCCCGCAGCCCGGACGCCGACGCGACGACCCGGACCCGACGAGGTGCCCATGAGCCAGGAGCCCGCCCCGGCGCCACCCCCGGACGCCCACCCCCACTGGAACCGGGACCCGGCGACCCGGACGACCCCCCGCCGGGCCCCCCTCCTGCTGCGGGCCGCCGGGACCGCCCTCCTCCTGGACACCTCCGGCCCCGGACTGCCCCGGGTCCTGCACTGGGGAGCCGACCCCGGGGACCTCGACATCCCCAGCCTGCGAGAACTGGCCGACAACCTCGCCACCGGCCGCGCGGCAGACCCCGGCCTGCCCGACCCAGGACTGCCCCTCCTGCCCCAGGAATGCGACCTGTGGTCCGGACACCCCGGGATCGCCGGCCACCGCGACGGCCGGGACTGCCACCCCCGTCTCACCCTCGACTCGGTCGCCGTCAGCGCCCCGGAGGACGGCGGACAAGAGATCGACATCCGGGCCCAGGACCCCGGGACCGGCCTGCGCCTGCACACCGTCCTGAGAATGGAACGCTCCGGCCTGGTGCGCCTGCGCCACCACCTGACCAACACCGGCCCCACCACCTACACCCTGCAAGCCCTGCACACCCTGCTGCCCCTGCCCTCCCACGCCACGGAACTGCTCGACCTCACCGGCCGCTGGTGCTCAGAACGCACACCCCAACGCACCCCCTTCCACCACGGCACCCACCTGCGCGCCAACCGCCGCGGCCGCACCGGACACGACGCCACCCTCCTGCTCCTCGCCGGGACCCCCGGCTTCGCCTTCCGCACCGGCGAGGTCTGGGGAACCCACGTCGCCTGGAGCGGCAACCACCTCCACCTGGCCGAACGACTCCCCGAAGGCGCCGGAGCCGGCGGAAACGCAGTGCTGGGAGGAGGCGAACTCCTGCACCCCGGCGAGATCCGACTCGCCCCCCACCGGACCCACACCACCCCCTGGACCTGCTTCACCTGGTCCGACGCCGGACTCGACGGCGCCTCCGACCGGATCCACGACTGGCTCAGAGCCCGCCCCACCCACCCGCGCACGCCCCGCCCCCTCACCCTGAACACCTGGGAGGCCGTCTACTTCGAACACGACCTCGGACGACTCACGGCGCTCGCCGAACGCGCCCACGACGTGGGGGTCGAACGGTTCGTCCTGGACGACGGGTGGTTCCTCGGCCGAAGGGACGACACCGCCGGCCTGGGGGACTGGTACGTCGACCCCGACGTCTGGCCGGACGGCCTGCGCCCCCTGGCCGACCGGGTGCGCGAACTGGGCATGGAGTTCGGGCTGTGGGTCGAACCCGAGATGGTCAGCCCGAACTCCCAGCTGGCCCGCGACCATCCGGACTGGGTCCTGGCCGGGGCCGGACGGTGGCCCGTCCCGCTGCGCAGCCAGGTGTCCCTGGACGTCGCCCACCCGGGGGCCCGCTCCTACCTCTCGGGCCGCCTGCACGCCCTGATCAGCGAGATCGGGATCGACTACCTCAAATGGGACCACAACAGGGACCTCCACGAGGCCGTCCACGACGGCGCGCCCGGCATCCATGCGCAGACCCTCGCGGTCTACTCCCTGATCGACGAACTGCGCAGCCGCCATCCCCACCTGGAGATCGAGTCCTGCTCGTCCGGTGGGGCCCGGGTGGATCTGGGCATCCTCGCGCGCACGGACCGGGTCTGGGCCTCCGACACCAACGATCCCCTGGAACGTCAGTCGATCCAGCGGTGGACCGGTCTGCTGCTGCCACCGGAGCTCGTCGGCTGCCACGTCGGACCGCCCGTCGCCCACACCACCGGCAGGACGAGCGACCTCGGCCTGCGCTGTCTCACGGCCCTCGTGGGACACGCCGGGATCGAATGGGACATCACCGAATGCACCGCGCGCGAGGTGGAACGCCTGCGGGCCTGGTCCGGCCTCTACAAGGAGCTGCGCGGGCTGCTGCACACCGGGCGACTCGTCCGCGCGGACCACGCCGATCCCACGTGCTGGCTGCACGGGGTCGTCTCCCGGGACCGCGCGGAGGCCGTTTTCGTGCAGGTGCGGCTCGCCACGACCCCACAGAGCACCCCGGCGCGCCTGCGGCTGCCCGGACTGGCCCCGGCCCTCGAATACGATCTTCGGCGACGCGATGAGATCGGTGCCGACGGCGACGACACCGGTTCCGTTCCCCCCGCCGGGCCCGTCCCGCCCTGGTGGGACAGGGGCCACGCTAGGGCGACCGGAGCCGTCCTGGAACGGATCGGGCTCCCGGCCCCGGCTCTCCACCCCGGCCAGGCCGTCCTGTTCCAGCTGCGGGCCCGCTGAGTCCGGGATCCCACCGACGTGGGACCACCGACGTGCCGCAGAATCGGCCGACGGCCACCGTCCCGACAGGGAACAACCGTGCCGACAGGGAACAACCGCGGCGGGGACGGGCCGGCGCCGCTGCGGACGCCCCTTCGCCGACCTGGCCGTGACCCGCGCTGCCGGCGCCCGGAGCTGCGGTGCTTCTGCGGTGATCGGGGAGCAGCGACCCCGAAAATTTCGTCTGCGCAGAAGGTCTCGCATGTCCGGCACGACGTGGTCGTTCTCTATCCACGCAATGAACGCCTGTAACGGTGTCACTGGAAGTATTCACTGTGGAATGGAAGAGTGAACTACTACCTCTAACGGGTGAGTGATACCGGACATGGAGGCGAGAAGCATTTATGGTTGCCTCTCCGAGACATCAAAGCTGTGTTGAGGAGTGCCCGTGTCCTGGAACGGTTCTGCTGGTCGGAAGCGACCCCTGTCGTCGTACGGACATTTCTCGCGCCCGGCCGTGCGGGCGGCCCTGATCGTGGTCGCTGTCGGTTCCCTGGTCGCGGCGTGCGGTGATTCCGGATCGGACGGGGACCCCTCTGTCACGGTCGATGGAGCGAAGTCCTCGCTCGACCTGATCGGTGCGGATGAACTGGAACAACAGAGGAAAACGCTCATCGTGAGTCCTGAGGGTGTCCGGACCGGCGCGATCCTGGGGATCCGCCTCCCGTCCTCCGAGAAGGACGCCGCCGTCCTCACGGCCTGGCAGGGATACTGGAAGGTCCGCGTCTCGGCCGGTCTCACGGCGTCCCTGAACGCCAAGGCATTGCAGGCCGTCGCAGCGGGGGACGCCATCACGGAGATCCAGACGGAGGTCCGTCAGCTCAAGGCCAAGGACGGGCACCGCGCCGGGACCATGATCCTCAAGCCCAGGAACCTGAAGTACTTCGGCGAACAAGTAGCTTTCATCGACTGTGTCCTGGACGAGACGTACACGATCTTGGAAGATGACAGCGGCACCGTCGGCGAAGCGCGCAACAACGGCATGAGTGTCATGATGAAGAAACTGGACGGCGAATGGCGCGTCATGGAGCTCAAGAAGAGCTCGAGCTTCTGCGTGCAGTGAGATCGGTCTCGTCCGACGAAACCGACGACCCCGGGGGCGGGAATCCGACGCCGCGATGATCTCGCGGCGTCGGTCGGACCGGCCCTCGCACGGTCCTGCCGTCACGGGACGACGGAGGAACCCTCGACCGTCGGAGGACGATCCCCCCACCGCGCGTCGGAAGTCCTGCGCCCGACCGGAGCCGACCGACACCGGACGAACAACAACCATCTGTGTGCGAAGCACCCCGGCGCACCTGCCAGAATGGCCCACATGGCGTCCACGGCACCCTCACCGGTCTCCCCGGAACCCACGGCCACCGTCCACGCCGGCGCCGACGGCGGGTCGGCCTCCCGGCCACGGATGCTCTCGGGGATGCAGCCCACTGCGGACTCGCTGCACCTGGGTAACTACCTCGGGGCACTGGCCAACTGGGTCCACCTGCAGGACACCTTCGAGGCCTACTACTTCATCGCGGATCAGCACGCGATCACCGTGAGACACGACCCGGCCCTGTTGCGCCGGCGCACCCGGGCCACCGCGGCCCAGTTCCTCGCGGCCGGCATCGACCCGAACAAGTCCGTGGTCTTCGTGCAGAGCCACGTCCCCGAGCACTCCCAGCTGAGCTGGGCCCTGCAATGCCTGACCGGGTACGGCGAAGCCGGCCGCATGACCCAGTTCAAGGACAAGGCCGCCCGGGAAGGAACCGAGAAGGCCTCCGTCGGCCTGTTCACCTACCCTGTGCTCCAGGCCGCGGACATCCTGCTCTACGACGCCGCCAAGGTCCCCGTGGGGGAGGACCAGCGCCAGCACCTCGAACTGACCCGCAACCTCGCCCAGCGCTTCAACAAGAGATTCGGCCCAGGGCTGGTCGTCCCCGAGCCCCACATCCTCAAGGCCACCGGCAAGATCCTCGACCTGCAGCAGCCCGACAAGCAGATGAGCAAGAGCCGCGGCGGAGCCGGGTGCCTGTTCCTGCTCGACGACCCCAAGATCTCCCTCAAGAAGATCCGGTCGGCCGTCACCGACACGGGCCGCGAGGTGATCCACGACCCCGAGCGCAAACCCGGGGTGTCCAACCTCCTGACCATCCTGTCGACCCTCTCGGGGACAGGGCTGGAAGACCTGCAGGCCACGTTCGTCGGAGCCGGGTACGGCGACCTCAAGAAGGAAACGGCCCGGGCCTTCACCGACTTCGTCGAGCCCTTCCAGACCTCGGTGCACGAACTGCTCTGCGACACCGGCACCCTCGACGACGTGCTCGCCGAGGGCGCGGCCGCCGCCCGTAAGCAGGCCGCGGCCCGCCTGGAAGTCGTCTACGAACTGTTGGGCTTCCTCCCGGGGAGGCCCTGATGCCCGGGCCCGGCGCGCGGAACGCCGACGGGGCCGAGCACCCCCCCGCCGGTCGGTCCGCCGCCGACCAGACACCCCCCGCCGCCGGGCAGGACACGGCAGGCGACCAGGACACCGCCGGGCAGGACACCGCCGGCAGACCGGGGGGAGCCCCCCCGACCATGAGCCTGCCGATCGTCGTCGGCGAGCCGACCGAGGTCCAGACCATCGGGATCGCCCTGGAGATCCCCGAACCCTGGTTCGGATACCTGCGGCAGTGCCGCCACTCCTTCGGCGACCCCCTGGCCCAGGCGATCCCCCCGCACATAACACTGCTGCCCCCCACGGCCCTCCCCCGCCTGCGACTGGCCGAGGTCGAAGAGCATCTGCAGACCGTCGCGGCGACCATGCACCCCTTCGAACTGCACCTGGCGGGCACCGGCACCTTCCGGCCCCTCTCGCCCGTCGTGTTCGTGACCGTGGCGGCGGGAGCCGCAGAATGCGACACCCTGCAAAGACTGATCCGGACCGGGCCCCTCGACCGGAACCTGAACTTCCCCTACCACCCGCACGTCACGGTCGGCCACCACCTCGACAACGAGGCCCTCGACACCGCCGAAGAAGTACTCAGAGACTTCTCGGCCGCCTTCGTCCTGGACGGCTTCGACCTGTACGAACTCTGCGACGACGGCATCTGGCGCTCGCTGCACCGCTACGTCCTCTCCAACGGCACCCCGCAGAACCGGTCGGCCGGCGGGACCCCGTGACCACGGCCCGTGCCAGGCTCGGCAAGGTCGTGGACAGGATCAGGGCCACCCGAGCACTGCGGGCCCTGACCCGCTACAGCACGACCCGCGGGGGAGTCCTGGCCGCTGGGATCGCCTACTACGCACTGTTCTCGATCGTCCCCCTGCTCATCGTGGCCTTCACCGTGCTGGGCCTCGTGGCCGGGCAGGACCGACAGGCCCAGTCGGAGATCGCGGACTGGGTCAACCGCGGACTGGGCGAGACCCTGATCGGGACCGCCCCGGGGCAGGGCGTCGTCCGGCTGGACGACCTCACCCGCAGCGAACTGCTCTCCCTCACGGGATCGATCGGCCTGTTCACTCTGCTCCTGACGAGCCTGGGCTGGGTGGGGGCGACCCGCCAGGGGCTGCGCGCGGTGTTCGGCCTGCCCGTCCGCCGGAACCCGGTGAAGGCGCGCCTGCGCGACCTGGGAACCTCGGTTCTCCTGGGCGGGGCCGTCCTGACCTCCGGGCTCGTGGGGATCGCCGTCCCGACCGCGACCGACGCCGTCCTCGACCGGCTGGGACTGGAGCACACGGCGTGGACCAGCGCGGCAGTGCGGATCACTACCCTCCTGCTCGTGTGGGCGATCGACGCGGGGATCGCCCTGATCCTGTTGCGCCTGTTGTCCGGGGTCCGCGTGCCCGTGAACGACCTGATCGGTGGGGCCGTCACTGCGGGACTGGGACTCGGAGTGCTCAAACTCGGCGGCGGGCTGCTCCTGGGCGGCCTGTCCCAGGACGTCTACCTGGCGACGTCGTCGGTCCTGATCGGGCTGCTGGTGTGGGCGGACCTCACCGCCCGCCTCCTTCTGCTGTGCGCGGCCTGGAGCGCCACCACAGCCGAGGACCGTGGACACCTGCCCCCACTGACACAGGAATGCCCCGAGCCGTCCCTGCCTGTCCCGTGTCCTGAGTGCAGCCCCCGGGCGAAGGACACCGTCACCGTGGCCGCCGGAGCCGTGCTGGGGGCGACCGCCGTCACCGCGGCGTGGGTCGTGACCAGGGCCGCCGGCCAGATCCGCTCGGCCCTGCGGGACTGAGCCGCGCGGTTCCCGGCCGGGGCGGCATGGTCCCCGGTCCGGGCAGTGCGGTTCCTGGTCTGAGCATCATGGTCTCTGGTCTGGGCGGCGTGGTCCCTGGTCAGGGCGGTACGTTCCCCGGTCTGGAGATCTTCCGTCCCTGTCGGTGGGGGCAAGCCCGTGGTGGGGGGCAAGCCCGTGGTGAGGAAAGGCTTGTCAGCCCCGGTGGGGAAAGGCTTGTCAGCCCCGGCGGTTGATGCGGCGGCAGTGACGACGCAGGCGGGTGCGGGGCAGCCGCCAGGAAACCAGTCCGAACACCAGTCCCACCGAGCAGGCCGAGACCGCGACGACGGCCAGGGGGAACAGCGAGCCGCCCTCCTGCGCGCCCCCGTCGGCGGAGGCCGCGGGGGACGGCGAGGCCGAGCCGGTCGCCTTCGACGGGGCCGACTTGCCCGGGGCCGCCGGCCGGGCGAGCCGTCCCACGGCGCCGGCTTTGTCACCATGGGAGAAGGCCCAGTCCAACAGGTCGCGGGCGGCGTACTGCGACTTGCCGTCCGTGCGCATCACGGTCACCAGATAGCGTTCAGAACCACGGGTCGCACTGGCGATGTAGGTCCCACCGGCCTGGGTGGTGTACCCGTTCTTGACGCCGTCGGCCCCTTTGTACTTGCCCAGGAGCCTGTTGTGGTTCTGGATCTCGAAGGTCTTGCGGGTGGGACCGATCCACGCCCCCGAGGAGGGGAAATCGTACGCCCGTGTTCGAAACACGGACGTCAGCTGCTTGTCGGCCAGGGCGGCCCGTCCGAGGACGGCCAGGTCGTAGGCGCTGCTCACCTGGCCCAGGGCGTCCAGGCCGCTGGCGTTGCTCGCGTGGGTGTCGTGGGCCCCCAGCTCCTCGGCCTTCTGATTCATGAGTTTCGTGGTGGCGGCCGTGCCGCCGACCAGGGACGCGAGGGCCTCCGCCGCGTCGTTCCCGCTGAGCAGCAGCATGGCGTGGAAAAGGTCCTTGACCGTGTACAGGGAACCGGGGACGATCCCGACCCGGGTCCCCTCCTGGTTCGCCTCGTGCGCGCGCCCTGTGTAGATCTTGGTGTCCTTCAACCGGGGACGCAGGGCGAGCGCCGTCAGGACCTTGAGGGTGCTCGCGGGCGGCATGCGGACGTGCGCATTGCACGCCGCGATGATCTCGTTGGTGTTCAGGTCCGTGATCATCCAGGCGACGGCGCGCTGCGCCGGGGGAGCCGGGACCCCCGAGGGCAGGTCCACGTGCAGACCGGTCCTGGACAGCAGCTCCCCGCCCTGAGTGCTGGTGGGGGTCGGCAACCGGGTCGCTGCGCTCGTCGTGCCCCCGCTGGCGACGGCGACGGCCTTGGCGCAGGCCGGGGCCGCGGGAAGAGCCGGCGCGATCCGCGCCCCCGGGTGCTGCCCCGCTGAGGCCGGAGCCGCGGGCGCAGCCGCAGCGGCAGCCGGGACACTCGACAGCCCGAGCGGCAGGAGCGCCGCCACGAGGGCGGCCGACGCCGGAAAACGTCGCCCCCCCACGCGCACGGTCCGAGGACGCCGCCCCTGCGCCGGTTTCCCACGGCGGGCCCGCGAGGCGCCGGCCTGTGGACAGGCCCCGGTCAAGGACAAATCGTCACAGGAATGCTGGAATCCATCGATCCCCATCACGGATCCCGATCACGCTCGTTTCCGCAGCTCGACTCGCCGTGCTCACTGTTCTGATCCGCCGACCGCCCGGGGCGCGCCGGGCCCTTCTCGCCCTGATCGGCGGGCCCCGGAGCCGCAGGTCCGCGAACCCGGCCAAGGGATTCTCGCAGCCCTGTGACGGCGCTTCGGCCCCGTGACAGCCAAAGACGGATATCACAGTACGTCGTCTGTGAGAGTAACCCGTCCGGGTGAGGCCGGGAGGGCCGGGTGGAGGATTGCGCCCACCGGACGGACCGGGTGCGGAGTGGGCCGGGTGGACCGGGTGCGCCGGGTGGACCGGGTGCGCCGGGTGGACCGGGTGGACCGGGTGGACCGGGGCCTGTCCACGGGCGAGCCCCACCGGTCTGTCAGGATCCTGCCGGCGGGGACCCGTACCGTGGGGGACGTGCCAGCCACCGACGCAACTTCCGCGGACCCCCTTCCCTCCGGTCCGCCGCCGGACCGGACGCTGCCGGGATTCCACGCGATCGTGCCCGCCGGGGGCGCGGGGACCAGACTGTGGCCCCTGTCCCGGGCCGGGCGGCCGAAGTTCCTGCTCGATCTCACCGGCGGTGGACGGACCCTGCTGCAGCACACCTGGGACAGGCTCGTGCCCCTGACGGGGGACGCCGGGGTGCTCGTCGTCACGGGCGCGCCCCACGCGCCGGCGGTCGCGGCCCAGCTGCCGGACCTGCGGGCGGCCAACCTCCTGGCCGAGCCCTCACCGCGGGACTCGACCGCCGCCATCTGCCTGGCCGCGGCCGTGCTGCACCGGCGGGACGAGGACGCCGTCGTCGGCTCCTTCGCAGCCGATCACGTGATCCGGGACGTTCCGGCCTTCCACGGGGCCGTGGCGCAGGCCGTGGCCACGGCCCGCCAGGGGTACGTCGTGACCATCGGCATCCGGCCCGTGCGGGCCTCGACCGCCTTCGGCTACGTACGGCTGGGACAGGAACTGTCCGTCCCCGGGGCACCCTCTGCGCATCTGGTGGAACGGTTCGTGGAGAAGCCCGACGCCGCCACGGCCGCCGCCTACCTGGAGGAGGGCGGCTACCGCTGGAACGCCGGCATGTTCGTGTCGCGCGCCGACATCCTCCTGCAGGCCCTGGCCGACCACCGGCCGGCCCTGCACGAGTCCCTGACCCGGATCGCGCGGGCCTGGGACACCGACGAGCGCTGCGAGACCCTGGAACGGCTGTGGCCGGAGCTGGAGAAGGTCGCGATCGACTACGCCATCGCAGAGCCCGCGGCCGACGCCGGACGCGTCGCCGTGATCCCGGCGGATTTCGGCTGGGACGACGTCGGGGACTTCGCCTCCCTGGCCGCCCTGATCGGTGGGGAGGGGCCCCTGAGGGTCCTCGGCGACGGGTCGGACGTCCTGGCCTGGGACACCGGGGGGCTGGCCGTCCCCGGCTCTGGGCGGGTCGTGGCGGTGCTCGGGCTCAAGGACGTGGTCATCGTCGACACCCCGGACGCCCTGCTGGTCACCACGCGGGAGAAAGCACAGGAGGTCAAGGAGATCGTCGATCATTTGCGCAGCACCGGTCGGTCCGACCTCGTCTGAGCGGGCCGGCCCGAGCGGATCCGCCCGGCCGGATCTGCCCGAGCGGATCTGCCCGGCCGGATCTTCGGTGGGGCCCGACCCCACCGGGGACCTCGGTGAATCGGGAGGGGCCGAGCGTGCCGGGAAGGTTCGTCTCCTCCTCGGGGACTACTCTGGGTGCTCGTGAGGCGCTCGGACTCGTCCCCCGTCGATGTTCCCCGGCCGGTCCCGGCGGACGGCCCTCC
>JAUPKJ010000266.1 GCA_030837505.1 Actinomycetota bacterium
CGAGTCGGGCCAGACCGATTCCATCGGAAGAAAAGTCACCACATCTTCGCCACCCAGCCGAGTGAACGCCGGGGTCAGCGGGTTGACCTGCGCGAGATGACGGAGCCGGACAGTGGTCATCGGGTCACCTCGCCGAGGAGTTTCTGGATCTCGGCTTCCAGGGTCTGGAGTTCTGCGTCGATCTCGGCGAGGGGGCGGGGCGGGGTGTACACGTAGAAGTGCCTCGTGAAGGGGATCTCGTAGCCGGTCTTCGTCTTGGTGCGGTCGATCCAGGCGTCGGGCACGTGGGGGTGCACCTCGCGTCGGAGGTATTCCTCCACGTCCTGCCCGAGGGGCACGTTCTCGTAGTCCCGCAGGTCCGGGTCGGGTTCCGGCTCGCCCTTCACCCGCTGCACCTCGCCGGCGGGGTCCCGTGTTCCGAGCAGGTCGCGCAGGGCCGCGGCGAAGGGTTTCTTCACGGGCCACAGCCCACCGGCGTCGCGCAGGGCGCAGCGGACGGCGTCGAACGCAACCTCCCGTGTCTCCCACCGCGTGCCCACCAGGCTTCGCAGGGCCTGAACGAACACGGGAACCTCCACGTGGCGCGCGAGGGCCTTGGAGGTCCGGGCTTCTTCGAGGGTCTGGTCCGTGACTTCGAAACGGAGTTTGAGGGGACGTTCCACGGTGATCCGGCGGAAACCGAAGTCCTCGTTCGCGAAGACCTTCACCATGGCGTGCGACGGGTGCTCGGGGTCGGACGTCACGTCGAGGGCGCCGGCGTACAGGTCCGTGATCTCGCGGATGTGCTCGTCCGTGAGGTACTTGCGCTTGTTCCCCAGGGACTTGCGCATCTTGGCCCAGCGGTCGCGCGCGTCCAGGAGCACCACCCTGCCCCGATGGGCCTGGTTCTTGCGGTTCGTGACGATCCAGAAGTAGGTGGAGATGCCCGTGTTGTAGAACAACTGGTCGGGCAGGGCGACGATCCCCTCCAACCAGTCGTTCTCCAGGATCCACCGGCGGATCCTCGATTCCCCGGAGTCGGCGGCCCCGGTGAACAGCGGGGAACCGTTGAAGACGATCGCGATCCGGCTGCCGCCGCGGCCGGCGCCGTCCACCGGTTTCATCTTCGAGATCATGTGCTGGAGGAACAGGAACGAGCCGTCGTTGATCCTGGGCAGGCCCGCGCCGAACCTGCCGCTGTCCCCCAGCGAGTTGTGCTCGTGCTCCACCTCGTCGCGGACCTTCTTCCACTCCACGCCGAACGGCGGGTTGGCCAGCAGGTAGTCGACGCATCGGCCGCGGTGGCCGTCATCGGTGAAGGAGTTCCCGAAGGCGATGTTGTCCGGGTCCTGGCCCTTGATCATGAGGTCGGAGCGGCAGATCGCCCAGGATTCCGGGTTCAGCTCCTGTCCGAACACGGTCACGGTCGCGTCGCGGTTCAGGGCGGTGATGTGTTCCTCGGCGGCCGTGAGCATCCCGCCGGTCCCGCACGCCGGGTCGAGCACGGTCCGGGACGCCCCGGGGATGCTCAGGAGGTCGGCGTCGGGGGCCACGAGAAGGTTCACCATGAGCTTGATGACCTCGCGGGGCGTGAAGTGCTCCCCGGCCGTCTCGTTCGACTGCTCGGAGAACCGTCGGATCAGTTCCTCGAACACGTACCCCATCTGGTGGTTCGACACGACGTCCGGGTGCAGGTCGAGATCCGCGAACCTGCCCACCACCTGGTACAGGAGGTTCGCACGGTCCAGGCGTTCGATCTGCTGCGCGAACTCGTACTTCTCCAGCACCTCCCGGGCATTGTCGGAGAAGGCCCCCATGTACGCGGTCAGGTGCGCCGCGGCCTGCGAGGCGTCCCCGGTGATCGCCGCGAGGGTGTAGGGACTGGTGTTGTAGAAGCTGTGCCCGGACGCCCTGCGCAGGAACTGCGCCACGTCGAGCCCCTTGCCCTCCATTTTCCGCAGGGTGTCCAGGACCGCGTCCTTCGTGGGCTCCAGGACGCACTCCAGACGGCGCAGCACCGTGAACGGCAGGATCACCTTGCCGTAGTCGGACTGCTTGTAGTCCCCGCGCAGCAGATCCGCGACGGACCACGCGTGGTTGGCGAGTTCGGTGTGCTTGCTGCTGTTCACCAGTGCCCTTCCGGACGTTCCACGATTCGGTTCGAATCGGTACCGACGAGCGGTCCTCGCCGATCCTGGCAAGGTAGTCCGAACCGGACCGCCCCGCGGTCAGCGGGGCGAAGACCCCGGAGTGTCGCCACGCCCGGGCGCCAACGCCCCCGAGGCCAGTCCGGCCTGGAAGCTCCGCGTCGCCCGGCCCGCCAGGTCCACAGCCGAGGCGAGCGCCCTGGTCATGGCCCTCAGGTGTTCGAACTGTCGGCCGTACTCGCGTTGTTCCGGGAGGGACATCAGAGGGATCTTCAGTCGCCGCAGGTCCGGGCGCAGGAACGTCGCCCCCGCGGAGGTCGTGCGCAGTGACGAGGAGACCACCCGCAGGTTCGGTTCGGCCGAGCAGAACCCCGCGACGAACCAGGGGTCCAGCCTCTGAGGATCCGGCCGGAGAACCAGGGTGCGGGACGCGACGGACTCCCCGGCCTCCTCCTGGCCCACCACCCGGACGGCGCTGCCGTCCTCCCGGAGGACCTCCGGCACGAGCACGTCCCCGGGTTCGACCGTCACGGGGTCCCCCGGCGAGGCGCGCAGGAGGGTGAGGGCTCTGCCGCGCAGCAGATCCGCGACGGTCGCGGTGCGCCACCGGCGGGGGGAGCCCCCCGCCGGGCACGGCGTCAGGAGGGCGGTGGCAGACCTCGCCGAGGTCAGAGCCTGATCCAGCCCGTCCAGCAGGTTCTGGGTCGCGGCGGCCTGATCGCGGGGGGGCCGGGCGGGCGCGGAAGCACCGACACGCCGGACCGGAGTGAGGTCCACGGTGTCGTCGAGGAGTTCGGTGACGGGCACGGCCCTGGCCGAAAGGGTGCCAGGCCCACCGGTCGGTCCCGGCTCCTTACGACCTTCCCGGTGGGCCGGGGACAGCGCGAGGAGCCCGTCCCGCAGGGCTCCCAGATCTTCCAGGGCTTTCCCGGCCCGTTGCCGGGCGGGGGACGGCGATTCCCCGGCGGGTGTTCCAGGGGCCGGATCGAGGACGTCGGAAGACCCGGTGGCGTCGGAAAGGCCGGTGTCGTCGGAAAATTCGGTGGCGTCGACGAGCAGGATCTCGCGCGGTGGGTCGGTGTCGGGGACCGGGCGACGCAGGATCCACAGGTGCAGGCCCAGGTGCCGGGGCGGGTGGATCCCCGGTGG
>JAUPKJ010000029.1 GCA_030837505.1 Actinomycetota bacterium
CGGGGTCGAGTGGGCCTTCGGCTTCTCGGGGGACCTGTCGTGGGCACAGGCTGCCACGAGAGTCGCGCCGCAGCCGATGGCCAGGCCCGACAGACACAGTGCCACGATCCCGATACGGGGACCCAGGTTCAAACGCCGTGCTTTCACAGTCGGTTCCTCCCGGGCGGTCGTCCGTTTCCGGACGGGGTTCTCGTCGGACCCGGGCCCGTGGCGGTCAGGGAACGTCGGGGTACGACTCAGCGGTGATCACTGGCCCAAGGTCTGTGGCTCAGACAGTAGCCGAGGCAAAAGGCATGGTCGGGCGCTGTCGAGGCCGTGGAGGAGCCCGGGAACGCCCTGTTCCTCCACGCGAGCGAGCCGTGTCCGGCTGACCGGACACGGCTCGTTCCCAGGCCGGGAGAACCCGGCAGAAGGGCTTCTGACCTGCTGTTACCTCAGCTGGCGGCGCAAACCGGGGACGGGGCGGGCGAGGCGTCCCCGCTCCCGATGAAACCGAAGGACGTACCGGTGCCGGCGGCCAGACCACTATTGTGCGAAAGACTACGGGCGGTCACATTCGATCCCTGTGAGGTGACCGTGGCGTTCCATGCCTGCGAGACCTTCTGCCCACCGCCCCAGGTCCAGGTGACGGTCCAGTCGTTGATCCTGGCCGCGCTGTCGTTGGTCACGGTGACCTCGCCCTGGAAGCCTCCCGCCCACTGGTTGGTGACCTTGTAGACGGCCGAGCAGCCGTCGGACGGCACGGTCGGTTCGTCGGTCGGTTCCTCGGTCGGCTCCTCAGTGGGTTCCTCAGTGGGTTCCTCGGTGGGAGTGATCGTGGGAACCGTTCCGTCGGTGTTCACGGTGAAGGACTTCAGATCCAGCCCGGCCCCACCGATCCAGGGCTCGAACCCGACCTGGATGCTCGTCATGTACCAGGAGTTCTGGCCGTACCCGCGCTTGACGACGTCGTCGAAGAAGGTCTTGACGGCGAAGTTCATGTCCGTGGCGGCCGACGTCCGGACGTACGAGATCACGTTCCATCCGATGTTGCCGTACCACACGTCCCACGTGCCCCCGGCCAGATTGACCGTGGCGACCTTGGAGCCACTGGGCTGGACCGGGCCCTGATGGTTCATCCACACCATCAGTTCCGCACCAGTGTTCTGTCCGTCCTTGCGGGCGGTCGGGTCGAACCAGATGTCGTACGCGGCGTCCCAGGTCCCGGCGCTGGGGTAAGCCATCGAGGACGTGGTTGTGATCTTGGGGAATCTGCTGTCGGAGACGGGCATCGGCAGGATGGTGTTGGGCGAGCAGTTCTTGTAGTGGCACCCGTAGTACGCCGCAGGGTAGGAGGCCGGCGCGCCGTTCGTGGCCTTGTTGTGGTCAGCCTTGGTGATCTTGAAACCGGTGTCGGTGACGTCGATGCACTGGGCCGTCTCGGCGCCCCACAGGTTGTTCATCACGACGTACTTGCCCTGGATGGTGGTGGCACCCCACTTCGAACAGATCGACGTGGCTGCCGAGGCACTCTCGCTCAGACTCAGGCCCAGAGCTGCGCTTGCGAGGAGCACTGAGGTCGCAGCGGCGGTGACGCGCAGGCGTTTCATGGCTCTCCCAGGAAAAGGGGACGAAAGGACGACTGCCGGTGCGTGCGGACCGCTGCCCCGTGCGGCCCACGGCTCGGGAGGAGCCGTGGCCTCCCCCGTCCCCGGCCGAGACCGGTCCCGGTCCGAGGGAAGCCGGACGCTCTCGCATGCTAATGCCGACCCCGGCAACCTTCGCTACCTTCGCGTACGCTGCGTTACTGCCCTTCGGCCCCGAAGCACCGGCGGCCCGGAAGCGACCGGATTCCCGGCCCGGTTGCGCCCTCCGGGGGTGAGTAGCCCTTCACCAGCGCAGACCTCCTCCGCTCTCGGAACCGGCCCTCGTCGTACCCCCGGGGAAGGACCCGCTCGTCCCAGGACTTCGCCCTTCGTGGGTCGGTCGTCGGGCGAGGCGGAGGCGGTGAAGTCCGCACCGTCGCGCTGAAAATTCCTGCGGGACAACGAACGGGGAAGCGGATCCGGACCGACGGTGGACGCTGCTACCCCTTCGATCCGGTGCCCTACCTGCGGTTCGTGATGCGTTCGACCTATGGCTTTCGCCCTGTTCGGATCCTTATCATGATCACTTCGAGGCGGTCCGGGCCTGCGTTGTGCGAGGGCCTCGGACGACGCCCCGGCCGGGCCTGCGGGACCGGTCGGACCCGAGACGAGGGAGATCCGATGACCACCCAGAACGTCGTGCCCTCGCCCGGAGAGGGCGGCGCAGGCCCCCAGGGACGCTCCGGGCCCGGTCCGGTGGGGGACGGGCCGGACCCGAACAGGATCTTCGGCGTGGCCAGCGGTTTCATGCTGGCCTCCATGCTGTTCGTCGCCTCGGAGATCGATCTCTTCCGGGCCCTCGAACCGGACGGCGCCACCGCGGAGGAGATCGGGGAACACTGCGGCGTGCCCGCGAGGACGGCCCGCGTGGTCGCCGACGTGCTCGCCGTCTCCGGTCTGGTCCTGACCCGGGGCGATCGCTACGTCAACGGGCAGGACACCGCGGCCTTCCTCACCGGCCCGGAACTCACCGGCGTGGAACAGACCCTGCGCTACTGGGGGAGGGTCAGCGACCCGAGGGCCGTGCACGCCCTGGAGGCCGTCCGCACCGGCCGGGGGATCCCCTGGACGATGGACGACGAGTCCACCGTCGCCTACGAGCACGCTGTGGCCGCCACGACCAGGGCCATCGGCAGCTCCCTCGCCGGGAAGTACGACTTCGGCGGGCACAGCACCGTGCTCGACGTCGGAGGCGGGATGGGAGCGCTGCTCGTGCCCGTCCTGCAGTCGCACCCCCACCTGTCGGGGATCCTGCTGGACCTGCCCGAGGTGGCACCCCTGGCCACCGAGGAACTGGGCCGCGCGGGCCTGGGGGAGCGGTGCCGGGTCGTGGGGGCCGACGTCTTCATCGATCCTCTGCCCGGCGGCGCCGACGCGATCGTCGTCGCTCATCTGTTGCACTTGTTCGCACCGGCGGACTGCGAACGGATCCTCGGACGGCTGCGGGCCACGGCGACGGAGGACACCCGGCTGCTGCTGGTCGACTGGTGGAGGGACTGGACGGTCCCGCCCATCATGCCGTCGGTCGCCGCAGCCGAGTTCCTCATGATCGGCGGAGGTTGCACCTACCCCTCCGCCGAGGTCTCCACGTGGCTCGACGCCACCGGGTGGAGGCTGCTGGAGAAACGTCGGCTCGTCGACGACACGAGCCTGTTGGTGGCCGTGCCGGCCTGAGCAGGGCCGGGGTCCGGCTCAGGCCGGCCTGAGCCGGACC
>JAUPKJ010000030.1 GCA_030837505.1 Actinomycetota bacterium
GTGGACAGCGGTTGGCGCACCCGCAGCGCGTGGGTCTTGCGCAGGCCCAGGGTCGCGGAGGCCACGTCGCGGGCCCGGTCCATGGCTGCCACGAGGTCGGGGTCGCTGGGCAGGTCGGCGGTGTCGGGCCAGTCGGCCAGGTGCACGCTGCGCCCGCCCGTCAGGCCCCGCCAGATCTCCTCGCTGAGCATGGGCAGCAGTGGGGCCGTCGCCCGGGTGAGGGTCTCCAGCACGGTGTGGAGCGTGTCGAACGCGTTGCGGGCGTCGTCGTCCAGGCCACCGGTGGCCCAGAACCGGCTGCGGGAACGGCGCACGTACCAGTTGGTGAGCACGTCGAGGAACTCCCGCACGCCCTCGCAGGCCCCGGCGACGTCGTACGCCTCCAGGCTGCCGGTCAGGTCCCGGACCGCCTCGCCGGTCTTGGCCAGCAGGTACCGGTCGAGCACGTCCGGGGAGTCCGTGCGCCGGCGCGCGGTGTACCCGTCGGCTCCGGCGGTGTTCGCGTACAGCGCGAAGAAGTACCAGACGTTCCACAGCGGGATCATCACCTGGCGGACGCCGTCGCGGATCCCCTGCTCCGTGACGATGAGGTTGCCGCCGCGCAGCACGGGCGAACTCATGAGGAACCAGCGCATGGCGTCGGCGCCGTCGGAGTCGAGGACCTCGCGCACGTCGGGGTAGTTGCGCAGGCTCTTGCTCATCTTGCGGCCGTCGTCGCCCAGCAGGATCCCGTGGCTCACGCACGTGTTGAACGCCGGGCGATCGAACAGGGCCGTGGCCAGCACGTGCAGGGTGTAGAACCAGCCGCGGGTCTGCCCGATGTACTCCACGATGAAGTCGCCCGGGTAGTGGTGTTCGAACCAGTCGGCGTTCTCGAACGGGTAGTGCACCTGCGCGAAGGGCATCGACCCCGATTCGAACCAGCAGTCCAGGACCTCCGGGACCCTGCACATCGTGGACCGGCCCGTGGGGTCGTCCGGGTTGGGCCGGGTCAGTTCGTCGATGTGGGGCCGGTGCAGGTCCGCCGGGCGCACCCCGAAGTCCCGTTCGAGTTCGTCCAGCGACCCGTAGACGTCGATACGCGGGTACGCGGGGTCGTCCGAACGCCACACGGGGATCGGGCTGCCCCAGTACCGGCTCCGGCTGATCGACCAGTCCCGGGCCCCCGCGAGCCACTTGCCGAAGGACCCCTCCTTGATGTGCTCGGGCACCCAGGTGATCTGCTTGTTGAGTTCGACCATCCGGTCGCGGATCTCGGTGACCCGCACGAACCAGCTGGACACGGCCCGGTAGATCAACGGGTTGTCGCACCGCCAGCAGTGCGGGTACGGGTGGTCGTAGGTCTCCTGCCGCAGCACGACCCCCGCGGCCTTCAGATCCGCGATGACCGCCTTGTTCGCCTCGAAGACCTGCTGCCCGGCGTAGTCGGGCACCTGATCGGTGAACCGTCCCTGGGCGTCCACCGGGACGACCGGTTCGATCCCGGCTTCGGAACAGACATTCATGTCGTCCTCGCCGAAGGCCGGGGCCAGGTGCACGACCCCGGTGCCGTCCTCGGTGGTCACGAAGTCCGCCGCGACGATCCGGAAGGCCCCCGGGTGGTCCGCGAAGTACCCGAACAACGGTGTGTACGTCCGTCCCACCAGAGCGGCGCCCCGGGTGCGGGCAACGATCCGATCGGCGGCGTCCTCGCCCAGCTCACGGGCGTAGTGCCCCAGACGGGCCTCGGCCAGCACGTAGCGGGTGTTCTCCTGGTCGGTGCCCGGACGCCCCGTCACGGTCACGTAGTCCAGGTCCGGGTGGACGGCGGCGGCCAGGTTGCTCGGCAGGGTCCAGGGGGTCGTCGTCCACACGAGCAGGCGTTCACCGGTCTCCAGGGCGAAACCCACGGTCAACGCCGGGTCCTGCCGGTGCCGGTAGACGTCGTCCATGCGGGTCTCTGTGTTACTCAGGGGTGTTTCGCACCGCCAGCAGTACGCCAGGACCCGGAAGCCCTCGTAGATCAGACCCTTGTCCCACAGGGACTTGAACGCCCACAGGACGCTCTCCATGTAGTCGGTGTCGAGGGTCTTGTAGTCGTTCTCGAAATCGACCCACCGGGCCTGTCGCTGCACGTAGTCCTGCCACTCGCGGGTGTACCGCAGCACGGACTCCTTGCAGGCGTCGTTGAACTTCCCGATCCCCATCGACTCGATCTCGGCCTTGTGGGAGATCCCCAACTGCTTCTCGGCCTCGACCTCCGCCGGCAGGCCATGACAGTCCCACCCGAACCGGCGTTCGACCCGCTGCCCGCGCATCGTACGGAACCGGGGCACGACATCCTTCACGTACCCCGTGAGCAAGTGCCCGTAATGGGGCAGACCGTTCGCGAACGGCGGGCCGTCGTAGAACACGAACTCGTTGCTGCCGTGCTCCCCGGCCTCCCGCGCGGCCACACTGGCCCGGAACGTGCCGTCGGCGTCCCAGTACCGCAGGACCCGCTCCTCGATCGCCGGGAACTTCGGCGTCGCCGACACGCCCTGCGCGCCGTCGTCGGCGCTCATCGCCTGGGGATACCTCACTGGACGCTCTCCTCGCCGCGTTCGATCCGCTTGTGCGGATCACCCACCTGTCCTGCGAGGACGACGTCACCCGTGTCCGGGGGCACCGCGGTACCACCTCGCTTGCCGCGCTTCACGCCCGTCCGGTGCCGTTGGTACGGCACGGGACACGCACGAGGCGAGGCCGCTCGTCCCCGGCTGTCACGGGCCGGACCCGTCCGGTTCTACTGGGGTGTGTCCTACTCGTCCCCACACAGGGCCCGTGGGGCACCGCGCCGGGAAGTGACAGGAACACCTGTTCTTCCGAAAGGCTCGCCGGTGATGGCCGGGTCATCGCCTGTGGTCCCCTCAGGATAGGGGATCGCCGGGGACCGGCCTGCCGACCGGCGTCCGGACCCCACCGGACGCCGTGGGCCTGTGGTCCGTCCGTGTCCGGTCTCGCGTCACACCATTCGCCCAGAAGGCAGGAGAGGATAGAAATGATCGTCGAAGAACAGGACATAATAGGTGAGGCCGCGTGTCCCCACTACCGGATACCCGATCGGTGAACCGTCCTGGATCCCCACAACCTGAATCGTGATCCCCAGATGGTTCGCCACGGCCTCCAGCGCCGATTCCGACGTCGATACCAAGTGGTACAGCTCCGCCACCACGCTGCCACCGGGCTGGGGGCTCAGGAGCGGGACGACCGACTCCACCAGCCTGTTGCCCAGTCCCTGTGAGGGCCCCACGGTGAAGGTTCCGATATTGGGGACGGTCAGGGAGGTTCCGGGCGCCGGTTCAGCGGTGAACACTGACCCCATGCTCATGGCGGCGACGTCTTCCGAGAGCCCGGTGCGCCCCTGGTCCACGCTGTCGAAGTCCCGATCGAGTTCAGCGAGGATGTCGGTTCCCTGGCTGGAATCCATGGGGAAGTCGCTCGTTTGGGAGAACCCCGGAAGACCCTGTTCGAACCCCGGGAGGAACCCGGGATCCTGATCAAACACCGCCGGAGCCTGGGTTCCCTGGCTGGAATCCATGGGGAAGTCGCTCGTCTGGGAGAACCCCGGAAGACCCTGTTCGAACCCCGGGAGGAACCCGGGATCCTGATCAAACACCGCCGGAGCCTGGGTTCCTTCCCCGAAGGTCGTGGAGACCCCCTCACCGGGGACCGACCCCGTTTCCCCCTGATGAGGTACCAGGCCCTGCAGAGTGCTCTCCAACAGCATCCGGTAATGGTTATGGCTCTCCGCGTCCTGCGGGATCGCCTTCCAGGCTGCGATGCTTCCTTCGTCCGCTCCGAAGTACCGGAGGATCTCCTCCGCCCTGCCGAAAACGGCCTCCGACCCGGAGGCCTCCGGTCCTGGGGGCTGTATTCCGAACAGGGCCTCGAACATCCCTGGCAGTATCGGTCGGACTCCCGGGGGGAAGGACAGGGCAGCCACCTCACGCAGGTCGTGGAGCATGCTCAGGAACTGCTGTGTCCCCTTCCCTCGGTCCGGTGTCAAGATCTCGTGGGTCCCCGGCTGGGGATTCACGTCGACCACGACGCCCTGCGAGACGTGGTCGGCCCCCAACTGACCGTACTTGAGCAGGCTCGCTGCCAGGACGGTCCGGACCTCCTGCTGATGCTCCACCAATTGTTGGAGCCTGACAGAACTCACCGGATCGCCCTGGGCTGTCACGTCCAGCACCCGCAGTGCGTGGGCCGGGGGCTGAACGGTTCCTCCCCCCGTGACCGGTTCCGTCCCCCCGTCCAAGAAGGCGTGGTAGGGAGCGGCATCGCTGACCCGGACCGCGGTCGACGGATTTCCCGCGTCACCGTTCGCCAGCATCCGTGCCAGGCTCTCCTTCACCTCGAAATAGCTGTCGTTGTCCGGTCTGGCGTCCGCCCACGAGGCCTCGGGGATCGACAGGGAGGCCGTCGTGATGGCCTGCATCCCACTGGAGGTGTATCTCGCGGTGGCCAGCGGGTTCCCCGTCCTGTCCCTGACGAGGTCGGTGAGTTCGGCGTCCGGGTCCCGGTCCAGGTACAGACCGTTCGCCGCAGCCAGGACCATGGCGTGGTCCAACAGGTCCTCGGTCGCGTTGCGCAGACGCAGATGAGCCAGGGCACGTCGTTGTGCCGGTGCCAGGACACTCCCCTGGGGAGGTTCTTGGGTCAGACCCTGGAGGGCCTCCAAGGCGTTGTCAATGGCCACCGCCGCCCCCTCCAGGGCGAACTTCGTGCTGTGGGGGAAATCGCTGGTCCCGCCCGTCGCTGCCATTTTGTTCCGGAAATCCTCCAGGACGTGGTGGTACACCATCGCCGCGTCCTCGAAATCGTCCTGGATCGGAAGTCCGAACCCCTGGCCGATGATGTCTTCCGTCCCCGCGAGGATCCCCTCGACCATCGCGGGTCGAGTCGGCAGGGAAACGAGGTCCTGCAACACCTCGAAAGCCCGGTCACGACGTTCCTGGAGGTTGATGGAACGCTCGTCGTTCATCAGGTGACCGGCAGCCCTGTTCCCCAGGTGCTCCGCCTTCGTGTCGGCCCTCCACTTCGCGAAGGAGATCAGCGAGCTGCCGTCGGGACTGTCATGGGGATCGGCGGTGAAAGCGCCGAGCTCTGTCCCGACGTATTCGACGGCCTTGTACCAGCCGGCGTACTTGATTTCCCCGGCCGTGTGCCAGGCAGCACCGTCGTACACCCCTGTGGAACCGTCGACGTCCATGATGTGCTCCAGGAAACCCGGAAGCTTCCGGTCGAGGTCATGGATCCCGTCCGCCAGGACCGCCAGGAACTCGGGAGGTTCGCTCCCCAAGGAGATCCTGATGGAGGCGGCCGTATCGGCGACGGTCGTGTCGCAGAAACCGAAGCTCTGCCTCATCTGCAGGGGAAGCGGGATCCCCGCGGCTGCCGCTCTGGTGGTGACGGAGGCCGCGAAGTACACCTGGAGCCACTCCACCACCCGTTCATGGTAACTGTTCGCCAGTTTGACTTGTGCCGCCGTGAGAGCCTCGATCTTCTCCCGCAAATTCGTGATCTCCACGGTCACGTTCGGGTTGTCACCGTTCAGGCTCACCGTCACCGCGGCCAGGGGCTGCCCGTTGACCCTCCTGACGAGTTCCTGTGCAAGGGCCCGGGACTGCTGGACCCGCCGGTCCACGAAGGAGACAGCAGCCTCGGCGGACGGCAGCGCCCCGCCCGGTGGTGCCAGGCCGACGGTTTTCCCCACCGGCGGGAAGAGCAGCAGCCTGCTGATCCCCTCCTCGACCACCCCGGCCAGGTCCTTCCCCGTTCCCGGGAACACGGACCCGTCCGCCCCGGTCACCCTCGCACGGTCATCGACGGTCATGAGGCCGGGCTCCTCGGGCCAGCGCACCTTCTTCGCCGAGTTCCTGATCTGGTCCGCACGCGTCTCCAGCATGGCAGAGGTGTCCAGACGCGCGCCGACGATCTGTTCGAAGAACGACGTGCTGACTGTCTTGGGGAGTTCCCCTCCCGCTTTCAGACGACCTCCTTTCAGCACGGAATCGTAATAGCTCATGTCAGTCCTCGGGGGCGGGCCAGGATTCTCTTTGGACGAGGAGTTTCCTTGTGCCACGAGAACGGCGGGGGCATTCCGTTGCGAACGGTAGTAGTAATCCGGATGACGCAGATCGAAAGGGCTGATCTGACGAGGCCAAGGGGACAGGAGGTCCAGGGGGACAAAAGAGGCGTTGTGCATTTTGAAACCTACCACCGCAGCCCTGACGACCTTCTCCCACTCGACTTCCTTGCCCTGTTCCCGCAATTCCTTCAGATCCTGCTGCAGTGCGGTGTCGGCCTCCTGCCACGCCTCCATGTGCTCGACCATCGGGCCGGCTGCCACCGGAACCGGTGTGGCGTTCACCGCGGTGCTCTGCGTCCCGCTGCGGGGGATCCCCATGTCCCTCATCCAGGCGGCCTCCTCCACGGCCCAGGCCTGGCCGGGGGCTGTCTGCGGGTCATCGGTCCTGAGGTGCTTGGACTCGCTACGGATCAACGGGTTCGTGCCACTGGGCCAGTCTTCCTGGGAGAAACGGTCCGGTGCGCCATCGCGCCTGCGCTTGCCCAGTTCCCGGGGTGCCCCGATCTCCTGCGATGTGCCCTTCACCGGCGCGCGGGCGATGCCGGTCCGGTGAGCGCCGATCGGTCCGGTGGCCGGGGGCGTCACCGGTGTGGGCTGTCCCGGGAACAACGGAGGCGTCGCCGACGCAGCCTGTCCTGCCTGTCCGGCGGGTTCTCCGTTCGGGGACGGCACCACGCCCTCGGCCACGGGCGACGGGAGGTCGAAATCGCTCACCTCCGACGGGATCGGGCTCGGCAGGGCCAGGGCGTCCGTCCCTTCCGTCACGTCGACGGCCCCGGCCGGTGCGACTGCCTCGGCCGGTGGCAGCGACTCGGCCGGTGGCAGGAGGTCGCCTTCGACATGTTCATCCGCTGCCGTATGCGCCTGCGCGGCCTCGGCCGGGGGGTTCATGACCTGCTGGAGATACTCATCGGGCCAGCCGGTGCCGGCCTTCCACTGGGCGTAACCGGGATGGTTGGGGTTGTCGAGGCCCTCGATGAACATGTACTTGCGGGGAATGTCGCCCTTGTAGGCCCAAGCCCCTGACGTGGACCAGCCGCCGAGCTTCTTGCCCCTCACGTCGCCCTTGAGGGTGCCGGAATGGAACCGTCCCGGCCGGTGGAGTTCGTTCCACCGGATGTTCACGACCAGGGCGGAAATCCCCGGGGTTCCCAGAAGGTGCGCACACTGGTCGAGGCCGCGCTTGCTGGTGTCCCACATGAAGACATGCTGGTGATGTCCGAGGCTCATGCTCCCCGCAGGCAGCTGCATTCCCCTGCTCTCCGCTGTCTGCAGACCGTTCTGGTGCAGAGCCGTGTACAGCTGGCCCAGACCGACATCGTATTTGTCCACGACGACGTGCGAGTACTCCTTGACCGGTCTCGGGGCGTGCTGCAGTTCCCGTTGCACGGTGGCCGGGTCCAGGGGAGCCGGAGATGCCGGTTGCTTGTGGGCGTTCCGCCACGTCGGATCCGCGCCGTGCGGGGCGTCGTGGACGACCGCCTGTCCGTCGCCGATCCGCACGATCTCCTCCACGTTGCGGCGTGACACCGGGGCGCTGTCATCGCTCTGGGCCAGTTGGCCCATCACGCCTCGATCGTGGGAGAACTCCGGTTCCAACGCCTTGCGGAACACGGACCGCAACGAGGATTCCCCGTTCTCCTTCCGCGGCCCGGCGACGGTGAGTTCGGCGTCCTTCCGGAAGAGCATGGACCGATCGACGTACTCGTCCTTCGCCCCCAGATAGTGCATGACCTCGTGCAACACGATCCCGGGGCTGTCGTCGAAACCCCAGCTCAACTGATGCGTCGCGCTCTGGGAACCATCCTCGGAACGAGCCTGCGAACCATCCTCGGAACGAGTCTGGGAACCGTCCTCGGAACGAGTCTGGGAACCATCCTCAGAACGACTCTCGGAACCATCCTCGGAACGAACCAGGGAACCATCCTCAGAACGAACCTCCGAACCATCCTCAGAACGAGTCTCGGAACCATCCTCGGAACGAACCAGGGAACCATCCTCAGAACGAGTCTCCGAACCATCCTCAGAACGAGTCTCGGGAACAGGATCGGGGCCACGCACCGCGACCACGGCATGGGGATCGGCGGAATCGAAATCCACCCGGACCCGGAACAGATCGCCGTTGTCCAGGACATGGTGACCGTTCACCCGACGGTTCACCACTTCCAGCACCCGATGACGAACATCCGCGACCTGCTCCGACGTCGCCCGGGACGACTCCGGCAGCGACGGATGCTGCCCGTCCAGACGCACCTTCAGCGTGAGTTCCCGAACCCACCGACCGTCCGGGAGCTGCATCCGGCGCACATCGTGACGGATGAACGTCCGGTCCCCCACGCTGGGATCAAGGGCAAGGGCCGAAGGATCGAAACGCACCGTGTCCACCAGGGCCACGGGCGCGCTGTTCCGAATCTTGTCCAGCTGCGCTGCCACCGCACTGTCGTCCCAGGCCCTCCCGTCCCGAGGAACGGGAACCGGGGAAGGGGTGACGGCAGGGGTGACGGCAGCAGGGGGCAGGGTCGAGGCCACTGGAGGAGGCGAGGCCACGGGAGCACGGGAGACGCCCGAAGTGATTCCTGTGCTGCTCGCCGTGGGCTCGCTGTGCGAGACCACGGACTCCCCGGAAACGTCCTGCGCCGCCCCGGGTCCCTCCCTCTTCGTGGCCCCGGGGAGGACCTGCCCGTCCTGCGCGGCGGATTCGGTTCTCTGCCCGAGGTCGGCCGGCGATGACGTTTCGGCCGGCGACGGTGCTTCGGTCTGCGATGACGTTTCGGCCGGTGAGGAGACCTCGGTCTGCGAGGTCTCCGGGGCGAGGGTTCTCGACGTCTTCCCCGGCGTCGACGCCGGGCGGGGGGCCGCCGAATTCGTCGCCGATACTGCCGGAGTCCGTTCCACGGCGTTCCCCGATGGCATGGCCGTGCCGGGAGCGAGAACGGGTTGCGGGCCGGCGGCGGGGGCTTCGTTCACGTTCCCGGTGAGTTCTGTGCTCTCCCGGGGGACCGTGTCCTGCGCGGTGTCCAGTGACTCGGTCGTAGCCGGGGGAAGGGCGGAAGTGGGAGTCCCGTTCGACACCGACGAGTCCTGCGGGAGGAGAGTTCCAGCGGGAAGCTCCGATGAGATGTTCGACACGCTGTTCCCACCGGCAGGGGTCGGATGAGAAACAGGCGAGTTCCCCGCAGTCGAATTCACCGCAGTCGAGTTCGCAACAGAAGAGGTCCCCGACGCCGGATTCTCCGCCTGTGGAAGAGCCGTACCGGTCGAAGGGGGAACAGCGCTGTTCGGAACCCCAGCGTTCGGGACCCCAGCGTTCGGAGCCACGGTGCCAGGAGCTGCTGCGTTCGGGACCCCAGCGTTCGAAACTCCCGCGTTCGGAGCCACGGTGCCA
>JAUPKJ010000267.1 GCA_030837505.1 Actinomycetota bacterium
GTTCGACCGAACCGGCAGCCCCCTCCGACGCCGGGGAACGGGCCGCTTCGATCTTCCACGGCTCTTTCCCGGGGCCCTGCCAAGAGCTTTCCCAGGGCGGTGGCCAGGGCAGCGGCCGACGGAAATGCTTCCACCAGTGGGGGCCTGTACCGCACCAGTCGTCGTCATCATAAGCGTTCAAGAATCCGCTGACCAGCGACTCCCTGAGTTTATCGAACCGTTCTGCCGATTGTTCGGAACGGATCGGTTCCAGGGAATCGACGGCTTTCGAGGCGATCCTGGCAGCCACCCGGGTGAGACCGGCGGTGACCTCACGGGCGATCTCGGGGGGAGCGACGTGACAGACAGCTGCCCGCATCCTATCCAATGCCACCAGATCGATCTCGTGGGAGTACCGGATCCTGATGAGAGCCCGGTAGGGGAAGTCGTCCTTGTCCGGCCATCCGGCGTCGTGCATGGTTTCCTCCTCGCGGTGGGTGGGTCATCAGGAACCTGACAGTGCTGTCATCCCCTGGTGGAGGGACCGAACGGCCTCCTGCGCGAACTCCGGGTCGAGGACCTCCGTCAGGAACGCGACCCCCGTCGACAATGTCCTGACGAGTTCGACGCCATGGAGAACCCACGGGGTGGGATCGGGTTTCCAGTGCTGGGGATCGGGTCTCCACGGATCGGGGCTGGGCTTCAGCACCATTTCCCGGGCCCATCGCCGGAGAGCTTCGAGACGTTCGAGGTCCCGCTTCTCCCTGATCGGCTCGGGGCGTCCCACAGCGCCGAGTGCCCGCCGGGCCGACAGCCGGGTCAAGGAGGCTGCCACCTCTCCGGTGATCTCGGTCCTGCCGCCGAGGAGGAGCGAGCGTTGGACGATCTCCAACGCCACAAGGTCGATCTCGTGGGAGTACCGGATCCTGATGAGAGCCCGGTAGGGGAAGTCCGAGGCGTCGGGCCAGCCGTCCGTCAGCATGAGAATACCTCCCGGTAATCACGGGAAAAGGGTTCTGCGGGGCAAGTGCCGCAGGGGCGAAAAACAGGACGGGAAAGACAAGCGGATCCCTGGGGCCCGTCGATCCCCGGTCATTCACCATATTCCGAGCCACGGCGAGGTGGGGGACCTCGCCGGGAAGGCTTTCCGGCATGTCGCCCCGATTGCGAGCCTGCCGGGGCAGACACGGGCCGGAGGGCCTGCCCGGGGCGTGATCGTCCCGGGACAGGGCCTGATTCCTCAGGTCTCCGTGACGCCGGCGTTCCCGTGAGCAGCTCCCCGTGGTTCTTTCATCCCTTCTTCGAGGTCGCGCCGTCCTCGGGCAAGGATTTCCGGCGAACAGGCGCCCCGACCGAGGACCTTGGAAGGGCGCATCCTTCCCCGCGACGGATACGCCCGGACTCGGACCGGTCCGACACGAACCGACCGGAACGATTGTTCGCCGACAGGAAGATCCTTCGAGGAGGACCCGTGCAACGACGCCTGCTGTCCACGCTCGCCGCGACCGGGCTCGGACTTGCCCTGGCTGTTTCGATCGCCCCGTCGTCCCTCGCCGCCGAGAGCACCGCCGGTGTCGTCGAGGGCGGGGTAACTCGGGAGAGCCTTCAGAAATCCGTTTCCGACGCCGTCGGGTCCGACTCGTGCCGATCCATCGACTTCGAAAAGGCCGAGGTCACGCCCCTTGCCTCGACAGACCCCCTCCGCCCCGTGACCCGGTACCGCCTGACGGTCAGCGGTACGAGATCGGCCTCGAACGTGGTGGTCAGGCTCCTGCCGGTCAAGCACGTCGAACAGCCCCTCTTCTGGGGGGTCATGGTCATCGGTTGCCCGACGGGGATCGGGCTTCCCGTGCTCATGCCGTACACGGCGACCTACGACTTCAACTGGACCATGGGGACCTGTGGCATCGAGGTGATCGGGGAGACGAGGACCCAGCAGTTCGACCTGGCCGGCTGCCGACCGATCCTGTTGGCGGGCACGAAGTGGGTCCTCGACTCCTCCAGCCTCGGCGTGCCCGTGCCCGAGGGAAGCGCGATCACCGCGAATTTCTCCGACACGGCGATGAGCGGGAGCACCTCCTGCAACAGCTACGGGGCGGAGTACTCGGTGGGCGAGAACGGCGCGTTCAAGATCGGCGTGATCGCCATGACCGCCCGGGTCTGCGACTCGGCGATCGGAAAGGCCGAGTCGGCCTTCCTGTCCCGGCTGACAGCAGCGACCCAGCTCCAGGCGACCAAGACGGAGCTGCGACTGCGCGGTAACGGACAGATCCTGCTGCGCTTCGTTCCTGCCCCGACGACCTGATCCTGCGACCCGGCCCTCCGACCAGCCCCTCCCCGGGTTGGTCGATGACTGACACGTCTTGATCCATTCCCTCACGATACCGTTTTCGATACCGTTTTCGGTGCCGTGAATCCGAACCGGCGCTATTCGAACGACGCCTAACTCAGACGACAGACAGAATCTTTCAGGAGGAACCCATGCAACGACGCATGTTCTCAGCGGCCGCAGCGGCCGGGCTCGGACTCGCCCTGACCTTTTCGCTCGCCCCATCCTCCTCGGCAGCCGGGAGAACCGGCTCCGACACGGCTGAGATCGGCCAGTGCCGGACCCTGGACTTCACGACAGCGGAAGTGACGCTCCTGCCCTCGGCGGAGGCCGTCGGAGCGCGGCCCCGATACCGTCTGACGGTCAAGGGGATGAGACCGGCGTCGAACGTGCGGGTGGAACTCGTGCCTCTCACGTATGTTCGCCAGCCGGACTTCTGGGGTATCGAGGTCATCGGGTGTACCTCGGGGATCGGGCTTCCCGCCCTCATGCCGTACACCGCGCTCTACGACTTCACCGGATCGATGGGGACCTGTGGCATCGAGGTGATCGGAACGACGAGGCGTCAGCAGTTCGACCTCGTCGGCTGCCCATCGCTTCCGTTGCCCGGCACGAGCTGGACGCTCGACGAGGCGAGCCTCGGGGTGCCCGTTCCGAAGGACAGTCCGATCACCGCGAATTTCTCCGCTACGACGATGAGCGGGAGCACCTCCTGCAATAACTACTGGGCCGAGTATGCGGTGGGTGAGAACGGTGCTTTCAAACTCGGCTCGATCGCCACGACCAAACGGGCCTGCACCTCGGACCTCGGACAGGCAGAGGCAGCCTTCCTGAGCCGTCTGAGGGCCGCGACCCAGGTGCAGGCGACAAGAACCCAGCTGACCCTCCTCACAGACGGCAAGGTCCTGCTGCGTTTCCTCCCGTCCCTCTCCGCGACCTGACCCGACCGCCGGCGACCTGACCGCGGGGGTGGCCCCCTCACGTCGTCACCCTCCGTCGATGCGGGGGTATGAAGGCGTACTCAGGGATGGAGTTCCCGATGTCCACATGATCAAATCCTGCGCGGGAACGCATGCTACCTGGAGGAGATCATTTTTATGTTGGGCCGCAGGACCTTCATCACCTCCGCGGTTGCCGCTGCAGCCGGGATCGGTGTGGTCGGTCTGGAACTGGACCGTCGCCGCGCGGATGCCGCGACCCGCCCCGAGGACGCGCCGTTCGGTGCCGCTGCCGAGGGCGGGTTGCCCCTGGTCCTCGTCAATCACACCAACCGCTACCGCAACGCCGACGTGCTGCTGTACATCGTGGGCACGGACCTGGCCACGGGCAACCAGGGGTACGTGACCCGCCAGGGCGAACTGCGCCCGGTGAGCATGGACCTGAACGGTTCGGCCGGTTGGGCCGACCTGTCCATCCCGCTGGCAGCCGACGGTGACACCACGGTGAAGCTGCCGCGGATGTCGGGTCGGGTGTACGTGAGCATCGGGGAGAAGCTCCGCTTCAAGGTCGTTTCCGACGGCGCCGGGCGACCGGCGTTGCAGTACCCCGCGGCCTGGGTCGAATCCGATCCGAGCTTCCGGGTCCTGCACGACTGCATGGAGTTCACGCACAATGCAGGGGGCATGTTCTGCAACACCACGACGGTGGACATGCTGAGTGTGCCCATGGAGATCCGTCTGAAGGGAGCGAAGGACCAGACGACAGGCACCCTCGTCACCGGCGGTCGCAAACGTATTTTTGAAGCCATCGCGGCCTCCCCGGGTTTCGAACGGCTGGTCGTCGATGACCTACGAGTGCTCGCCCCGGGACACGGCCTGGACGCGGGCCGGTTCTCCTCCACCTATCTGGACTCCGAGATCGCCCGGACCTGGGACGCCTACACCGGCCGGGATCTGGTGGTGGACACCGGGAACGGGAAGAAGTACACCGGCCGGGTACGCGACGGGGTGTTCCAGTTCTCCGACGGCGCGAAGGCCGTCCAACGACCGAGCACCCGTGACGTCCTGTTCTGCGACGGGGCCCTGCAGGCACCCAACGACGGGGTGAACGGCCCGATCAGGGCGATCCTCGGAGCCGGCCTGAACCGGTCCGTGCTCACCGACCACCCGAATCAGCCGGTGACCGACCCCGGGCTCTACTACAAACGTTCGACCACCAACCACTACGCCCGCGTGATGCACGAGAACACCGTGGACCGTCACGCCTACGGCTTCGCGTTCGACGACGTCTGTTCCCTCGCCTCCTACGTCGAGGACTCGGCCCCCGCCTCTCTCACCCTGAGGCTCACCCCGTTCGGCTGACGGCAGCGGCGGGGCCGATCGGGCCATGTCCCCGGTCGGCCCCGGGGGAGTACCCCGGCTCCGTCGCCTCCTGGATCGCAGATCCTCGGGGCGACGGAGCCCGTCCGTTTGCGGTCCCGGACCGTGGGTGATGGAGCTGTTGATCGGTTCAGAACATCGCGGGCCGAACGAAGTCAAGATTTTTTGGTGTGTTCCGGTGGTAGTTTCAGAAATCCGTGAGGGGCAAAGGACTCAACCCCCTCGGTGGTCTGCCTCTTCTGTCGAGGTCAGGGGCCTTTCCAAGGCCCGGAACGCGGCGGAACCAGCAGAATGCCTCCGAAAACGGACATCAGTCGTTGACGTGTACAAAACGTCCCGGTAACACTATGTCTTCGGAGAAGACACCGCACTGGGCGAAGTGCCCGGCTGCGACACGGTCCGGGACCCTGACAACGGTTGTCGATCGGTTGCTCCTCGCTGTTGCCGCTTCTCCGACAGAGGCGCGTGGTCCGACTCCTCAGCCGGTCCTGGCCGGTCGCCGCACCGCGGGTCGGGGACGAATCCGGCCCGTTCTTCCGACGGCACAGTCGTGATTCACGACCCTGTCGGCGGGCAGCAACGTCTGATTTCATCGTGAGCGGTCGAAAGGCAGATCCGGTGTTGAGAACAAGGAAAAGAACGATCGGCGTGGTGGCCGCTGCGGCCCTCCTCACGCTGACATGGTCGACTGTCAGCGCTCCCGCGCAAGCACGGGAGAATGCTGCGGACGCTCCCACGACCGAGAGCAGGGCACAGGTCGTGCGAGAGCTGGACGCCCTGGGAGCCTCCGGTTCTGCCGGCATGGATCCGGACCGGGCCCAGACCCTCGCGCAGACCCAGGCCGAGAATCTCACCGGCGACATCACCTTCTCCGTCCCGAGCATGGCCTTCCAGGGGCAGCTGTCGGTCCAGTTGAGCACGAGCGTCGATCCCGGCGCGGAGATTCGTTACACCACCGATGGCTCGGTGCCGACCACCGGCTCGACGCTGTCCTCCGACCCTGTGAAGATCACCAGGACGACCCAGCTGCGGGCCCAGGCGTTCGTCGACGACTTCCCCACCGGCGAGATGGGCACGGCCCTGTACGTTGCGCGCTCGGTGAACTCGTCGAACGACCTGCCCCTGCTGGTGATGGACGCCTACGGTGGCGGTAAACCCGGCAAGGAGACCTTCGAAGACGTTTCCTTCATGTTGATGGACCGGGCGGGGGCCTCCACGGCCTCGCTCTCCCAGGTGCCGACGGTCGCCACGCGGGCCGGGTTCCACCTGCGGGGGCAGTCGACCTCCACCAATGAGAAGGCGCCGTACCGGGTCGAGCTTCGGAACAACCGGGACAAGGACGCCGACTATCCGCTGCTGGGCATGCCGGAGGAATCCGACTGGATCCTGCGCGGTCCCTTCCAGGACAAGACCCTGATCCGGGACGCCTTCGCCTACAGCCTCGGCCGGGAGATGGGCCTGCAGACACCCAGGTTCGCTTTCGTCGAGCTGTACCTGAACCTCGACAGCCAGCCGATGACCGCGAGCGACTACCAGGGCGTCTACATGTTGGTCGAGTCCAACAAGATTTCCCCGGACAGGATCAACATCGCCAAGCTCAAGAAGGCCGACCTGACCGAGCCCGCGATCTCCGGCGGCTACCACATGCAGTTCAACCTCATGGCGGCCGAGCAGCCGACAGTGCCCTGCTCCGGCGGGACCACTCAGGCCCCCTGCTGGAAGGATCTCGAACTCGTCGAGCCGAAGGACCCGCCGTCGCAGCAGATCACGTGGATCGCGAACTATCTCAAAAAAGTCAACGCCGCGATCCACAGTTCGAATCCCTCGAACGCCAGTACCGGTTATCCCGCCTACCTCGACGTCCCCTCCTTCGTGAATTTCATCATCACGAATGAATTGGCGCGCGAGGGCGACACCTACATACGCAGCACGCACATCCACAAGGACCGGGGCGGTAAACTCATCGCTGGCCCGCTGTGGGACTACAACCTCGGATACGACGCCATGCCCGCGATGATGGGCGGTTCCATGGTCCAGGGATGGCAGTACGAATCCACCGGCATGGGCATGGGCAGCCCGACCGACTGGTACGCAAAATTGATGGCGGACTCCTCGTTCGTGACCCAGGTCAAGGCCCGCTGGAAGACCCTTCGTCAGGGAGTGATGTCCGATTCCCAATTGAACGCCCGTATCAACACCTTGACCAGCGGCCTGACCAACGCGGCCCAGCGCAATTTCCAGAAGTGGCCGAACTTGAACACCTCGATGGTGGGTCCCTTCCCGACCCGGACCTCGCAGACCTGGTCCGAGCAGGTGCAGTTCATGCGGACCTTCGTGGTTCAGCGGGCCGCCTGGCTCGACTCGACCTCCGGCTGGGGCAGCACGGGACCCGGCCCGGGCGGAGGCTGCAGTGCGACCATCGCCAAGGCCGAGAGCTGGGGCGACCGGTTCAACAGCACTGTCACGGTGAAGGCCGGCAGCTCCGCGATCAGTAACTGGACCGTGGTCGCCCGACTGACGTCCCCCCAGACGATCCAGAATTCCTGGAACGGCACGTTCAATTTCGATCAGAACAGCCGGACCTTGACGGTGAAATCGAACGGCAACGGCAGCCTCGGGGCCGGTGCCAGTACCACCTTCGGCTTCACGACCATGACCAACGGAAACACGACGATGCCGACGATCGCCTCCTGCTCGGCGTCCTGACCCCTCGGAGGGGCAGCGAGAACA
>JAUPKJ010000268.1 GCA_030837505.1 Actinomycetota bacterium
GGACGATCATCCGCCACTGCATGGCGGTCAGTTCCTGCGCCTCGTCGACGACGACGTGCCCGTACGTCCGTTCGGGGGGGCCGTCGAGTAGGCTCGCAGCCTCGTCCAGCAAGGCCACATCGGCATCGGTCCACGGGTCGTCCGGACCGCGCAGCAGAAGGGATCTCTCCTGTTCGGTCAGGCGGGGCAGGCGTTCGGCGAGAGCTTCGGCGTTCGTCAGGAGCGCCTTCACGAGGTCACCGGGTACGAGCCGCGGCCACAACACTTCGACTGCCCGGTCGACGCCGGCGTCGGCGAGGAGATCGGCTCGGAGGGCGTCCAGGTCCAGTTCGTGGACCGGACCCGAGTCGCCCGCACCTTCGGCACGGCGCCGGGCTGCTCCCGTGAACCGGTCGAGGTCCAGGCCCGTCATCATTTCGGTATCGGCGTCGATCTGCTCCAGGAGGTCGCCCAGGTCTCGTTGCATCGCATCGGTGACGGCGTCGACCAGGAGTTCCCTGAACACTCGGCGCGCGGGGTTGTGTCCCGGCGCGGCTGCCACGGCGGCGTCGCGTGCCGTGGCGACTTCCTCGCCGGAGAGGTGAACCAGCTCCTGTCCGACCCGCACGGTGAAGTCACCGGCGGGGGCTTGGTGGACGCGCAGCAGGCCGGCCAAGGCGTCGGCGAGGTCGGAGCTGCCTTTGAGACGTGCCGTGGCGAACGGGTCCATCGTGTCCGTGGACACTCCGGCCAGTTCCCGGCAGGTCGCCAGAACGACGTCGTTCTCTCCGAGCGAGGGAAGGACCTGGGAGATGTAGTCCAGGAACCGGGCGTTCGGGCCCACCACCAGGACGCCCTCCTGGGCGGCGCGCGGGAACGCGTACAGGACATAGGCCGCCCGGTGCAGGGCGACCACCGTCTTGCCGGTGCCGGGCCCGCCCTGCACCACGGTCACCCCGCGGTGGGCGGAGCGGACGATCTCGTCCTGCTCGGCCTGCAGTGTCGCGACGGCCGCGGGCATCCTGCCCGTACGCCGTGCCGACAGAGCCTCGGTCAACGGGCCGTCCCCCACGACGTCCTCGTCGGTCGGGGCGGTCCCGTCCAGCAGTTCGTCGCTCACCGAGACGACTGTGCGTTCCCCGAGGCGCAGGTGCCGACGCCGCCGCAGGTCCATCGGGTGGACCGGTGTCGCCTCGTAGAAGGGCCGCGCCGCGTTCGCGCGCCAGTCCACGAGCAGAGGCAGGTCGTCCTCCTCCGTATGCAGTCCGATCCGCCCGATGCGCAGGACCGTGCCATCCGTCCAGTCGATGCGCCCGAAGACCAGCCCCTTTTCGGCGCCCTCCAGTCGGCCGATCTCCTTGGCCAGACGCTCGGCGGCGATTTCTCTCTCGTGTGCCTCTCCGGCGCTTTCCACCGGGGCCCTCAGCACACTCGCTCGGTGTGCTCGCGCCTCGGAAAGCCGCTCGGCGAGCAACTCGTACAAGGAGGACACATATTCCCGCTCCGATTCAACCGCACGCACAGCGGGATCATTCATTTTCGACAACAGGGGGCTCCTTCGATTCAAGCCACACCATACGGTCGAAGTTCCCTGAAGATAAGTCTTGACTTACTTGGTGAGCCATGGCTCCACGACCGGATCCATGACGGCTGACCATACGGCGTATCATGCATTCCGCCGTTCCCTCTATCGCCCGTTCCCTATGTCGCTCATTGAGTTCCCGATGCCCGCTCCTGCCGTGACTGGTTACCTTTTCACAGCCCGATGTTGGCCTTGGCGCCCAGGTAGGACCCTGCCCGAGGGAAGCCGGCCCGGCACAGCTGCACGAACCGCTGACTGAATCCCAGCCCGGGTAGGTCGGCGAGCTTGACGAACTCGACACCGCGGATCGGGCGGGTGTCCTTGCCGGCCTGAACCGCCCCTACCTGCCCGCCGATCCGGCGGGCCTCGAAGGTGATGTGAACGAAGCGACCATGTCCTCGGGCTGTCGGTGTCCTGGTTCAGCAGCAGGATCTGCTCGTCCTCGATCACGATGCCGGTGACGCGAGTATGCACCCCCACGACGCTACCGGCCCCGCGACCTTGTGGAGGTGGGGTTGATCATGACCGGTGGTGATGTCGCCCAGGTCGTCGCCGCCGGCGGGCTGGGCGATCACCTCCGCCGAGTGCTGAACGCCGACCTCGAAATTACCCACGAGCAACTCTGCCCCGTGGGGCAGCTGCCCGAGCGCCGGGCCGACACGCCTACCACCCTTCATGGCAACTCAACGTGACGGTGCAACACTCTCGGACACGGAACGGCGGGGCCTGTGCCGTTCGCCCACGAGAGACGCCTGGGGCGCGGGGGTCCTCCGCGCAGTCTCCACCCGATCACGGAGTTGCCACCATGCCTGTCCGAAGCCCACGTCTCCCGCAGCGCTCACAAGCCCCCCGCCGCCTGACGGCGGGGAAACCGCGTTGGATAGTCCTGCTGTCCCTGGTCTTCCTGGCCGCAGGGTTCGTCGTCCTGGCGGGCCCGGTAGGTCCGGCCGTCGCGGCGCCCGGGTACAGCGTCAGCGACGATCTGAACACGAACCCCGCGCAGCGTTGGACGATGTGGAACAACCAGACCGGGAGCCACGGCTTCTCCACC